>JAHBWT010000018.1 GCA_019636815.1 Nitrospira sp.
TGCCTATTTGGCGAAAATGAAGGCCGACGGTACCACAGCGTGGAAACAGCTGTCAACAAAAGCGGGACTCACACAGCAGAGGCAGATCCATCACCTGCGCTTGATTCGCACTCGATCAAATAGGAACACCAAAGGCGTCCGCTGAAAGCAGCCATCTCGCACAACATACATACAACCTACACTCAAATTGCTTTCATGGAACGCCTGGCATACAATTCCTCATATATAGTGAGGTGTACGGTATGAGCACGAAGGAAACCGTTCTCGATTTGGTACGGAAGCTACCGGATGACTGTTCGCTTGACGACATCCAGTACCACCTCTATGTCCTGCAAACGATCGAACGCGGCAAATCGGAAGTCACGCAAGGCAAAACCATAAGCCACGAACAGGTCAAGCAAGAGTTACGGGCAGGGTGGCTGAACAACGGCGCGAAGTAGTCTGGACAACAAGCGCACGGAACGAACTCGACGACATCGTCACCTACATCGCCAAGGACGCTCCCCTCTCTGCGTTGGCCTTTCTTGAAGAAGTCCTGAATACAGCGAATTCGCTCACCACGCTGGCTCAACGTGGACGCATTGTCCCTGAATTCCAAAACCCGCTTGTACGTGAGCTCTTCATCAAACACTACCGGCTACTCTACGAGATTCAAGACCGTGCCGTGTATGTGCTCGGTTTTATCCATGGAGCCAGGAACTTCAAACCACACGAGACCAATTGAGCAGGCAGTTCTTTTTCCCGAAAGAGGCCACACCGATGACCGCCTACATTACTCGGGCATCCTGACTTCTCCTTTCTACTCTTGACCACGATTCTCTCCCCATATACATTTGCAATGTACATAGGAGATGTACATGGGACCTATCAATATCAAAGGCACACGGCGCCAGCTCAAGGTCCTCCTCGATCGTGTGGAGGCTGGTGAAACCATTACCATTTCCAGGCGGGGAGCCGTCATCGCCAAATTGGTCCCCCCTGATATACAAAAAAAACGCCTCCCCTCACTGAAGGCTCTTCGCCGCACGATCAGACCTAAAGGCCGCCCACTGAGCACCCTGATTCAAGAAGCGCGGATGGAAGATCGCGCGTGATCACATACGTCGATACCAGCGTACTGGCCGCATATTATTGTCCTGAGCCGCTCAGCATCCTGGCCGAACGGACCTTGCGACGGCTCTCTTCGCCGGTCATCAGTGAGTTACCACTCGTCGAGCTCACGTCCGCCATTTCGCGCAAGATACGCGAGCGAACTCTGTCTCGAGAAGAAGGGGGCCGCATCCTCACCCAAATTGACGCCCATGTGGAGGAAGGATATTACCGTATCATGCCTGTGCGGCCACGCGACTATCGCGTGGCGCGAGCATGGTTAGGTCAACTGTGGGGCACACTCCGAACGTTGGATGCGTTGCATCTCGCCATTGCGGAGTCTGCCGAAGCATCAACTCTGACGGCAGACAAACGATTAGCGGCGGAAGCACGATCTCTTGGGATGTCCGTGAAGCTGCTGGCCCGCCATCGCCGGCAATAATCGCCCGGGACACTCCGTGGGCACACATGACTCGATCAGTTTGTAGCAGGCTTGAGGCACCCCGAGAAATACGATGCGCAGTGGGTTTGTTATCAGATCTTTCCTCTGTCATCTTGACACACAGAACAAGATCTGACCCCCATATATGCGCTCTTGCCTCGCGCAAGCCCTTCACGCATCCCTCTCAGCGAAAGCTTTGTTCTGCGCTTGCAGAAAAGACTCCCGGTACATTTGTTTCTTCGTGTGTTTCAGACATTCGAGGAGGCACGGCACGTCATTCGAGACTGGATGCACTGGTACAACCAGGAGCGGCCACATCAGGCGCTGGGTTATCAAAGCCCGGCCCGATATCGGGCGCAACAATCAACGCAGGTGGCTTGATTGCAGGGGAGCACTACAAGGATTTCAGCCGCATGGGAGAAACTTGTTTACTCGAATCAGCCTATTTCCAGAAACCGGTTTCCAGAGCAATTTTGTTATAACAGGGAAATGGGGGCGGGAAAGGCGGGATTCAGGGTTCCCAGCTAATCATAATCAGTAACTTCTCCCGAGGGATTAATGGCCTGTGTTTTATATTTGGCACTTTGAAGCATTTCTATGGCTTCATACCCTCGCGTTTTTTTGGTTGCGACTGATTTCTCTGCATGAGATTCACCACCCTGTGCCAATCTTCTGGCAATGGGAGCAGGATTGGCATAGCCAAGTTCAAAGCCTTCAAATATTTTATGATAAGCATAAGTAATACTATCCGTTAAGCTGCTGCCTTTAACAGGCTGAATTTTGAAACGTGTTTCAAAACAGTCACGCGTGACTGGATTGTCGCTGCCCATACTGGTGTAAGTGGGCCATTTCTCACCTTTATTCCATCTTGAACGAACATTCATTGCACCGAGCATAACAATTTTCCCGTCGACTGGAGCTATAACAGGCTCTCCGGATAAGGTTACAGGGTCGCCTTTTTTTACCATCTGTCCGACCTTCACAAAATCACCATTAAATCGTAGGCTGTTTTCGCAGAGCGCAAACATGGCGTCATCTAAAGTTTGAGGCATTTGAGGAATGCAAAGAACAAAATCCTCTAACTCGACAGGCTTGATTGGCTGCACATCGGGGTGCGTACCTTCAACTGCCTGCATAAAAGCTTGCACGCCGCTGATGTTCGGGCAAAGCGTTTCTTTGCTCGAAGATGCGATGATCATGACATCGCCAACATCACACACTTTGGCGGCAAAGTTCGATACGAGGCCGCCGGTTCTGAGTCTCTTGGCCTGTGCGCCTTCAAGTGGAATTGTTTCGATGATATCTGAAACAGGACCTTTGATGTGGAGCGTTCTGGCGTTGTCGAATTCATAGGTGAGTTGGCGGACAGAACTACCTAGGCCGAAAGCGACATACGGTTTAAAGACAATACCCATGTTTCAATCTCCACGCCGTGAATTTTTATACGCGCAGTGGTAGCGCAGAATTCATGACCATGTCAATTTTTATGGGGAAGACCTACAGAAGAGGATGATTTTATTATATTTATAGGGAAGGGGAATGTGGAATCGGATCTTGTGTCGTGCATTAGCGTCGTGTCTACTAGTGGGCCATGGCCGGATCTGGCTGCATGTGGACGTCTCAAATAGCGGTCCGTTGAGCTCAAGTCGCCGTCATAGCTTGATCCGTCGAACATGACGTCGTCGGTCTCTATTCATGAAGACCCGCAAGCTGTGGGGTTTTCAAGAGGGAGGCGGGGTCGGGTCTTGCTTTGTGCATTTCGATCATTCGCGACTCATCGGCCGGCTCTGGTTGTCATGGCAAAGTGAAAGAAATAACGTTCGAGGGAAGTGAAATCACTGTCATAGGTTGTCCCGCCGAGCATGGCGAATCTGTTGTTGAGATACCCTTGGCCGCCAGCTAGCCAGGCGTCGAGTCAATCCACATAGCTCTTGCTCGGTGTCCGACACCACTGCTCCTCATTCCTGCGTGTCATAGTCTCTCCCTCGCCTTGCGGCAGCATAACATAATTGTTATTCTTTGACGCGGATTACACGATCGGCTATTACAGCGAGGCTGTGCAGGACGATATTCTTGCTCTGCCAGACACCCTGGCGGCGCGGTATATCGTTCTCACTCGACGGATGATCGTGCTGGGACCACATCTTGGAGCCCTGCATACCAAGGCATTTGGCCACGGGCTCTTTGAATTACGGTTGAAAGGGGAAGAGGGGATTGCTCGAGTGTTCTTGTGTGCGTTGGCGGGTAAACGAATCGTTATGCTGCATAGCTTCGTCAAAAAGTCGGAAAAGACGCCTCGGCGAGAACGTGAGATCGCTGAAGCGCGCATGAAGGAGGTTAAACGTGCGGACACATGATCAACTTGTCCGGAAGCTCCTTCGTCGTTCTGGGGTGCGGGCGGAGGTAGAGCGTATTGAACGCGAAGAGTCTGCTCTGCTCGATGCCTTGCTTAAGGCACGGCAAGAAGCGGGGCTGACCCAAAGCCAAGTGGCGGCACGAATGGGCACACAGGCTCCGGCTGTCGCTCGTCTAGAGCGTGCCCTTGCCAGTGGAAAACACTCTCCATCGATCGCGACGCTGCGAAAATATGTGAAGGCGTGTGGCAAGCGGCTGGTGCTGCGGGTCGCATAAACGACCTTCCCCAGTGGAGGCTACTCTTGAATAGGAACGTGGAGTTGGATCTTGTGTCGTGCATTTCCGTCATGTCTGTTAGCGAGTTCTGGCCAGATCTGGCTGCATGTGGGCGTATCAAATAGCGGTCCGTTGAGCCCAAGTCGCCGTCATAACTGGCTCCGTCGAACATGACGGCATCGATCTCTATTCATGAAGGCCCGCAAGCTGTGGAGTTTTTGCGATCCTATCCATACCGGTAGCTCCTCGTTGACAGAAGAGGTGCCGGTGTATATCATCATGTATATACACCATCTTTAAGGAGACAATCTTACGGTGGCGACAAAGAAGAAGACCAAGCTCTTTATGAGCGGCAACAGCCAGGCGGTAAGAATTCCTCGCGAGTTTCAGCTAGAGGGCGACGAAGTCGAGATTCAACGCCGGGGTAATACGCTTGTTATTCGTCCCAAGAAGCAGACGTGGCAGTCGCTTACCGACAGTCTGGCCATGTTTACTGCCGACTTCATGGAAGAAGGGAGGCGGCAGCCACCGCTGCAGAAACGGAAGTCTTCCTTCGCATGAAGGTGATGCTGGATACCAACATCTGCATCTACCTCATCAAGCAACAGCCTCCAAGCGTCATTGAACGCTTCCTGTCTCAGCCGGTCAAAGAGATCGGCATTTCCAGCATCACGGCCGCAGAGTTGACCTACGGGGTCAGCAAAAGCCGATCTGTGTCCAAGAATCGCCGTGCGCTCGAACAGTTTCTGGGCCCGTTGGAGATCGCTCAGTTTGAGGCGAAGGGAACGCCGATCGGTTCAATGGACATGCTCATTGCCGCCCATGCGCTGAGTCTCGGAGTGCGGCTTGTCAGCAACAACCTCCGCGAGTTTCGGCGTGTTCCGGGTCTACGGTTAGAAAACTGGGCATGAGAAACGCATCATATCGCAAGTCGCAAATTGGAGGGCTGGTCTTGCTTCGTGTATGCCATCGCAGGGCAGTTCGGGCGAGCGGGTCATCCCAGCTCTTTTCGTCAACCTTTACACCGCCCATCCACGATCGTTCGGTCCAGCACTTCCTTGGCGCGATAGCTAGGTGACGACTCCACCGACGCTTATCCACGTCCACGTGAGAAAGATACAGATTCCGGGTACTTTTCATGCTTTATCCAGTCCGAATATGGTGATACAATGGATCATCATTGTATTAACCGATTGTTGGAGGCGGAGGATGATCAAGAAATTAACCAAGCATGGTAACAGTCTGGCTCTTGTCATTGATCGAGGCGTACTTGATCTGTTGGACATTGATGCGGAAACGCCGCTCAACATTAGAACAGACGGGAAGTGCCTCATCGTAACACCTGCTCAGGGCACCGCTCGCCAAAAGAAGTTCCGTGCGGCGCTGGACGAAGGCAACCGACGGTATGGAAAGATGTTGAAAAAGCTAGCTTAGCTCATGGCTGAGCCACAATTTCTCTCAGTAGAGGATGTCATCGATATCCACGCCGACCAGATTGAACGGTATGGAGGAAGTCTAGGCGTTCGTGACGTTGAGTTGCTACGGTCTGCGATCGGAATGCCTGAAGCGGGTTTCGGGGATCACTATCTCCATGCCGACCTCGTTGAAATGGCAGCAGCCTATCTGTACCACATTGTTCAGAATCATCCATTCATCGACGGTAACAAGCGAACGGGAGCAATGGCCGCATTCGTGTTCTTAAAGCTCAATGGACTCACGTTAGACGCAGATGAATCCGCCTTCGAATCGCTCGTCTTGAGGACAGCTCAGGGACAGATCGACAAATCAGCCATCGCGGAGTTCTTCCAAAAACATTCCCATCAGTAATTTCGGCGTTAATAGCTTTGTATAGAACCTATCTCAAAATTGCTTGAGGAGCATCGTGATGCAGGCGAGCTGGACAAAGCCGAGGAAATTGGTGGCGTAGTATTCCCAGCGAATAAGGAGCCGCCGCTTCCATTGGAGCCAGGCAAAGAAGTGTTCGACGAGCCAGCGCCGCTGGTAGCGCCGCAGATGGCGGCCGTCCTGAGTCTTGAATTTGCGCGTGGAGCGGTGAGGGGCAATCAGGTTCACGCCGTCCTGTTTGAGGTCGTCATCCAGGCCATTACTGTCATAGGCGCGATCCCCCATGAGATGCTCCGGCTTCGCCTCCAGCATGTAAAAGTCGAAACTGAGTTGCACCAACGTGACCTCATGATGATTCGCCGCGTGTGTCCTGACGGAGAGGGGGAGCCCGGCCGATCCACGATCGCGAGAATCTTCACGCCCTTCCCGCGTTTCGTGAGGCCCACGGCGTCCCCGCCGCCCTTGGCCGCCGCAAAGGTGGCGTCGATGACACTCTCCCGTTCGTCGATCGCCCCTTCGTCCCGCAGCGTATTGGCCAGTTGGGTGAGGACCTCCCGTAACACCTCCTGTTGACACCACTGTTGAAACCGGCGATGGACGGTCTTGTAGTTCGGATAGCACTGGGGGAGCAAGTGCCACTGGGCCCCGGTGTTCAGGATCCAGAGTACGGCCTCCAAGACGGCTCGTGTTGGGATCGGTTTGCGGCCGGGACGACTGTCCGGGATGTGTTCTTCGGGAAAATGTTCCTGAATCCGGTCCCATTGGTCATCGCGTAGGCGAAGCATGACCGGACTTATAGGGATAGATAGTCTCGCCGTCAACTATTTTGAGATAGGTTCTAGAATAACCTTGCCACGGCCAGTCTGCGGCGCCGCTCGTTTGACTCACCCCAAATCCGTTTATATACTGACTTTCTTAATTGGAGGCGATCGAGATGAAAATCGCGATAGGCTTGCTCGTCCTGGTAGTCCTCCTCGTCGGTGTGGTGCTTTCGCTTCCCTTCCTGGTCGACCTCAATAAGTATCAAGACCAATACAAACCGATCATCGAAGAAGCCCTCAATCGCAAGGTCCAGCTTGAAGATATCCGTTTAACGATTTGGCCAAGGATCGGCGCGCGTGTGGCAGGATTTACGGTGCTGGACGATCCGTCGTTTGATTCAGGTTCGTTTGCGTCGCTATCGTCGTTGGATGTGGGCGTGAAGTTGATGCCGTTGTTGAGCGGCCAAGTCGAGGTGGAAGAAATCACGCTTCGCAATCCGGTCATTACGGTCATCAAGAACAAGAACGGGGTTCTGAACGCGTCGACGATCGGTCGCAAAGGTGTGGCTGTTCCTGAAACGCCGTCACGTGCGCCGGTTCCGTCGGCCGAGGGGCCGCTCAAGATTCTGGCGCTGTTGGCCGTGGAGCGGGTTTCAATCGACGGCGGGAAACTGACCTACCGTGATCAATCGGCTGCAAAAACGACGGAGTATGTCTTGCAAGACTTGGAAGTCCTCCTTCGAGACGTTCGGCTCGGGCAGACTCCGAGCCTGCAGTTCGCCTCACTGGTACAGCCTTTCAACATGCCGGTGAAACTCGACGGCACCTTCGGCCCACTGAAAGAAACGATGGACCTTGAGGCCATCAACTTCCAGCTGAGCGTAGGGAAGACGGACTTTACCGTTATGGGAAAAGTAGTCGACCATGATGCCACGGTCACGATCACCTCACCGGTGATCAACACTGCAAACCTTCCGGTTACCCTCCCTCTGAAGAAACCGGTCGACATCAAGAATTTAACAATTGTCGCGGAAGTGAGAGGCCAGGAGGTCAAACTGAATGCCCTCTCGCTGCAACTCTTCGATGGCGACGTGAAGGGAAACGGAAACCTGATCAGTGAATCTGAAACGTCTCCGTTCAGTGGAACCGTGACGATTCAGGGGCTGCAGCTTGGACCGGCGCTTGCTGCCGTCGCAGACATGCCGCTGTCGATTGACGGTGCCGTCGGAGCCGACCTGTCTGTTGAAGGCCGAGGGACCTCTCTGAATGCCACGGCTACTATTCATGCACCGATGATCAGTGTCGCCAATCTTCCAGGAACGGCCGTATTGAAAAAACCTGTCGAGATTAAAAACCTTCAGATGACGGCGGAGCTCAAAGGGAAAGAGGCCAAGCTGAATTCGTTGTCATTTCAACTGTTCGACGGTCAGGTGAAAGGGAACGGCAAACTCGTCACGGGGTCTGAGGTCCCCCCATTTAATGGGGCCGTGACGATTCAAGGCCTGCAGCTCGGTCCAGCACTTGCCTCCGTCGCCGAGACGCCGATCTCCGTCAGCGGAACAGCCGGTGCGGATCTTTCGGTGCAAGGACGAGGGTTCTCCCCGCCTGAATTGACCAAGGCCTTGCAGGGCACCGGTCATATGGCCGTGAAGAACGGCAAGATCCAAGGCGTGAATATTCTCCAAGAAGTGGTGTCAGCCCTGAAAGTTGCCGGTATTTCAATCGATGACCCCAACGCCACGGTCTTTTCGACGATCGAGACAGATCTCGCCATTAAGCAAGGGATCATCAGGTTGCAGAACCTCTTGATGGATAGCCATGACTTTCAGGCCACGGGCGGCGGCACGATCGGGTTTGACCAGAGACTGAACTTGCTCGTCAACCTGAATCTCTCGCAGGAGGTGAGCCAGAAACTCTCCGGTGCCTCGCCCGTCGTCAAGATCGCGATGAAAGACGGTCGACTCAGTCTTCCACTTACCATCACCGGCACCGCCCAAGCTCCGTCATACGGAGTCGATGTCAAAGGACTGACAGGGAAAGTGCAGGAGCAGGTCAAGAAGAAAGTGGAAGAGGCGGTTGGTGAATTGCTCAAGGGCACGACGAGACCGGAAGACCTCAAACGGGAGGGGCAGGAATTGCTCAAAGGATTGTTCGGTCGATAACGGACGGTTGAGAACACTCGCCGCCTCCTCTCTCACGAGGAGACCGCATATTACGTTTGCCAGCAGTCGCGGGCTTGAACTATTGGGCATCACGACAAGATCTGAAGCAGCGCCCTCCACCTCAGCCCATTTGTTAACAAATTATTAACAAAATAATCTAGTTGCCCTACTCCAGAAAAATCGGTATACACCTAAGGATGATTAGCTCTAGGTAAGTACGTATAGATACCAAGGAGGATCAATGAAGCATTCCATCGTCGCACTTCTGTTGGTCACGGTTCTGTCTCTGACGACCGCAGCGGTGAGCTCAGCATTTCCGACTGATGACTCGACCCCGATGCTAGAGGCTGCGGTTCCAGCTCAGGATGTTATCACGCTGAAAGACGGCAGCGTTATCCATGGGGAAGTGATAGAGATGGTGGGTGGAGTGCTCCAGATCAAGAGTCTTCTGATGGAGGATCTCATTAAGGTCAAATGGTCGGAGGTGAGCAAGCTGTCAGTCTCTCATCCGATTCCATTTCATTTAAAAGAGGGGACCGTCCTGGTCGGGACAGCCGAAGAGGCTGAGGCTGGAACGATGAAGCTGCACGCCGGTCCCAATGGCAGCATCGTAAGCGTGCCGATGGATGCCGTGACGCAGGTCAACCCGGTGGTCCAACCCCCGGTCATCTACAGCGGCAGTTTGAACGCGGGGTATTCTCAGTCCACAGGCAACAGCCAACTCCGCAACGTGAGCCTAGTCGGAGACTTTATCGCCCGGAGCGAGCAGCTCCGATTGACCCTGCTGGGGCGGTACGTCTATGGCGACAATGCCGGGAGCCTCATCGCGCGAAATGCCCGGGGAACCATCAAGCTCGACTTTTTCATCACCAAACGGCTGTTCTGGTTCGCATCGGCGTACGTCGAAAACGATTTTTTTCAGAATCTGAAGCTAAGAACGGCGATTGCGAGCGGACCTGGATACCAATGGATCGAGCGAGGAGACTTCGGTGGAATATTTAAAGATATGACGTTTTACACCGAAGTCGGCGCAGCGTATTTCAATGAGGATTATCGCGATAACAGCATCACCGACGACAAGGCCAGTTTTCGCGGTCGTATCGCGATGAAGTGGGATTGGCCGCTCTTTGACGATCGAATCACCTTGTTCCACCACAATGAAATTTTCCCATCGATCCAAAACTTCTCGGATTTCTTCTACACCATGGATAACGGGGTGCGTCTGAAGATTCTGGCAGGTCTGACGAGCGGTTTCCAAGTGACCACCCGATACAACAATCGCCCTCCCGCCGGCACGGGCGATACGGACAATCTGTACTTATTGACGTTAGGGTATGCGTTCGACACCACCCGCAAACGATAGGTCGTCTGTTGTAGCGCTTTTCTAACGGACTTCTCAGAGGAGGAGAGCCATGCTGAAAGAATTCAAAGAATTCGCCATGAGGGGCAATGTCCTGGATATGGCGATCGGTGTCATCATCGGGGGGGCGTTTGGAAAGATCGTGTCGTCGATGGTCAGCGACGTTCTCATGCCGCCGCTGGGACTGCTGATGGGCAAAGTGGATTTTTCGAGTCTCTTCATTAATCTGTCGGATACGTCTCACCCTTCATTGGTTGCGGCCAAAGCCGCAGGGGCTCCGACTCTCAATTATGGAGTTTTTCTGCAGAGTGTGTTCGACTTCCTCATTATTGCGTTTGTCATCTTTATCTTGGTCAAGCAGGTAAACCGATTTAAGAAAGAGACTGTTCCTCCACCTCCCCCACCGCCGCCAGGGCCGACGAATGAGGAAAAATTACTGATGGAAATCCGCGACTTGCTCAAGGGGCGCCAATAAAGGGACGACAGTCGGAATCAACCAGTGCAGGAGAGGAAAAAGGTATTGTCGAAACGCGGGCCTAACTGTACTGATCCCAGGTATCGCATTGTTTGATCCCCCAAAACACGGCTTCCTTGAGTTTCTTGAGGATGATGTTGTCTGGGTCGCGAATGGCCTGGAGTTTCTTGTCTAAATCATAGAGCGGTTGGATTGATCGCTTGTCAGGTATCTTACCCAGCGACCATGCAACCTCCGTCAAGACGATCCAGTCCGTTTTCGGATCCTGGAGCTTTGCCAGTAACGGCAAGACCACAGAGGCATCCCCGTGGATGCCTCCGATCTGGCCGAGAGCCTTTGCCGCAGCCGCCTGAATTCCCACTTGCGGCGATGAATTCATCATGTCGACGAGCAATGGAATGCCCTCTTTCCCGAGATTGCCCATGGCGACGAGCGCCTGTTTCGCGAGATCTCGATCTTTCAGAGCTTCCTTCAGTTTCGGGAGGGCCTCGTCCGCCTGCATGTCACCCAGGAGGGACATGATCTTGATCTTCCGGGCCTGGCTGGTATTCGGTGAATCGAGAATCTTGAGGAGGCGATCCGCATGACCCCATTCTGCCGCCAAGAGGAGGGGGAACTCATATGCTTCCAATGCCTCCTGTAGCTTGGTCATCGCATAAACGCCGGGATCGGCCGCCTGCGCCGCGGCAACGGCATCTTCAAACTCAGTGCGCACTTCTTTCCGCCACTTGATCTTTATGCCTCCAAGCAGATAAGTGAGCTGGCAGGCTGGGCCTTTCCAAAGACGGGCAGGCGCATCAGGCAGGTCTGCGTCACCTCCGGTTGCTGTCGTGCCATCCCAGGTCTTGCGCTGTTCACACTTGACGCGAAAGACGGCGTCATGAGGCGTGGCAGGATCCCGGACGGTTGCATATCCAACTTCGTGAAGGCGCTGCGCAACAACATCAGACAAGGGAGCGGGGGTTGCATCTCCTTGATCAGTGAGGGTGATGACGTCGACCAAAACGGTCTGGATTTTTTCTAGCTGAGCCCGCTGCTCTTGAGTGAAGTATTCCCGATAGGCCAGCGCGTAACCGTGAAACAGACTAAAAACTAGATAAACCACCAGTGCAGGTATGGCGAATCGTGGTTGCATGGCCCACCTCCACGCACTTTTTTCACTATTTTCACTCCCAGGTGTGAGTGCCATTCTGAGGCATCGGAACATGATCTACCGCTCAAATTTCAGTATACACTGACGAGTTCAGACGAGACTTCCACGGACCATCAGCCGTCGGCATCGTATTGACAGTTTATGGGTCTCAATGCTAACTTTCGCACCTCTACTTCGTGACTCGCACGAAACTTTCGGGTCTGTCCAAATAACAAGAGTGAGTAGGGAACGGTGATTAAGACAACAGTTGCGCGACGTTACGCACAGGCTCTGTTCGAGCTGCTCGATCAATCGAACATCGAAGTGACAAGGAGTACCCTGGACAGCATTAGTCAGGCCATGACGGAATCAGACCAGCTGCGCCACGTCGTGGCGTCGCCGGCCTTCGGAGTAGAGGAAAAGATTGCAGTCCTCACCGCGCTGGGAGACAAGCTCAGCTGCCCATCAATCGGTAAGGCTTTTCTGGGCCAATTGGTGAGGAAGAACCGGGTGGGGTTTTTACCGGAAATCGCCGATGCGTTCGGTAAGCTGGTTGACCAATCTAAGGGGACACAACCGGTGACGGTTTCTTCTGCTGCGCCCCTTCCTGTAATGGAACAAGATCGTATCAGAGTGCGGCTACGTGAAACGCTGAAGCGCGACGTGGATGTGACGTTTCAGGCCGACGCCAGTCATCTCGCCGGTTTGCAGATCTCAATCGGCAGCACGGTGGTCGACAGCACGGTCCGAGGCCGCTTGCGCGATTTGCAAGTCGCGTTGACGCGAGAATAAGGAGTTGTCATGCAGATTAGGGCGGAAGAAATCAGTGCTATTATCAAAGAAAAGATCAAGAGCTTCGATAAGCAGGTCGACGTTAAGGAAACCGGTTCCGTCATCCAGGTCGGAGACGGGATTGCCAAGGTGTACGGCCTGGACGGAGCCATGGCCGGTGAAATGCTCGAATTTCCCGGGGGGCTTTATGGCATCGCGCTGAACCTCGAAGAAGACAACGTCGGCGCCGTATTGATGGGCGACGATGTCGGAATCAAAGAAGGTGATCCGGTCAAGCGGACCGGCCGCATCGCGGAAATTCCGGTCGGCGAAGCGCTGGTTGGCCGCGTCGTGAATGCCATTGGTCAGCCGATTGACGGAAAAGGTTCGATCACGTCACCCCACTCTTCTCGTATTGAAGTCGTTGCACCGGGTGTGAACACCCGCCAGTCCGTTCGCGAACCGTTGCAGACGGGTATCAAGGCCATCGATGCCATGATTCCGATCGGTCGTGGCCAACGCGAATTGATCATCGGCGACCGCCAGACCGGCAAGACCGCCATTGCGGTCGATACGATCATCAATCAAAAGGGTCTTGGGGTGTTTTGCATCTATGTGGCGGTCGGTCAAAAACGCTCCACGGTCGCCCGTGTCGTGAAGACACTCGAAGAAAACCATGCCATGGAGTACAGCATGGTGGTGTCTGCCAGCGCGAGCGATCCGGCGCCGATGCAGTTCCTTGCTCCCTTCGCCGGAGCCGCCATCGGCGAGTATTTCCGCGACAACGGCAAACACGCGTTGATCGTGTACGATGATCTGTCCAAGCATGCCGTGGCATATCGTCAGCTCTCACTCTTGCTTCGTCGTCCGCCTGGACGCGAGGCCTATCCGGGCGACGTATTCTACCTGCACTCCCGCCTGCTTGAGCGAGCAGCGAAACTGAGCGATAAGCTGGGTGGAGGCAGTCTCACCGCGCTTCCGATCATCGAGACTCAAGCCGGTGACGTGTCGGCCTACATTCCGACGAACGTCATCTCGATTACCGACGGCCAGATCTATCTGGGAAGTGACCTCTTTTATTCAGGGATTCGTCCCGCGATTAACGTGGGTCTGTCGGTCTCACGTGTCGGCGGATCTGCGCAGATCAAGACGATGAAGCAGGTAGCCGGTACTCTCCGGCTCGACCTTGCCCAGTATCGCGAAATGGCGGCCTTTTCCCAGTTTGGCAGCGAACTGGACAAGGCGACGCAGATGCAGCTGGCGCGCGGTGTTCGGATGGTCGAACTGCTCAAACAGGGTCAGTACAAGCCGATGCCGGTGGCGGATCAGGTGCTTTCCATCTACGCGGGTACCCAGGGCTTTCTGGATGACGTGGCGGTGGATAAGGTTCAGCAGTTTGAGGCGGATCTGCTTCACTATATCCAACAGAACCATCCGGAGTTGAAAAAAGAAGTGACCACCATCGGGAAGATCGACGATAAGATCGGCGGTCGTTTGAAGGAAATTATTACTGCGTTCAAGCAGAAGATGGGCTACGGGGCGAAAGCGTAAGCACAGGACTGAGTATCGAGGGCTCAGGACTGAGGCGGAAAGCAGGGAACCTGGGGCAACCTCAGTCCTCAACGCTCGATCCACAGTTCTAAGAGAATACAATGCCAAGTCTTCAATCACTACGTCGCAAGATTGCGGCGTTCAAGAATACGCAGAAAATCACCAAAGCCATGAAAATGGTTGCGGCGGCGAAGCTGAAACGGTCTCAAGACCGTATTCTGGCCGCTCGTCCCTATGCGCACAAGATGCGTGGGGTGTTGGGTAATCTAAGTCAGCGCGTGAACCGTTCCTCTCACCCCCTGTTGCAGAAGCGCGAGGGGAAGAAGGTCGAAGTGCTCGTTGTCACCAGCGATCGAGGTTTGTGCGGCGGATTTAACGGCAACATTGTCCGCAAGAGCTCGGAGTTCGTCCGGCAATGTGAAGCGCGAGGTCTGCAGGTCAATCTCAGCCTTGTCGGCCGTAAAAGCCGCGACTATTTTCGGCGCCGGGCCTGGCCCATCCGTCAGGAATGGACCGGGATTTTCGACAAACTCAGTTTCGAACATGCGCTCGATATCGGGGCCGATCTTACGGACAACTTTGTGAAGGGCACGTTCGACGAATTATATGTCGTCTACAATGAGTTCAAGTCAGCGATTCAGCAGCGCGTGATCGTTGAGAAACTGTTTCCTATCGACGCTCAGGAAGAATTCGGTTCAGTCTCCAGTGAAGGTTTGAGCGGTGGGAGCTATCTGTATGAGCCTGATGAGGCGGCGTTGCTGAGTGAGCTGATCCCAAAACATTTCCAAGTGCAGACATACAGAATTTTGTTGGAATCAGCCGCCGCCGAGCACGGTGCCCGTATGGCCGCCATGGATGGAGCGACGCGCAACGCCGGACAACTTATCAAGAAAGTGACGCTCTATTACAATAAGACCAGACAGGCAGCGATTACGAAAGAACTGATGGATATCGTCGGCGGTGCCGAGGCACTCAAATAGCCGACCCGTTTTGTGGAAAGGAGCATCTCGTGGCTGCAACAGGCAAAGTCATCCAGGTCATCGGGCCAGTCGTGGACGTCGAGTTTCCCCCGGGCCAACTGCCTAACATTTACAATGCCCTCAAGGTGACCCAAGAAGAAAATAAAGCCGCCGGCAAGCCGGCCGTGAAAATCACTTTGGAGGTCGCTCAGCATCTCGGCGAAAACCGTGTCCGCGGAGTGGCGATGTCATCGACCGATGGTTTGACGCGCGGTATGGATGTCCATGATACCGGGGCTCCGATCTCCGTACCGGTCGGTCGCGAAACGCTCGGCCGTCTCATTAACGTACTCGGTGAACCGGTTGACGAAAGAGGACCGATCAAGGCCAAGAAGATGTATCCGATTCACAGGCCGGCACCGAAACTCGAAGATCAAGAAACGAAAACCGAGGTCCTCGAAACAGGTATCAAGGTTGTGGATTTGCTCGAACCGTACAGCAAGGGCGGCAAAGTCGGACTTTTCGGGGGAGCAGGAGTGGGCAAGACCGTCATTATTATGGAGCTGATCAACAACATCGCCTTGCACCACGGTGGATTCTCTGTGTTCGCGGGGGTCGGAGAGCGGACTCGTGAAGGGAATGATCTCTGGCATGAAATGCAGGAATCGAAGGTTATCGATCCGGACGATTTTACGAAGTCGAAGGCGGCGCTCGTCTATGGCCAGATGAACGAACCGCCTGGGGCGCGGCTCCGAGTGGCACTGACTGGACTAGCGGTCGCCGAATTCTTTCGAGATGAAGAGAATCAAGACGTGCTGCTGTTCGTGGATAATATCTTCCGATTTACCCAGGCCGGTTCAGAAGTGTCTGCCTTGCTGGGACGCATGCCGTCGGCGGTCGGATACCAGCCGAACCTTTCGACCGAGATGGGTGCCCTCCAAGAACGCATTACCTCGACCAAGCGCGGCTCAATCACGTCGGTACAAGCGATTTATGTGCCCGCCGACGATCTGACAGACCCGGCTCCGGCCACGGCCTTTGCGCACTTGGACGCCACTACCGTATTGTCCCGCTCACTTGCCGAGTTGGGCATTTATCCGGCGGTCGACCCTTTGGATTCGACATCCCGCATTTTGGACCCACAGATCATCGGGGATGAGCACTACAAGGTCGCGCGTGGGGTGCAGTCCGTTCTTCAGCGCTATAAAGATCTGCAAGATATTATCGCCATTCTTGGTATGGATGAATTGTCCGAAGATGACAAGATGGTCGTTGCCCGCGCCAGGAAGATCCAACGCTTTCTGTCGCAGCCTTTCCATGTGGCTGAAGCCTTCACCGGTGCTCCTGGGAAGTATGTCAAGCTCAAGGACACGGTCCGCAGTTTCAAAGAGATCCTCGATGGGAAATACGATCACCTGCCGGAACAGGCATTCTACATGGTCGGCCCGATCGAAGAAGCAGTGGCTAAGGCCGAAAAAATGGGCGTGAAGGTGTAAGCAGAAGTCGGTTTCGCTTGGTGAGGTAAAGAAGGGATGAGAGCATGGCAGGGACAATCCTGTTAGAAGTGGTCACCCCCGAAAAGTTGCTGCTGAGCCAACAGGTCGATGAAGTCATCGCGCCAGGGTCGGAAGGAGAGTTCGGTGTCCTTCCGGGGCATTGCCACTTTCTGTCGACGCTCCGCATTGGTGAACTTCGCTACCGTATCGGTGAGCAAACCGATTCGATGGCTGTTCTCTGGGGATTTGCCGAAGTGACACCGACCAAAGTTACGGTTATGGCCGAAATTGCGGAAAAGGCCGAGGATATTGATGTCGAGCGAGCAACCGCCAAAGTGGCTGAGGCGGAACGACGCCTCCAGGCGGGAGGCTTGCCGTCGGAAGTGAAAGAAGCCCAGATCAGCCTTGAAAAAGCTCACCTGCGAAAAAAAATTGCCGAGCGCGCCAGAAAAACCAGCCACGCCCGATAGGCCGATTCCAATAGGTCTATTCTCCACCAGCTCTTTCCGGTCCTCTGCGCGAAATGCACGAAGCGTTTTCCCGATCGTAACGAAATCCACCTATCGGAAAAAACGAGGTATCTTGCGGTAGGTGGACTCCATGATCACGGAATTTATCGTCACATCCGGAGAGCAACCTAAACGATTGGACGTTTTCCTCGTGAACCGAGAAAGGGATATCTCGAGGTCAGCTCTCCAGCGCCTGATCGAGTTAGGCCGGATCCGACTCAATGACCAAGTCGTGAAGCCAAGCCAGAAGATCAGGCCAGGCGATCGGATTACAATGGATGTGCCGAAACCGGAACCTCTCTCAATAAGAGGCGAAGCCATCCCCCTCGACATTCTTTATGAAGATGAGTCGCTTCTTGTCTTGAATAAACCACCTGGCATTGTCGCTCACCCCGCACCGGGAAACTGGACCGGTACGCTTGTCAACGCGCTCCTGCATCACTTCCAAACTTCCCGTGGAACGATTTCGACCATCGGAGGTAAAGAACGACCCGGGCTTGTTCATCGACTGGACAAGGAAACCTCCGGTATCATGGTGATTACCAAGACCGATGCAGCGCATCGTGCCCTCGCTGCGCAATTCAAGCTCCATACCATCACGCGGGTTTACGAGGCGCTGGTCTGGGGAGTCCCTAAGAAAGGCCGGGGACTGATCGAATTGGCGATTGGTCGGGATATCAAAGACCGAAAAAAGTTTTCCGCGAGAACGACGAGCCCGAAACAATCATTGACGGAGTATGTGATAGCGAGGCGATATGGCAAAGTGGCCGCTCATGTGTTGCTGTACCCACGAACCGGCCGGACTCACCAGCTTCGGGTTCATCTCACCTCTCTCGGACATCCCATTCTCGGCGATCAGACCTATGGTGGGAGACGGGTGTGTTCGATCGAAAGGCTCACGATTCCCCGTGTGATGCTCCACGCCAGGACCCTCGGCTTCATTCATCCTAGGACGGGCGTGCCGGAGCAATTCACGAGACCGGTACCGGCTGATATGGAGACGGTGATGTCGGAACTTGAACAGCAAGCCATTCCAGAAGAAAATGCATCAAAAAATAGATGTCAGCCTTCACGATGCTGAGCATATATGTTGACCGCTGAATTTCTCGATGCCATAGGAGGATTGACGTCACTTATCAAAATCTATGCGACCAAACTCCCACCTGTCGTGCACTTGAATGTTGTACCAACCGGAGTGAAGCCTTCTCTGGAAGCGATCGATAATTATGAAACCATTGTATCTCGTGCGCGGAGTCAGAGCGCGGGAACTCCCTACAAGGGACTGAATGAATCCTTCGTGTCATCACTGGAAGCATTCGAAATTGGCAATCTCCTCGGTGCCGTTCAACCTCTTCTCTCGGTCTTGGATCATGTCGAGCGGATGCACGCCGAGAAAGAAATCGAGGTCAGGCGGGTCGATGAACAACGACTTAGGGAGTACCGTGCCGCGTTGCGCAAGATTCTTCCGGGAAATCGACCTGAATTGGATACCCCCATCCAAAGCACACCGTGAAACCCTAAAGGATTCTGGCAGCAAAACCGGCTGACAACGGTGGATGCCGCGAATCGGACAAGAACCGAAAGGCGGTGTGGATTGGGACGCTCAATGCCCCATCTTAGGGCCTAATGCGTTAGCTCCGGTGGTGACGAGTTTAAATCGCACTACGGCGCCACAATGTGGGCATTTGGCTCTGACGGTCTCATCGTCGAGGACCTCATACTCATCAGGTTTCAGCCACATCAGTTGAAAGCACTTCGAGCAGCTACGGACTTGCGTTGACATGCGTTTCCTCGTACACTCCAAGAAGTTTTGGAGGATACTCTAATATAAGATGCCTTCCAGCCTCAAGTCTGTGGTTACCTATTCCCATCAGCCACCGCCCGACGCCTCTCAGCTCTTACACCTGTTCCATCAGGCCCCTTGGGCCAAGCATCGATCGCTTGAGGACGCAAAGGAGATGCTGCGATATACCGATCTGACGCTGTGTGCGTGGGACGCTGAACGGCTTATTGGATTCGGGCGAGTCCTCACGGACTTCATCTACCGTGCAACGATTTGGGATGTCATCGTCGATAAAGCCTATCAGAGACAAGGAATTGGTACCGAAATCGTCAAGCGCATTCTCAACCACCCACGTCTGAGTCGGGTAGAACTCGTATGGCTTTGTACCAGACGGCCGGGCTTTTATGAAAAACTGGGTTTCACGTCCAAGGAACAGACAGGGATGGTCTGGAGTCGAAGCAAGCAGGCTCGCTCGGAGTAATACGACGTATGCGCGTCCTCAGGTTGGCGATTGCCCTCTTTCTTGCAACAGCTGCCGGGTGTTTCCCGACTACCCATGACAAAAATGGGAATCCGTACAGCCAGGTTCCTGGTGGGGTCGAGTGTTCATGGATGACTCAGAAAACAGTCGGTTGTCCGGAAATTATCGGTCCAGTGCAAAAAGATTCCTTTGGGCAGATGTGCCAAACATTTAAGCAGGGGATGATCTACGAGACACGTTGCGACCGGGGTGTGTTACAACCAAACCCCTATTGACGCTCGACGACATCCGTCAACGACAGGGTTCTCGATCAATTCAGTAAGCTAGAAGAACATCTTCCCACCGAAGAGAAACCCAAACGAAGACGCATTCCAGTCATCATTCCACCCACCAGTGCCGGTCGTATGACCATCGTTTCGCTTGTATGCCCATTCTGCATTGAGGGCAAACTGTTCATTCAATCGATAGTCTGCTCCCCAGCCTAATCGCCAAGCGAAGGTGTTACTCGGGCTGATACGAATAGCGGTGTCCTCACCAAAGCTGTTGATGTTGACGCCGAAACTCATGTTCACGTACGGGGTGATCTGGTCAAATTTTGCAGGACGCAGCTCTACTGTTGGAAGGACCGAGACGGTATCTTGATGTCCAAGATCCACATCAGGCCGTTCCGAACTCACGCCGTGTCGCTCCCACTCAACCATGAGTCCCACCAGGAGCCAACGGGTGATACTGTACAGCCCTTGAAAATTAACCAGTGGTCCGATCGAGGTTGACGTATTGTCGGAAAGTTGTTGCGTGAGGGGGGAAAATCCTACACGAGCTCCCAGAACCCACTTGCCTGGTTCAGTCCCGCCAAATTCCTCACCCCAGGAGGCTTGTAAAGGAGTGCACAGCATTGTGGTAAGAGCAAGCAGCAATCCGAATAGCCTGCTTGTGAACGTCTGCCTTAACATGGAACGCCTCCTCTCGCATGGGGGTAAAGCAGTCATTGTTGATACTTTATGACTCGGTACCGGATCCATGAATGGATAAGCTCTCAAGCAAGTACGCATACAACACCACCATTTATATACGATCGGTAAACATCACATTGGTCCCTAGTGGCTGGCCATAGGGAGTATATACTCCCCCTCAATCCAAAAGAAATCTCGAGTTGTCGTCGTCCCTCAGTCGACTCATGAGATGACAGAGGGCGTCTTGAAATCAGAAAATGACTGCTCTACAGTGCCCCACGCCAGGTTATAACATTATGACGAGGAGGACGTGATGAACACCATCGTTAGGACATTCTTGTTGGGTATGACTGTCTTGATTGCAAGCCTTGGATTCTCTCATCTTGGTACGTCAAAAGCAGCTGAGTGGGTTCACGAAGGCATGGCCGAAGAAGGAAGGATCACCGCGGGATTTCGTGTAGGGCCGAACTTTGCCACTCAGGGATCCGGAGTATCAACGGTTGGACCACTCATCAACTTCCAGGGGATGTACGGCCTCAATCGGTGGTTCCGAATCGGTATGATATTGGAGTGGCAGCGGCATGGCGTTGATGTGGGAAGTGGGGGAGTGAACACTGTTTCGATTCTTCCAGTTAACCTGGAGTATCGCCCAGGTCATCTTGGCCCTTTCATTCCATATTTCACGACGGGAATCGGTGTGAACGTCAACACACACGATGTCTCCGATTCATTTGCCTGGCGTGTCGGTGGAGGAATCGATTATGCGGTGACCAACCTCGTGGCCACTGCACCAAAAGGACTCATGTTGAATGTGGAAACCGCGTGGAAACGTAATCATGCCTCAGCTGATTTTTCTACCATCGGCCTGCTCTTCGGCGTTCGCCACACGTTTTAAAAAGAGACGAGAGAAGGAAACGGTATCGTTAGTGAGCATGAGGGACCGGCGTTCTCTTCGCTCGCTTGGGCGAGAAAAAGACGGAAATGAAGAATATGCAGGTCGACAAGAGTACGATGGCGGGTCCGGAAGGAACGTCCCACAGAGCGGAAATTAAGACGCCTGCCACGGACGTCGAAATGCCAATAATGGCCGAATACAGAGTCAATGTTCTGAGGCTATGGGTCAGCTGATAGGCGGTCGAAGCTGGAATTAGTATCATGGCGAAGACCAAAATCGCACCGACTGTCTTCAATGAAACCACCACGGTCAGAGCGACCAGAGTCAGGAGAAGAAAGAAGATTTGTCGCGCAGGAACGCCTGAAGCCTCGGCCATCTCCTGATCAAATGCGATGAAGTAGAGCTCCTTGGAAAAAATCACAATCAGGCCAAGCACCAGGATACTCAGGGCTCCAATGATGTGTAACTCATCTGGAGTGACTGACAG
Organism: Nitrospira sp.; assembly: GCA_019636815.1. GTDB lineage: Bacteria > Nitrospirota > Nitrospiria > Nitrospirales > Nitrospiraceae > Nitrospira_D. Next base: position 21,783 of record JAHBWT010000018.1, read on the forward strand.
GACACTACCAAATAAGTAGCCGTACACTTCGGCATTGTAGCTTTTCATCAGTCCGATGAAGAGGATCCCCAGTGCCATCGTTGCCGTGTACAAGATCCCAATGGAGACGTCCAGCTTCATTCTGCCTTGTTCTTCCATCCACCCTGTAATCCACACTGTGGTAAGGCCGAACACAACGGCCACCATCAAAGGTGGCCATCCCAACAAGTATCCAAGCGCCACACCGGCAAATGCCGCATGCGATGTCCCGGCGCCGACAAACGCCAGCCCCCGCAGTACCACAAACACCCCAATAACCGAACAGAGTCCACCAACCATCGCGGCAGCGAGAAGGGAACGTTGCATAAAATCGTAAGCTAAAAAATCAAGCATGGCTCGGAATTACCGCTTAGTGGTGATGGTGATAGTCCTCAACGATCACGAGGTCCTTTTCCGTGATCACCAGGTCTTTGCCGTACACTTGGTGCAGAATGTCGGGCATGAGCACTTCAGACGGGGGACCGGCTGCGAAGAGTCTCGTCTTAAGCAGAACGAAGCGATCGACTTTCGATCGAATCATATTGATATCGTGGGTAATCAGGAGGATCGTGAGTTTGAGCTCATCGTGCAGGTGCTGGACCAGCTCAATGACATTGTGCTGGGTCGTGATATCAAGCCCGGTAGTCGGTTCATCCAGTATGAGGACTTTGGGTTGCTGCGCGAGCGCTCTGGCGATAAATACGCGCTGTTGTTGCCCGCCGGAAAGCTGGCCAAGGGCGCTATCCTTATGTGCCTCCATTCCCACCTGGTCGAGAGCTTCTAGTGCGATGTCATGATCCTTCTTCCCTGGACGCTTGAACAAGCCCAGCGCGCCGTATCGACCCATCGTGACTGTTTCGAGGACGGTCACCGGGAAATTCCGATCGACGACCCCTTTCTGCGGAAGATAGCCGATCCTCGCGCGATGGTGGCAACGGAGTTCGTCGCAGGCACAGTCGAAGATATGAAGATGCCCTTCAACAGGAGCAAGCAGCCCTAAGACTGCTCGACAGAGCGTTGTCTTACCTGATCCGTTGGGACCGATCACTCCCACGAACTCTCCTTCGTAAATGGTCAACGTGATGTCGCTGAGAGCAATGAGACCGGGAAATCCGAATGAGGCATGATCAAAACGGATGATCGGTTCTTGATGATCAGCCACGGTCAAAGGCTCCTTCCGTCGGCACACCGCATATTCTGACAAGCAATTAGTTGGATTCCAATGCGCCGGCCAATTGGAGCACATTATAACGAAGCATGTCGAGGTAGGTCTCCGTTCCAGGCAGGCCGCCCGGCATCGTCGTGAGGATCACGACACGGGCTTTCGTTTCTCTCGAAAGGAGTTCCGGGAACCGTTGACTTAGCTGAATCTCGGAGGCAATGACTCTAACGTTTTCCTTTCTAATCTTTTCAATGAGGGACTGGAGGTGAAGGGCTGAAGGCTCTGTACCAGCCTGAATGTGAATCGTGTCGGCAATGTGGAGATCGAAGCGCTTCGCCAGATACGGCCAGGCTGAATGGTGCGCAATGAATCGCCGATCAGCCAGGAGCTGAGTACGATCGAATAGTTCCTTCTGCAACTGGCCCAATCGGTTCTGGTAGGCCGCTTGATTTGCCCTGAATTCAGCCGCGTGACTCGGATCGACCTCGCTGAGGGCCTCGGTAATGTGTCGAAGCATAATCAAAGCATTCACCGGGTCCAGCCAAATGTGTGGGTTCCCTTCCGGATCGGTCGCGTCTCCTCCAGCATGGTTATCTTCGTGCGCATCGCCACCATCATGAATCAGTTCCACCCCATGGGAAGTTGTCACCACACGTAACGTTTTGCTACCGGCATTCCTCACCAGCGACGACACCCACACCTCGAGTCCGAGCCCAACCTCAAACAACAACCGAGCCTTCCGCACGGCAACCAGGTCGGTGGGCTTTGGAGAATAGGTATGTTCGTTCTCGTAGCCGTTCAACAAAGAGGTGACGCGCACATGGGGACCGCCAACCTGCTCGGTCAAATCCTTCAAGATCGGGATCGTGACGACGATTGGGATGGGATCACGCGCCTCCGCCTTGGTATCAACTGGCGGAAGGGAACCGGCCACAATGGCAACAAAAGCTAAGACGACAAACTTCCACCGGTAATTGCCCAAAAACATCGGCGGCGACCCTATCATCCACGTTAGACAGTGTCAACGACGCCTGCAACCGAGGTATTCTTCATAGGCCCTGTCCATTCGACTCCTTGACCCATGGCGTGAGTTCCATTAGCGTAACACACCCTCTCACCTGTACGACTTCATGGTGGGGGTGACGAAAGGATGCAGCAGATGAAAGTTGTAGGGTTGATGTCAGGAACGTCGGCTGACGGAGTCGATGCTGCGCTCGTCTCGATCGTTCGGCGCAAAACCGCTATTCAGGTGGAGATGCTGGCGTTCCATTCACTTCCATATCCCCGATCGTTGCAACAACGAATTCTTTCTGCCTCGGTTTCAGGCACCGTATCGGATATTTGTCACCTGAATGCGCTCCTCGGAGAATGGTTTGCCGACGCGGCGTTGGGCGTTATCCGATCAGCGGAATTGACTTCAGAGGAGGTAGACTTAATCGGCTCGCACGGCCAGACTGTGCATCATCTTCCAGCGGGTATCAAGGATACAAACGTCGGCTCCATACGCTCCACTCTGCAAATTGCGGAACCTGCGGTGATTGCCGAGCGGACGGGGATCACGACAGTCGCCAATTTCCGTCCACGCGACATTGCTGCCGGCGGCCAAGGTGCTCCGTTGACACCGGGGAGCCATGCATTGTTATTTCGGCATCCTCGTCGCTCCCGCCTTATCGTGAATCTCGGGGGTATCAGCAACGTCACCTATCTGCCACGAGGAGCGGGAACGGAAGGCCTTGTCGCGTTCGACACCGGCCCGGCCAATATGGTTCTGGATGGAATCATGTCTCGCAAGACAAATGGACGTTCCACCATGGACCGAGAAGGGCGGCTGGCGCTACGGGGCCGGGTCGATTCTCGGTTATTAGCAAAACTACTCGCGCACCCCTATCTCTCTCAGCCGCCACCCAAATCGACAGGGCGGGAGGCATTTGGGTCAAAAATGCTTGATGAATTGCTCAGCTGGCAACAGACACGCTCGATGTCAATAGAGGATCTCCTCGCCACGTGTAGCCGCTGGACTGCCGAAGCCGTGGGTACGGCCAGACGTTGGATCAGGGGTGGGATCGACGAAGTGATTGTCGGTGGAGGCGGAGTCAGGAACCGTGCCATTATGGGACAGCTCACGGCACTGTTCGCTCCCATTCCGGTGACCACGTTTGAATCGCACGGGTGGGATAGTAAAGCGCTTGAATCGGTAGCCTTCGCCCTTTTAGCCTATCAGACCGTGATGGAACAAAATGGGAACGTGCCTTCAGTGACGGGTGCCGCATTCCCGAGGTTGTTGGGGTGCATTGTTCCAAGCGGGCCACGGTGGTTTGAACGACTGCGTTCGAGCAAGAGGAACACGTAACAAACCATGAAAATCGTTCTGCTCGGCGTCGTAATTGCTGCAGCCATCTTTGGCATTCGGTGGATACGGAGGAAACTGCGCCGAAGAAAGATACGCACAACGCCTTTCGTGATTCCTCCTGGCGCCGTGATTCGTGCCGCTCCGTTGCTCGCGGAAGATGAAATCGCGCTGTATAACCTGCTCCAATTGGTCGTCCAAGAGCGGTACCTCGTCCTTGCTCAAGTGCCCGTATGGTCTTTTGTAGCGGTCGATGCCGACGCACGTGCGCGTTCGGATATCCTGCGCCATATCGCACTGAAACGAGTCGATTTCGTGTTGATTCATCCTGGATCATGTCGCGTCGAGTACGTCGTGCAAATTGCACATGAGTCTCCGCGACATGACGAAACGGAGGGCCAGCGGATTATTGAATCAGTGCTTCATGCAGCAGGCATCAAGCTCATGAAGCTCCAGTCGAAAAAAAGTTACTCGCTGCCGGATCTTACTGCTCGATTGGAATTAACCACGGACGAGTAACGAGCACGCGGTCCCTGCCTTGCCATCACCGCCCCTACTGCGATGAGGTGCTCGTCTCATCGGTGCTCGCCGTTGCTTCAAGGGCTTTGCGAGCGACTTCCGCCTCCGCGCTATCGGGGTATTGCTCCACAACTCGGTCGAACATAAGCCGTGCCTTTTCGAGATCCCCTAACTTGTCGTAGGTCTGGCCGAGTTTTAGCGTAGCAGCCGCCAGCTTAGGGCTGAGCGGGTAATTCGACGCGACATCATGAAACGACTTTAACGCGTCCCGGTACCGCCTCATGCGATACTGACATTCTCCGATCCAATATTGCGCATTGGCTGCCAGCGCGGATTGACCGTGCAACTCCAGGAACAACTGAAAACCCGCCATCGCTGCCGCGTAATCGCGGTGTTTAAATTCATCCATCACCCGATCATAGAGTCGACGCGTCGAATCTTGCCGCTGTGTAGAGACTGCGAATGACAGGCTTGCGGAGGTAAGTATAAGCAGGAGTATGACGATGGTGATGCTTTGCCGAACCATACCATTCCTCCATCTGCTCAACGGCACTTGAACGGTTAAGCTACGCAATGACTATGCCATGAGACATGGTGCCTCCTGACAAAACCCCATCGAGTAGCACGATGTTAAGAAAAAATTGCACCACCCAGACCAAGGGATGTTTCATGAGCGTGCTACGTAAGGACACAGAATTGTACGAACCTGAGCTTCTCTATACTTTATGCGATGCGCCATGCTTTCGATTAGTGTGTATCCGGAGTTGATGGCAACTGTGTGGATTGTAAGTCGTTCGGAATGTGAAACTGAAAGGAGCTGCCGCCTTGCTGTTTAGCGCGATACATGGCCGCATCAGCATGCTTCAATAACTCATCAACATCGTGATCGTCGGTCGGATAGATGGTAATCCCGATACTGATTCCGATCAACGCCTGGTGGGTGTCGATCTGAAAAGGCTGCGCCAGTGATTTCGTGATTCGTTCTGCCACCGGCACGATGTCCCTTTCGCACATCAGACCTTCCAGAATAATGGTGAACTCATCTCCACCCATACGTGCGACGGTGTCCACCTCGCGTACACACTCGTGGAGGCGCTCGGCAACCAACTTCAAGAGCTGATCGCCGACGTTGTGCCCCAGGGTGTCATTCACAGGCTTGAAGCGGTCGAGATCGAGCAGCATCAGGCCAAGCGGTTGTTGGAGCCGCTTGCTCCGAGCCATGGCCTGAATGAGACGATCGCGAAACAATGTCCGGTTCACAAGACCGGTCAACTGATCATACTGGGCGAGATAGGTCAACCGCTGTTCGGCTCGTTTGCGTTCAATGGCATACCGGATCGAGCGTGCCAACAGCTCCGATTGCCGCTCTCCCTTGACGAGGTAATCCTGCGCCCCGTTTTGGACAGCCTGTAACGCAAGAGTTTCATCGCTGAGCCCACTCAGCACGATAATGGCAATCGTCGGGTTGGCGGCTTGCATTTGGCGCACAGTTGAAAGTCCATCGCCATCCGGAAGCGAAAGATCCAAGAGAACGGCATCAAATCGAGCCTGAGCCAGAAACGTAAAGGCGTCACTCAAACGGCTGACATGGGTAATTTCGAATTGTTCCAAACTCCATTCTGCCAGAATGTCCTGGGTGAGACGAGCATCGATGTCATTATCTTCCACCAATAGAACTTTGACCATCGTGCGCTCGCGGGACCAATTCTTCACGCCCTGATTATTCAGCCGTGGGACCTATAATAAGTATAGCCGAAGATGCGCATCCAACAAGCGAATCGCAGAAGCGATCGCATGAGCCGGGAATACCTCATTGCCTTCTTGCAACGCGGACAATGGCTGGAAATCTTGAACGGTCAATTCTCCTTGGATGACTGAGCTGCCTAAGTTCAATCAAGATTCTGCCATCCCGTCAGACACTCTCACGGTTGAGCTCGCCAACAGATTGCTAATGGGGAAAATGGGGAAGAGGAGGAGATTGAGAGAAACAAGTCTATCAGGAACCGCGATGAAGAATGGAAGGACTCTGTAAGTAAATCCCGGTCGGACCCTGCTCCGGACCTATTCCTCCCTCACAGGCATAACCGGGTTCAAAAGGCCATAACAGCGAAAGGCCCACGGCGTTTCCTCGTATATGAACATATCGCAATGTCACGCCCATGCGCGCAGCATCATCCTTTACCATTGCGGTGCATGCGCCCGGCGTAAATCCACGTCGTGAGATGAGGAGAGGTTCTCCCGAGGTTCCTACAATAGTAAATTCACTGGCGCAGCCCACTATTCCCCCTGAAACCAAGAGCACACCAATGAGAAGTCTCATGAGTGTTTGAGATGTCATTGGAATTTGGGCTCCATGGAACACCGAAGTCGACCTTGAATACACAATAGATACGCCAGACCATAACACGAAAACTAGTTTTCAATCGAGTGCCCGACAAGTTTTGCTCGAACTCTCCGACGACCTCCAAAACGACAAAGTGCGGCATACATGGCGAAACGCACTTCAGAAAGTAACGGAGAGTTCCGTTACAAGAAGCCAACCGGAAAGATTTGCCGCCCTTCCTGCAAAACTTTCCATTCAGGTATGCCATGTCGCCAGGCATGGAGCGATCCGAGGTCGATTATCGTACATGTTTCTCTGGCACGGAAGTTGAGGAGAGCAATCTGGTTTTATTACTGCCGTAGCTGGTGCTCGGCTTAGCAGAGGGGCTTGTTTCATGGATGTGGGATATGTTCTTGGAGATCTTTGGTTGGTTCTAAGTCAAGATGTAACCATTATCGGCGGTGTTCAGAGTCCGATGTTGAGCTGCGTCGGTGCCGCAGGAATCCTTGCCCTATGTCTGTGGCAGAGCACGATGCTCCTCCGAGGCCGATTCACGCTTCGACGGGCCTTAGCCAGGTTCCACTCCTCGGTCTTACCTCTGGTTGTCGCGCGGCAACGGGCTGCCAAGGATTGGCTTATTAATCCAACCGTGGCCACGAAGCGAGTGAGTCCTAAGGAAATGCCGGAGACGCGACGCGATCTCGACGATCTCCAAGTCCTCGATCGTGCTCTTCGCGCTGAACCGGCCTTGGCGAACGAATGGCTTTCGTACCGCAAGACGTTGGCGGTGGAGCAGTCCGTATGGTTTCTCGATCCGACGGTCCAAAGTCAGCGATCGGCCACCGAATTCTTTTCCTTTGAAGTCCTCTGTGCGAGTCAGCTCAACATCCGCTTCTACAGGCAACTTCCCTCATTCCTGACGGGCATGGGGTTGCTCTTTACCTTTATTGCCATTCTGATCGGTCTCAGCAAACTCCATGCGAACGGATCTCAAATCGAAGGGATTCAAGGCCTTATCAATGGGCTGTCCGGAAAGTTCGTGACGTCAATCGTCGGCTTGGCCTGCGCGAATGCCTTCACGTTTCTGGAAACTTCAGTATGGCACAGTCTGGAAGGCAAGCACCGAACCTGTATATCTCTTTTAGATGAACTGTTCCCCCGGAAAGCCGAAGACCATCATACCCAGCCCTCTCAATTGGGGAGGAGAGCTCCTGATTCCTCGATTACGCCAATCGGAAATGATGGGACAATTCAGCTTGCTGAAGGAATACAGCAGCGTCTCAACTCGGCGGTTGCTGCTTTGACTTCCGCTACTCAAGCTCTCACAACACTGAACTCGAGCCAGTCGCCAATGAAACTGGATGATCTCCCCGGTGAGATCGCACATGAAGTTCAGCGTGCCGTGAGGCCGATTATGAAACCTTTGCTGGAGGCGATCCAGGACCTCACCCGTTCGATCAATAGCCAATCTACCTCGGTGCAACTCTCACAAGCTGAAATCGAAACAATGTTCCACGAACTTAAGAGCCACACCCACAAAGCTGCCGAAGACAAGGTGCGGAGTCGAGGGAACGGATGAAGGCGACGTTTAGACCAGACCCGTATGAGGGGTCGTCTGTCCTGACAAACGGGGTTGTAGATCTCATGACCTCCCTTGCCGTGATCTTCATTCTGTTGTTCGCGGCGTATATCACACGAGTAGACGATGGAACGGCCGATCCGGTTCCAAGCCGTTCGACTCCGACAGAGAGCGAATCAACGTGGGATATACGGACGTCCACTTCGGAATCCAGAGGGCCTAGCATACTGGCCGTAACTGTACCGGACGCCGCACTACAGTTTGATTTTGGAAAGAGCGTCCTCTTGCCGTCATCAGAGGCATTCCTGTCAGGGGCCATGCCTCACTACGCGTCGATGATCTGTGGTCCTGGAGGACAGGATGTCGAGGCTTTTGTTATTGAAGGATACACCGACGATCTTGGAGACGATGTGCATAACTTACGACTGAGCCAGGAACGATCCTTTGCGGTCCTGGCGAAAAGCCTGGAAGTCATCCACGAGCGACTTCCCTGGGCCTACGAGTGCTTCTTGCAAAAAGCCACGGCCAACGGGCGTGGAAGGCAAAATCTGCTGCGAAATGAAACAGGGTATCCCGACCGCGATAAAAGCCGTCGTGTCATGTTTAAAATCCACAAGCGCCCGGCCTAAGGTATTGGACGCTGAACGTCGCACAAATACAAGCGCCAGCATGGCGACATGCAATGGCATCGATTCGAATTTCAACAGGTGAACACTTCAGGGGAGCGCATCTTATTGCCGACGAGGGGAGGGGAGGAGCGAACCATGGAAGCGGTCGCTTAATGCAATGAACTCATCAAGGGAAAGGGTTTCGGCTCGAATGGAAAGGGGGAAATGAAGTGCGGCCAATGCCGATTCTACGTGCTTCGGATCGTACTCCTGCTTCTTCAGTGAATTGACCAGCGTCTTGCGGCGATGCGCAAAGGCTGCTCTCACGAATGTTGCGAACTGGTCTCGGCCTTCTCTCGTCTGCTTCATCCGATCCGTAGTCCGTAGCAACACGACGGCAGAGTCAACATCCGGTCTAGGGCGGAAACATTGCGGCGAGACCTTGAAGGCTTTGGTGATGTCAGCTGAGTATTGAGCCATAACGGACAAGACTCCGTAGACTGAGCTTCCAGATTTCGCGACCAATCGGTCGGCGACTTCATTTTGGAGCATCAGCACCAGTCGAGGGACACGATGAGCCTGCTCAAGCAGACGAAAAAGAAGGGGAGTCGACAGATAATATGGAAGATTCGCGACCACGATGGTACCGATCGGAAGGTGCTCGATCGGATACGTCATCGCGTCGCCGAGAACCAATGTGAGATTCTGAAACCGAGATTGTCGTTCGGTTACGTACGCATGGAGTCGAGGATCGATTTCAATGGCCGTGACATGACCGGCGGATCGACACAGCGCTTCCGTCAAGATGCCCCGGCCCGGTCCGATTTCTAACACGCTATCAGTCAGAGATAATTCGGCCAGTGCAATGATCTTGCGGACGATGTTGGGATCGATAAGAAAATTCTGTCCGAGGTGCTTCAGGGCTGTAGGGGGAGGCAAAACGCCCACCGTCAACTCTTGGACAAGGGAGAGGAGGACAGCTGTTTGGCCAGCGTCAGCAGCGGCACGCGGTAACAGGCCACAAGATCGGTAAATTCTTCGATCATATCGTTGGTGAACGAAGGTCCTGGTTGGATACCGGCGAATGCGGTGCCCTGTTGATGGCCGACCGCGTTCGAGATGAGCGCAGCAGTATGTGCTTTCCATTTCATGATGCGTTCGGTCCCGGCGACGGTATTCAGATCTTCAAGGGTCTGATTCGCCAGAGCCTCCAGTTCCTCAAGTTGCCGGAGAATGATGGAAAGGCCAGCCGGCGTGTCAAGCGACATGTCTGGACGATCCTTTCCGGGCATACCGTTGTTCGGCCTTGAGTTGCGCAATATTTGCGGCCAGCTTCATGGCCTCTATGAGACTCCCTGGATCGGCCATTCCTTTCCCCACTATGTCAAAGGCGGTTCCATGATCGACCGAGGTTCGTATAATGGGTAGCCCTACGGTGAGATTGACACAAGTTCCAAACGCAACGAGTTTCAGCGGAATCAAACCTTGATCATGGTAGAGGGCGACGATGCCATCGTAGTGGCCTTTTGCGGCTTTTCCAAATAACGTATCGGCCGGCAGAGGATCGCTTGCCAGAATGCCCTGCTGTTGGGCGGCACGTGCGGCTGGAAGAACGACGCGGGCTTCTTCGTCGCCGAACAAGCCATGTTCCCCCGCATGGGGATTAAGAGCAGCCACTCCGATTTTTGGTCGTTTGATTCTGAACAAGGTCGTCAATGCCAGTTGAGCCAAGCGAATCGCCTTTTCGATTTTCGCTTGAGTGAGCGCCGATGAGAGCTCTCTGATCGCGACATGAGTCGTGACGAACATGATCCGTAACGGTCCCCCCACGATCATCATGCCGGACTCATTCGCGTGGGTCAGATCTGCCAGCAATTCGGTATGCCCCGGGTAGTGACAGCCGGCCATATTGATGGCTTCCTTGTTGATGGGAGCCGTTACCATCGCATCGATACAACCCAGTCGAGCCAATTCGACGGCTTTCTTGATGAAGATGACCGATGCCGTGCCAGTTTCGGCAGCCGCGCGGCCTGGTCTGAATGTTAGCAAAGGTGTCTCCAAAGGGTCCAGCACGGCGACTGATCCCCGTCGGGGGAGAGAGAGCTCGTGACTCTGAACAGGGCGTACGGTCAACCTGAGTCTCAAAGCTTTGATCGTTCGTTCCATTATCGGAAACGAGCCGATCACGATCGATCGGCAAACGCGCTGCAAGCGAGGTTGTGCTAGAGCTTTAGCGATGACTTCGGGACCGATACCGGCCGGATCCCCCATCGTGATTCCCAGCAAGGGGAGGGAGGACTGACGCCGGGATGATGGCGATTTAGTTGGCATAGAGATGCAGCGTATAGCCGATATAGAATACCACCCCCGCCGCGAGCAGCCACGGACGCCACCGGCCTCCGATCAAGATCTGCAACAGACACAGTCCCACGGCTTGCACCGCCAAGACCATGCTCATTAATGCCGTCGACGCAATCACCCATTCGGTGCCGATTAATCCAAGGGAAACCGGCAAGGTACCTTGAAATACCATGGCTCCTGTGACATTCGCCACGGCGAGGCGGTCTTTCTTGCGGTACAGCCAGAGAAAGCTATTGAACATCTCCGGTAACTCAGTGGCGAGGGGTGCGATGAGCAGGGCTAAGATCAACGGGGACATCGCGAACAGGCCGGCCATCGATTCTGCAGCCATGACAAACAAATGGGCGCCCAATATCAATCCCCCTAAACCCAAGAATGATTGAAGTCCGATCATGGGGTAGGAGGGTGTGTCGGCAGCTTTGTCGAAAATGAGTGGTTCCAATTCGCTACCTTCTTCTACGCCTGTCGGAGTAAATTTAACTTTCATGTAATAAATGTACAGACAGACTAATGCCCCGGCGGCGATGAGATGGATAAGCCTGGACGGGCTGAAGGCGCAGCCGAGGGCTATCAGATACCCAAATATAAAAAATGTGAGATCTGTCATGACTTCTCTGTAATTCAGCTGAAAGCGAGCCGTTCGCTTACCGGCCCGAGCATAGAGCAACACCAGAACCGCCAAAATGGGTAGCACCAGCGTGCTCAGCATGAATGGTGCGCCTAAAATGGCGCCCAATCCGACTTCGATCTCCTCCTGACTTTCGCCAAAGAAAATTGCGATGATCGGGATTGAAGTTTCAGGCAAGGTAGTCCCGATCGCCGCAAAGATACTGCCTACGGCGCCTTCGGAAATACCCAGCCGCTTGCCCAGCCATTCGATGGCATTGGTAAAGAGCGCGCAACCTCCTAGGGTGATTGCGACAGAGACGAGGAAGAGAAGGACGTAAAACAGAACGGTCACGCACGACCTCGCATGTGTGCCGTATGTCGCTTGCTGGCTCTACGTCGATAGGCCGCCGTTGCTTCTTCCATGATGGTCTTGAGCGGTCGCCCTGTTCTCTTGGCGATCTTCTTGCAGTCGAGACACTCGGGCGAGGCCTTTGCCCATCCGGCACCGATATCGACAATTTTCATCCGAACCATTCCACCCAATCGAAATGCAGATGTCGGCCCACTATATACCTCGTCCGGCTCATGCGAAATGACCGGGTATCTTACCGAAGGTGCCGGAGAACGGCAATCGCTGTTCATTAGTTGAAGCTTCGTTGACAGTCGAGAGGTGCTATGTTATCCCCCTAGCAATGCAGCTGTGTTGTGAAGACCACGCATCCCGCCGAGCCCCTCTGGGTATCTCACGATGACAGGGTTCATGTCGTCCTCAATGCCTGGGGGCAATGTCAGCCGCAGGAGATTCTTTATCTGGCTGTTATGCCTCTGTGGATCTCTGGCGCTGCTCTTTCCGCTAGATGGTCACGCAAGAGACAAGTCAACGGTCAAGCCGTCTCGGGCTCCTCGACCTGAACCGGAGCTCAAAATCGTCGACCTCGCGATTGCACCGAAACCGTACACGCTCGGCAACGGACCGCTCCAATTCTCGGTGACGGTTCAACTCCCAAAAGACATGCGGGGGGACCTCACTGTGGAAGTCAGCGCACTCATTAGCTCTCCTTCGAAGACCTCGGTGAGGTTTCTAACCCACCGGCAGCCTGTCCAGATTTCCTCGACCTCGGATAAAGGAACGGAACGACAAAAGGTCTCGATCGAGCTTCTCTGGGACGGTCAGGATCAACGCAAGCAGCTTGCCGTGGCGGGCACCTATTCGTATGAAGTTCGAACGAAATTATTGTTGAACGGGGAGAAGGGGCTCCGAACGGTGATGGTCGGCTGGCCGAAGCGCGGAACACTACAAGTAAAATGGCCCACGGTGGGCTCCCTCGCGCCTACGATCCCGTCCCCAATATATTGATTCGATGCGCGAGACAAGCCGCGCATCGGGGCAGTAGCGCGCGCTCAACAGAAAACCGCCCTTGACGGACGTCTTGGAGTAACCCTTCAAGTCCTTCTGGATTCATCTCTACCCCTTCTCGGGTTTTGCGTCGCGTTCCATTAAATCACTGACCGCCTGTCGACACGATTTCTTGTCGTCCAGCACGGCGTTGATCTCTTGTATGATCGGCATGTCGATTTGGTAGCGGCGGGCCAACGTGAGCGCCGCGCGAGCAGTTCGAACGCCTTCAGCGACAGCCTGCATACCAGCCAAGATTGTCTCAATCCGTTCTCCGCTGCCGAGTTGCACGCCTACCGCATGGTTGCGGCTGAGTGTGCCTGTACAAGTCAGCACCAGATCTCCGACACCGGAGAGTCCGTAGAACGTGCGTGGATCAGCTCCCATTGCCGCACCGAGCCGAATGGTTTCCGCCAGGCCTCGAGTAATGAGTGCCGCGCGAGCATTGAGGCCAAGGCACAGGCCGTCGATCACGCCGGCGGCCAGTGCCATCACATTTTTCAGCGCTCCGCCAAGTTGGACGCCGATGACATCGGTATCGGCGTACACGCGAAAGGTAGACGTCATTAAGACATCCTGGAAAGTGCGAACCAGTGTTTGATCGCCGCCCGCCAAACAGACGGCCGTGGGCCGCCCTTCCGACAATTCTGACGCGAAACTTGGGCCGGAAAGGACCATAAAGGAGCGATGCATGAACGTCGGCAACTCATCCTCCATCACCTGAGTCATCAATTTGGCCGAGCCCTCCTCTATCCCTTTGTTTGCGCACACCACCGGTCGTGAATCCACCAGGTTTGGCGCAAGTTCCCGCAAGACCGAGCGAGTGGCGTGCGAAGGAACAGCGAAGATAAGGCCGTGGCAGGCGTGAACGGCTTCGACAAGGGAAGAGGTCGCCTTCAAACTTGGAGGGAGAGTGACGCCATTCAGAAAGACCGAATTTTCATGAGAAGTGTTAATGGACTCAACGACAGCAGGCTCATAGGCCCAGAGACGAACTGTCAGCCCCTTCTCGGCGAGATGTTTTGCCAGAGCTGTTCCCCAAGCTCCGGCCCCAATCACGCCGATTTTGTTGATAGTCGTTGGCATAACAAGTCAGCCTTGTCGACAAATCATCACCATTCATGCAGAAGGGCGGATTATAGGAAGGCCTCCAAGACCCTGTCAACGAATTGAGGAACCATCCGTCAGTGGTTCTAAGTCCGCTCTTCACGGAAGATGAGCTGTCGGAATGGTACGTGGCTTGCTCCACCCTCGTCGGATTTCCGAAATGACTTCGCCATCACAGCGACAAGTCATAGGATGGATACAGGCAATTCTGAGGTTTCAGATGAAACAGTCGCGCATTCCATGGCTTTGCTCTGGAATCTTTGCAACCACACTCTTGATCCGGTCTCTAGTGCTCGCTGTCCCTAGCGCCTGTGGAGAAACATACATCGCCGGGCAATTCGGATTTGCAGTGCCTGGGGGTCTCTCAGATGGCGACTCTACCTCCTCATTCCTTTCCTCGTCGCTTGGCCCCAACGTAACGGCAACGCACGGCGATTTAGAGTTGTCCACTTCTCTTGTGTATGGCGGGAAAGTAGGTCACTACTTTAATTCCGCCCGCTGGCTTGGCTTAGAAGCGGAAGTGTTTCATACGACTCCCCACATTGACCAGCAAGTTCATACTCTTACTATTCAGACGCCCACAATCCCCTCCGTAACAGGGAGGGCAACCTTCCAAGGGGCATATTTTCGGGTATTAACGTTGGCTCCCTTTAATGTCATGTTTCGTTACCATAAAACGCGATTGCAGCCTTATGCCGGAGTGGGACCAGGAATTTTCTTTGCACGAATCAAGGGAGAAGGTCTGGCACCGGATTCACCGGAATCAACTTCAGATAATGCAAGACTTGGGCTGAACGCGAAAGTGGGTGTTGAATACTCTGTCACCAGACATCTTACGGCATTCGCAGAATGGAAATTTAATTACGCGCACTTTAAGTTCAACGAGAATGAAAATCTATTCCCTTTTCCCTATGGCTTTGATGCAACCTATACGATGCATCTCGTCTCCTTCGGCGTCGGCTATCATTTCTAAACCTCTTCCTTAGATCCTGATCACGGAGCCAGGAATTACCGTGGCCGTTCGTGTTAAGCTCTCTCCGCTCCAGAGTTCATTCGTATATTTATGCAAGTTTGCCCAGCCTGCCAGCGATCACAACCTGAGATCAATAGGTTCTGCGTGCAATGCGGAAGACGACTCGATGGTAGAGCCAACTGCCAGTTGGCCGATAGACCTCCTCGTCAGGCTCCGGAGCAACTGAATATCACTGTACTTTATGGGATGGTCGTTTTCCTCATCCTAGCCCTGCTGTTTCCTCCGTGGGAGACTCCGCCGACTCAAGCACCTGAGTTTCTCGGTATGCATTTCATCCTCTCGCCTCCTGCTCAGGAGGCTGTCGTCAGCCGCATGCTTTTGACGATCGAGCTCGTGACGATCGCGATCGCCGGGATGTACGGCGCGTTCCTCTTCCGTAAGAAATGAAGCGTTAATGCCATTCGTTACAGGATGGCAAGGAGGAGCAGAGTCGCCCTTTCCCGATTGACGCTGACGGTTGAGGTCTGTTGGAGGGCTAGTCCAGTGCCAAGGTGAGACACTTGGCGGATCCACCGGATTTCATGAATTCATCGAGGTGAACGGTATGGGTGTCATATCCTCGGTCGTGAAGCCAGGACTGAGTGATAGGACAACCAGAAGGAAGCACGACATGTTTCCCGACGCAGACGGCATTGCAGGCGAATGTTAGGGCTTCAGCTTCAGGAACGGCGAAACGGAGCCCCCCGGTAATACGTTCCGCGATAGCCGCTTGGCCGTAGGCATCGAACGCAGCTGGAAAATAGAGCAGTTCTCCGCCGCTCAATGGACACACGCACGTGTCCAGATGATAGAAGCGGCCGTCCACGAGTGCGAGGGGGATGATTTTTCGGTGGAAATGTTCACTGAGGATCGGGAAGACGCGAATATCGGATCGCTGTCGATAACCACCGAACCAATAATCTGGGAACCCCAAAAGATCACCGGCGCCCTCAAAATAAAGACCTTCTTGTAAGATCATGACGTCGTAGTCTTGGGCTCGAAACCACCTCTCGAAATGCGCTTCTTCACGCTGTCGTTCGGGGTATCGGAAACGGCTCACGACGGCTGTTCGTCCGACCACGATGCCTGCATTGGCAGTGAACACGAGATCAGGTAAGCCCGGCACGGGTGTCATTTGTTCAAGCGCGACATGCAAATCTTTCTGGAAGACCTTCATCAGTTCCTGCCACTGCCGCACCGCCTGTTCGTGATCCACGCGATTGCTGAGCCGCATCCAGGGGTTAATCTCGTACTCGATGCCGAAAAAATCTGGAGGGCACACCAGCAGTCGGTTCACGTTGACCTCCCCAGGGATCGGGCAACTTCTGTCAGAAACGGTGCCGCATCCATGACGAGACCGACCGCCTGAAAGCTGCCTCGACCGGCTAATTTTGTCGGTACCGAAGAGTTGGCATCCGCACAGACTGTGGGAACAGTTGCCGGGAGAAGATCGCTTGTGGCGACCGAGTGTACTGTCGAGGCGACGAGAAGGGCCAGCTCAACGATGAGAATCAGAGTCCGCATTGTGCTTTATGCCAGGATGAGCGAATCAATGATGTGCCCTTGAAGAACGACACGTTCCTGATGATGATTCATGACTTACTCGCTGGCTGTGAATCTATTGTACCACCAGGTTTGCATGGCCGAAGCACACGAGGATGGGGAACTACGGATTCGCAGGCCGTGCTTTCATCAGCTCTCGGAGTACGCTCGTCGCGTAGGCGCCTGGAGGCAGGCAAAAGGAGAGGGTCAGGGCTTCGCCATTCAGCGACCATTCCAGTTCAGTGAGGGGAACGCGAAACGGCCGACGCTCGCCGCGGAATCCACAGGTCTTTGCAGCAGCAATGAGGGTATCTTTGGTGGTCCCCTCGTCTACAATAACTGCTTCCTCGATTCGTCCCGGCTCACCATTTGCCCAGGACACGCGTGAACCGAAGAGAATCCCAGTCGGACTGATTTCGAACCGGTCCGCGCGTGGCTGTTCTTTTTCGGCATCCTCCACAAGGAAACAAGCCCCGTTGGCCTGTTTCATGGCCCAGTCGCCGACGAAGATTCGATCGATCTGATCGATCCGCTTCGCCAGCATCCGATTGAACAAGAACGACTGATAGGCATTGAGGTACCAGATCCGCTGAGCTCGATTCATCCTCTCCCGCCGCTGCGTTTCGTGGAGGAGCGCAGCACCGACTTCGTAGTTGTCGCCACGTTTCCCTTGCCGCTGTGGGCCGAAGTAGTTGGGCACCCCGCGGGCGCTCAATTGTTGGAGAATGGCCGGCACTGATTCAGCCGCGTGATCGGCAACATCGTGGATGACCAAGCGAAAGTGATTGCCGGCGTGATGGCCGGTTCGGAGACGGTTACGATGACGTCCGAGGACCTGAAGGCTTAGTATGGTATCGTCCATTTTCAGGCTGGTCATCTGTTCCGGTCTGATCCCCTGCAAAGACACCATCTGAGTGGTGACTGCTCGAGCGTCCTTCAGGCCGGCGACTCCGATGGCCTGCGCCTTGATTCCTAATGAAGAGGAGAGTCTGCGGACGAGATCTGGTGTGGAAAGGCCGCGTTTGGTGATCCTGACGTATAAATGTTCTCCTTCCCCGCAGGGAAGGTACAGCGGACGTTCTTCAACTTGAAAATCTTCGGGGGTGGTGCGGATTTGTCCGCCAAGCCCAGGGATATTGCGAGTGAGGAACGGATCGATTGAGGATGTCACCCGCGTGCTCTCGTGAGAATGACGGCCGTCCGTCGAAAAGTGTCGTCAAATCTGAGGATAAACGAGCCCATGGTATACTTTTTCAGCCCATGCGAAAACGATCAGACCAATCACGGGTTGGGGAATGAGCACACGGCGGAAAGTATCATGGCCCGACCACCTGAGGTCATTCGTCGGCTATTGCCTGAGCGAACCGCTCTATCGGGCGTTCAGTCTCGTTCCACATTGGGAATGGGGTTTGTCCAATCATGAGATCTCCATCTTAACCCACAGCCATTCCGTTCTCGCGGGTTGTCGTGCCGTCCATCTCACCGACCTGCACCTTGACCGGTATCACCCGCGACATGATGGTATTGTCGACACCGTGGGGGAGCTTCACCCCGATTGGATTTTCATCACGGGAGACCTGCTCAACGTGCCGGAAGGCCTGCCGCATCTCTTTCGCTTTCTTGAACATCTGCGTGCCATCGCACCCGTGTACATGACGTTGGGCAATCACGACCATTACAGCGGCGTCCAGGTGGCAGAGTATGCCGAACTGGCCGATCGACACAAGATCACGCTCCTGGTGAATCAGCATGCGATTGTCTCAACAGGAAGGGGAGAGCTGGTGATTGTCGGCGTCGATGATCCCTCTCTCCATCGAGCCGATCTTGGATGCATCCCGCCTCGCGCCGACCAACGATTTACGGTGCTGCTGGCGCATGCGCCGAACATTCTCGACCACGTCGAAGCGCATCATGCCATTGATTTGATTCTCTGCGGACACAGTCATGGCGGACAGTGGAGAGTGCCGGGGATTCCCACTTTTTGGCTTCCTCCTGGGTGCAATGGTCGCGTGGACGGTTGGCACGAATCCGGCCGGCACCGACTATATATCAACCGAGGGCTGGGCTGGTCATTCCTGCCATT
Source organism: Nitrospira sp. (assembly GCA_019636815.1). Lineage (GTDB taxonomy): Bacteria > Nitrospirota > Nitrospiria > Nitrospirales > Nitrospiraceae > Nitrospira_D. The sequence goes on from JAHBWT010000018.1 coordinate 40,449, forward strand.
TCGATTGAACTGTCGACCTGAGATCGCCGTGATTGAGTGGATTCAGGAATAGACCGAGACGCAGGCTGTGTAGGTTTCACTCTCGCATCCGCTCCAATGCCTCTCTGGCCCGGCTTCGCACCGTTTGGTCCCAGTCATGCTCCATGACAGTCTTCAGCCGCTCCCGTGCTTCGGTTGCTCGGAGTCTGCCGAGCCCCAAAGCGGCGCAGGAACGCACGTAGGCATGATCATCCTCCAGTGCCTTGACCAACAGCGGTACTACTGACAGATCTTGCAACGCCCCCAGGTGACTGGCGGCCATCCCTCTGATACGGTGCTGCTTATCGCCCAAGGCGCGTTGTAAAGTTTCGGCGAGCAATTCCTTCAGGGCAGGAACAGCTGAAGCGAGTCCATCGATTCGGTACTCATTATTCTCCAGCAGGGTAAACGCCAGATCCAGTCTCTTCTCTTGGACGGTTGTTCGTTCAAACAATGCCAGAAGGCGTGTGCGTTCCCGCGATCTAGCGCGGCGTTTACGAAACGCATTGATCGGAATGAACAATAGGAAGACAGTCACGAAGCCGATCGCCGTCATCGGCACAGCCTGATCGACAATGAAGTCTTGTGTCTCGATCGACAGCCGTTTCCAGATCCACACTCCGGCGACGATGAGGCCAACCAGGATAACCAGCCAAGCGGGATTGATCTCCCCCTCTTCGTGACGATTCAGTTTGCTCATGAATGGTGGATCATACGAACGTCATCGAGGAATCGTCAATGAATGGCAAGTCTGGGGGCTCATCGCCTTGACCAGGCTTTCTCGTTCAGACTATCTTGTCGCAACCACAGTGCGACGAACTTGCCTATGCGTCTGACCATTCTGGGTTCCGGCACCAACGTGCATCCGACCCGCGCCGCAGCCGGGTATCTGGTGCGCACCGATCAGCGCCTCCTTCTCGATTTCGGTCCCCGTACCTTGATGAACTTGATCAAGACCGGCGTGGATCGACACCGGATCACGCATATCTTGTTCTCACATTTTCATGCCGACCACTTTTCCGACTTCATTACGTTCTTCTTCGACGCGGTCATCTATGCCAAGTTTGGCGGGGGACACCGGCCTCCGATGACCTTGATCGGCCCAAAGGGTACGATCCGTCTCTTGCAGTCGATCATGAAGAGCTTCCCCAGTTTTTCACCCGCTCCGTTCAGGGTCGCATTCAAGGAAGTAACAAATAGGCCGTTCAGGATCGGGGACACCCGCGTGGTTCCCAAGCCCGTGGTCCATGTTCCCGATCTCTCGAGTGTCGGCTATCGCATTGAATACCGCGGTAAGACGATCGTCTATTCAGGGGATACCCAATATTGCGACGAGGTCATCCGGTTGTGTCGGGATGCCGATCTTGCCGTGCTCGATTGCTCGTTTCCAGCCAACCGCCCTGGCCCCGCCCATCTCCATGCCGGACAGTGCGGTCAGGTCGCGAAGGAGGCCGGTGTCGACCGACTGGTCCTCTCGCATTTCTACCCGATCGCGGATCGCTACGATGTCAAGGCGCAGGCGGCGGAAGAGCATCGGGGAAAGGTATGGAAGGGTAAAGATCTGCTGACCATCCGTCTCTAGGCTACAGCCCTTCTTCGCGCGGGGCACCTCCGAGGATCTCGATAAACTTGGTTAATCGTTCGGTTTTGATGGAGTCTCCGGCCTTGGCGTAGATCGCCAGGAGATTTTTGATCATCCGTGAGAGGATCGCACGGACCGGACTTTTCTGCAGGTACCTGTCGTCGAAACCATATCCCGCTTCCGTGAGAAACCGGGCACAGTTCTTTTCGGTCAGTAACGCTCCGCCGTTGAAACAGTCGATAAAAATTTTGTACTTGTCAGATTCGTACTTCACCAGAAAATGACCCGGCATGCCGATACCGAACACTGGAAGCTTTAAGCGTTGCCCGAGAAAGAGGTAGACAGCAGACAAACTGATCGGGATGCCGAGACGCCGATCCATGACGCAGTTGAGGTAGCTGTTCTCGACCTCGTAGTAATTTTTGGTATTCCCTTTAAACCCTTGCTCGGTGAACAGGTACCGATTCAGCGCGTTGACGGCTTCTTCGCCGGAAGCTCGACAGCCGATTCGGGCTCGAACCTCGCCAGCCATCGTCTCCAACTGATCACGATAGCGCGCGACATCCAGTGTAGGGTACGCGTAACGAGCGATGAGAAACGCGCCGGTTTCCAGGCAGACAGCCTCATTCGAACGAATCACCAGGCTCGTCAACTCCTCTTCCAGCTTTCCTCCACGGATTTCCTCGAGCACGGACGCGATCCGGTCTCCCATGTCAGGCTGCTCGATTTCCGCTTCCTGGAGAAGCGGGACCGCCGAGGGACCGATGTCGATGAGCCGTCCGCTGATGGTTTGAACGATCTTGTCGTCCTCGTCGGACAACAGTCGAATCAGAGCTCGAATTTGGCTTTCTGGAATCATCGCGTCTGGTGATTTCGGTCGCTTTGCGGTGCGCGGACCACACGCCGAAAACCTGCTTCCATCATCCAATGGACTATGGCGGACGTCAAGCGATCGATACTTCCGCGTCGTCAGCCCATGGCGCGACGGAAGGCCTTGGCTCCTCCGTATAGACAGAGTGCATCGAACACCAGCATAACGACAATCACCATCCCCACGTGAGGCAATGCCTCACTCCATCCGGACAGGATGAGCGGGCGCACGGCATCGATCGCCCAGGTCATCGGATTGAACTGGGCCAAGAAGCTCATCCATCCGGGCATGGCGGTCAGCGGGACCAACGCCGAGCTGAGGAAAATCATCGGGAGCGAGAGAAACCCCAACACCGAAAAGAAGTCACCGTGACTTTTCACGGAAAAGGCCATCGCCATGGAGATAGCCGTCAGTCCGACGCCGAACATCATTCCGATCAATAAGATCATCGCGACACCGAGTATGCCCGTTGCGGGATGCACACCAAAGAGATAGGACACGCCAAGAATGACGAGGACCTGCATCGATGTAATCGCCATGACGAAGATAAATCGGCTCAAAATAACGGACGTTCGATGAATCGGGGTGGACATCAAGCGTTCGAGGAACCCGTTTTCTTTGTCGAACAGCAGATCGACGCCGCCTGCCAGGCCGTTGTTCAAGACGGTCATCACGACGACTCCGGCTGCGAGAAAGCTGATATAGTTCGGCGCCTGCATGACCTGCGCGTCCGCCGCCCGTTGGAAGAGATTTCCGAAGAAAATGAGCCAGAACAGCATGGGTTGTACCAGGGTGAACAGCATGCTGAATTTTTCGCGACTCAGCCGACGGACCCACCGCATCGTCAATGCGCTGATTTCCTGCCAATAGTGCTCCACGTGACTCCTTTATGCCGACTCGGCCTCGGGCCTCGATTCGGTGATGGCTCGGCCCGTATGGGCGATGAATACATCGTCCAAGCGCGGTCGGTTGTACTGAATGAACTCGATGCTGCAACCCAATCGATTGGCCGATTCGAGAATGGTGGGCAATGCCTTCTCAGGTGATTCGACTCGAATGTCCAAGCCCTTCGTGGTCGCTCGGACAGATGTGATGGCTGGACGATTTTTCAAATCAGCCTCGAGTGCCGGCATCCGGTCGATCTCCTTGAGAGTCAAGGCGACAATGTCTCCGCCGAGCGCGATCTTCAGCTCAGCCGGCGACCCCATCGTCTTGATTTTGCCGCCGTCGATGATGGCCAGTCGGTCGCACAATTGATCGGCTTCATCCAGGTAATTGGTCGTCATCACCACGGTCATGCCACGAGCCTTGAGCATCCGGACGTATTCCCAAATCCGGAGGCGGCTCTGGACATCGAGACCCAGTGTGGGCTCATCGAGAAACAAGATTTTGGGATCCGGCAACAACCCGCAGGCAATGTCGAGTTTGCGCTTCATCCCGCCGGAATAGGTCTTTGCCGGTCGGTCCGCATGAGCTTCTAACTCGACGAGTGTGAGCAGCTCGCCGATGCGTTTGGTCGCTTCTTCCTTCGTCAGATGGTAGAGGGCGCCCAACAATTGAAGGTGTTCGCGCCCCGTAAGAAACCGATCGATCGCCCGTTCCTGCGGCACATACCCGATCATGGCTCGCACCTTGTCCGCCTCGCGCACCGAGTCATAGCCCATGATGGTGGCTGTGCCCGATGTCGGGTGCAGCAGGGTGATGAGCGTGCGAAGCGTGGTGCTCTTGCCGGCACCGTTCGGTCCCAGCAGGCCGAAAATCTCTCCTGCGTAAACCTGAAACGACAACTCATCGACAGCGTTATGGCTATCGTACGTTTTGCACAAACGGCTGACGTCGATCGCGACGGTCCGATCCATGGTTTATTCCCAGTCCTTTACGCCGCGATGCTCGTGCAGCATAAACTGCACCACATCGTTTAGCCGCCGGGCCCGCTGGTGCAATCCGTCGGCTTCCAGCAAAAATTGTTTCTCTAGAGGTGTACAGTCCAAGTAAGTGGAGAGTGTGTTGACGAGGACTTCATCGCTGACTTCTTCGCGAAAAAACCCCTGCCAGGCCGCACTATCCTCCCTGGCCTGGAGATATCGTCCGAGCACCTCGATCAGCGAGCGCCTGACGCCGGTGGACAGTCCCTCATGCGATTGCATGGGGGTCACACGAATGGTCGCTTCACGGTAGGGCTTCTCGAAGTGTTCCTCAAGAATCTCGCACCGTTCCAGGCCTTGGAGCAAGATGTTGGAACGGCCGTCGGGCAAGGGTTGTACACTCACGATCCGTCCGATGCAAAGTGCGGGGTAAATAGGCGGATTCTCATAGTAACTCGGCTCCCATCCTTCTTTCAGGAGAGCCATGGCGATACACTGACCGCCTAGTGTCACATCGGCCACCATCCGGCGGTAACGTGGTTCAAACACGTGGAGGGGGAGATAAGTCTTCGGAAAAAAGACGACGTTGGGTAGCGGGAACACTGGAAGACGGTTTGGAATGATGAAGGCACCCTCGTGTTTGGCCGGACCAGGGGTCGATGGTCCACGCTCTCGATCAATCAACATAACTCACGATAGCTGAGGCGTGTGAAAATTGTCAACGCTGGGTGTCGACCGATAAGTTGCCAAGAACTGTGAAACGTCGCTCACAGACGTGCGATTTGTTCGCATGCCGCACACATGCTATAAACAGCCCGAGACATCAGGCTCTAGTCGGGTGCTCTGGGTTCAATCACGAGGTAAAGCGAATGATCGGCGGCGTTCGACTCTTAATTCTGGTCACGGCTGCGCTCGCCTTCGACTTTGCCGTGGCATCCGGCGGCAATCCTCCTTCGCCGCCGTTTCAACGGGCGACCGCCGGGTATCGGTACGAATTTCCAAAAGACCACGGCTCGCATCCGAGCTACCGGACCGAGTGGTGGTACTACACGGGACATCTGCATTCGAAGAACGGCCGGTCGTTCGGTTTTGAATTGACCTTCTTTCGTCGTGGCGTTCCTCCGGAGGACATTAAGACCCTGCCGTCGAAATGGTCGGTGAGCCACCTGTATCTGGCCCATTTCGCCGTGACGGACATTACCGGCCGGCGATTTCATTTTTCGGAAAAAATCAGTCGGGAGGGGTTGGGGAAAGCCGGCGCTGATGAGTCGCGACTCCGCGTATGGATCGATGATTGGCGCGCCGAGGCCGCGACGGATACGACCGGTTCACACACCTTGGTCGCCCGTGACGACACCCATGCCCTTGCGCTCACGCTTGAACCGGTCAAGCCGCTCGTCACGCATGGCCCTGACGGCATCAGTCGAAAAGGGGAAGACAAGAGCCAAGCCTCTCACTATTATTCGTTCACGAGACTCGCCACGACGGGGCGCCTTACGATCGACGGTGAACACGTCGAGGTCACTGGCACCAGCTGGATGGACCATGAGTTCGGATCTGCCGATCTCGGGGACGATCAAGTCGGATGGGACTGGTTCAGCATCCAGTTGGAGGACAACACCGAACTCATGCTGTATTGTATGCGCCGGGCGGATGGATCGTCCGATCTTGCCTCCAGCGGGACAGCCGTGTCGTCGGACGGACGGCCGCAACACCTGGCGGTGACAGACTTTCAGGTAGGGTCGACGGCGACGTGGACCAGCCCCGCAAGCAAAGCCACCTATCCCGCCAAGTGGCGGTTGACCGTTCCCTCCCTCGATCTCAGGCTGGATGTCGTCCCGTTGCTCGCGGATCAGGAGCTCCGCACCTCGCGCAGCGCCCAGGTGACCTATTGGGAAGGGGCGGTTGCAGTGACAGGCATCAAACAAGGCCGGCCAATAAAGGGGCAAGGCTACGTGGAGCTGACCGGCTATGCCGAGCGGATCATCAAGAAGCTCTGACGTCCGCCTAGCGACACCATGTGCCGATAGGTGATGGGGCTCAAGCCGAGAAACGCCGCGCAGGCTCTGCCGGGTAGGATAATGATGTGCCAGGAATACGTTTTCCATCGCGCCGAAGATCAGAAAGAACTGGAGCGGCTTCGTCTGATCGAACGTACATGTGACCCCGCAAGTCAACGCCGACTGCTTGTCGCCGGTTTGCGGCCAGGCTGGAGGTGTTGGAGGTCGGGCTTGGCACTGGGTCGATTCTAGACTGGGTGAATGAGGTTGAGTCAATCGATAGGTCTGACACTAGTCGCTGATTTCCACTTTCTTTCCCATCGCCTTCGCGCGTTTCAGGCATTCGGCGTCGGTTACCGAGCAGCGGAGGGTGTCGAGATCAGCTTCTTCGACGAGCTCAACCTTCTTTCCCTCCGCCTTGGCCTGTTTGAGGCAGGCCGTATCTGTAACAACGCACTTCGCTGAATCGGACAGGGCGGGCTGGTTAATGATCGACACCTGCTTGCCTTCGTTCTTGGCCCGCCCCAGGCACTCCTGATCAGTGGCGACACATTTCACGGTCTCTTCCGTTTTGTTGATCGCTTTGTCGATGGATTGGTCGATGCGTTGGTTCATCCGGTTTTGAGCCTTGCGCTCGGCGCTTTCCACCGTGCGGTCGAGAATCCGGTCGAAGAGACCTTCGGCCTGAACTGTTCCAGCAGTGAACAAGAGGACAACCGGGAGACCGACCATCCATTGTGCTTTCATCGCAACGCCCTCCTCAAAGAATTAGGAACAGCAGCGTCCGCCGCACCGTGAGGCCATGACTCTAGCACAGCGTAAACGGGCAGACCAAGAGGCGGAGCCTGATTTGAACATATCCGTGTGTCTGCACGACGATAGCGCATAAGAGGCAAGATGGGAGCCCTGACCTGCTGTGTCGACCACCCTGACCGCTTCTCGTCTTGACTCCAATCCGACCGCTATGATTAGGTCTCGCCACACACAATGATGCTGCTTCGCCTCATCGTTACCTCGGCCATGATGGTGCTCCTGATTTCCTCTCTCGCCTGCCAGAAGGAGAGCGAGTCGATCGTTTCGATCGCGCTCCATCCGACGAACGCGAACATTCTCTACGTGGCTACGAATGATGCCGTATACAAGTCCCGTGACGGCGGTGGGACCTGGGAGCGATTCCCAAGTTTCAGCGCTCGTCGGGTGACGACGCTCGCGATCGATCCGCAGCTGCCGGCCACGATTTATGCCGGCACGATGGGGGATGCGGTCTACAAAAGCCCGGATGGGGGGCAGCGGTGGTTGCCGCACAATGTTGGGTTAAAAGAACATGTGTCGTTCGTGAACCAGTTTGTGTTTCACCCCGCCCTGAATGAAAAGATCTATATCGCGACGACGGTCGGTGCCTACTACTCAAAGGATGCAGGTCGTGAGTGGGAAGAACGGATGAACGGGATGAAAGAAGTCCACATCGTAACGTCCATTGCCATCGATCCCAAGGATCCCACCATCCTGTATGGCGGCACGACGGGTGGGATGTATCGCTCAGACGACGCGGCCATATCGTGGAAACGGATCAATACGGGGCTGATCCCCGAGAGTGAACTGATGGCGTCCATGGCGTTGGGTGTCAATGCCATTGAAATCGATCGGATGAATCCTGATAGAGTCTATGCGGGGACCACGAAGGGGCTTTTTGGTACGAAGAATAAGGGTGCGGTATGGGAACGAATCGGGCAATCCCTGCCAGATCCCTTTATCAGCAGCATGCTTCTTCATCCCACGGAACCGTCGGTGCTCTATATCGGCGGCCCGGCAGGGGTATGGAAAAGTATGGACAGTGGAAAAACCTGGAAGGCGGTGAACCAGGGCATTGCCACGCTGAACATTCGCGCCCTAGCCATGAATTCCAAGAATTCGCAACTTTTGTATGCCGGAACCAACGGGAGCGGGCTCTATCGGTCGACTGATGCCGGCGCGACGTGGACGGCCGTGCCGCTCAAAACCGCGCCGGTTGCGTCTCAGTAGCCGGATTTGGATCCTCCACTCCCGTGCTGATACCGACTGTTGTAGGACAGCATCTTATCGGTAAGAGTTTTCCACTCATCTTCTGTCATCAGATTCTTCATCCTGAATCGCAGGCTCAGCACCTTGGCCGAGCTCTGTGTCCGTTGAACGGTCGCTTCGTTGAGGATTTTTGAAAATTCCGCCGGCTCTGCCGTATAACTGGCGTTGAGTGTATAGAGTTGCCGGTGATAGTTCCGTTCCTGTTCCCGGCTGGCCTTCAGTTCGTTGATAATCTCGCCGACGAGCGCGTTGACCTCTTTTGCCTTGTTAGGGTCCTCTACGGTGCGATTGATCAGCCCCTCCATATCGTGCTGGCCCTTCTGCCAATACGCATCGCTCTTACCTCCTGCCATGCCATAGTGATGGTGGTGTGAGGAGCAACCGACCAGTACGACCAGTCCCAGCGCCACAAGCAGCCCATTGACCATCCGATTCATACATCCCTCCATGAAAAAGTTGTTACGCGGTGACTTCCTGCCGTATCATCGCCGGGAATACCATGCCGGAGTTTCCATCCATGACACCGGATCACCTGCAGACGCTCAAAGATGAATTCCGCAGTCATCTCGAAACGTTTTATGCCGAACTCAAACTCGCTCCCCCGTACGAAAGCGTGGAAAAAGCCATCCGCACACTGACGACCATAGTACATGCACTTCCGATCGAAGAACAAACTCGAATCATGGCCGATCCTGATTTACGCTGGCGGCAATTCCAACACGCCTTCCAGGTCTCGGGTCTCGCGAAGAAGCACCGCGGGATCATCGCAGGCCTGGCACGCAATCGATTCGCGGTGGCGCTGCCCGCCGAATACGATCACTTCTTGGAGTTGTATCGCATCGAGCGTTGTGACCGGAACGATCGTTAAGAAGAGACCGGACTCGCGAGCGTGTCGCGCAACTCGTCATACACCGTCATCAGCCGAGTGTCTTCAAGGCGATAGGAAAGAGCGAGCGTGACGAGTCCGAAGGTCAGGACAAGTCCCGCCAGCCCGATAATGCTGATTCCAACCAACGTACCGCCCAGTGACGCGAATCCGCCTTCCATGGCGTATTGAACGATGAAGGCCAATGACCCGATCGACACGAGCGCAAACCACATGAACGTGATCAGCGCCGATGACCATGGGATACGCTTCACGCACAGCGCGCCCAGCGCTTGGTCGTGCGGAGAAAGATGAATCAGACCCTTCACCGGCCAGGCCGTGCGGAACCGTCTGGAGAAGAATCGATACTGAGGGCGAATCGCGATCTGAGATAACTCCGGGTAAAACCAGGCGACTCCATGGGGGAGCATCAACACGCCGTTGGGAGTGAACCGCTCACGCACCGCGCTGAGCTCGGTCTTGGGCCATTGGTCGGGGCGTTTCGCAACTCGGCACCCATACCGAACGGCGTCCGGGGTCAGCCGGATGAAATACATCCAATCGCCGACGAGCAATCCGAGGAATAAGGCGCTTGCGAAGAAGCCGGCTAGGATCATGACCGTAGCTATCCCATAGGAGCGGAGCGTGAATCAAGGCAGCTGAGTCGCGAGATCGTTCGTGTCCCATATCAAAGGATTCCATGAATACACCGATTTTCAAGTCGTCCAAGGAATCTGTTGACTCATGAAGAGAAGTTTGGCTAGAGTACGGTGGGCTACGTTCCGGGCGGGTCTTGCATCACTGGGGTTTCCCGCCAGAATTCATTCTCGCGTCTATACAGCGATATTTTATTGTCTACCCTCCGCAGCAGAGCGCACGCAGCGAGTGGGTCGTCTGACGTTTGGAGGAGAGTATGGATCCCGTCAAAATCGAACGCGTCTACACCACGTACGCTGGCTTTTACGACAAGGTGTTTGGGAAAGTCTTCCATGAGGGGCGTGAATCAGCCATTCGAAATCTGAACGTGCAGCCGAACGAGCATATTCTGGAAGTGGGCGTGGGGACTGGATTGGCTCTTCCCATGTATCCGCACCATTGCCGCATCGTCGGGATCGACCTCTCCGAGGGCATGTTGGCCAAGGCTAAAGAGAAGGCAGAGGATCTCTGTCTCGACCATGTCGAGCTTCATCGCATGGATGCGGGCGCGATGGAATTTGAGGATGACAGCTTTGATACGGTAGTCGCTGCGTACGTGGTCACGGCGGTTCCGGACTATCGAAAGGTCGTGAATGAGATGATTCGGGTTTGCCGGCCTGGTGGCCGGATTGTCATGCTGAATCATTTTAGCAACGGGAACAAAGTCATCGCAGCTGTGGAGAAAGTAATCTCGCCATTGACCAAACACTTGGGCTGGCGCACGGATCTCTCGCTCAATATGGTGTTGGAAGGGACGTCGTTGCGTGTTGCGCGGAAGCAGAGTGTGAATCCACTGCGGTTTTGGGCATTAGTTGAATGTGTGAACGGAAAAGCTAAGCAGACGAACGGAAACGGTACCAGCCATGGCATCCCTGGTTATGTGAGTAGTAACGGTGGCGCCGGTTTTTCAGCGGGGAACGGTAAGGAACATTATTCCCCGGAACACGTACACTGATTCGTCGGTCCTCGGTTCTCGCTTCTTACCAACCACGTCGTGAACGGTGTTCCCGTGCCAGCCAATTCTCCCATTCTCGGCCCGGGATGATCGTCGTGCCGACCAGGCAGTCACCAGGGAATTGCCGGGTGATATGGTCGGCAAGAACTTCGAGAATGCGGCTCATCCGTTGGTTCTGATCCCCGAACACCCGCAACATCAATCCGAAGCCGTGCCTTTCCAGGGGACCGTAGGCCAGGACATGCATCATATTGTCTGCGTGAGCCAGGGAGTCGTCGACTGGAATCAGATCGCCCTCCCACTGCACCGCTGGATGTGTCGCAACGTTCCGATCCGTTTCACGCCAGGTGCAGGGCAGGCCAGCCTGGTCCAGCTCGTCTAACAACCAGTCGACGGTGGGGCCTTGGGCAGTCCGACCTTGGAAAATCCACCGAGCGAGTTCCGCCGCATGCCGAGCGGTCACGAACGGAGCGGCGACTTCCTCCAGGTGCGCCTCATCACAGACGACGTACAGCTCACCCTGCGGATCGAACCAAAACCGCAGTTTTCCCGCGCTCCATTCCGTCTGGATGATGCCGAGAGACGAACAATCGGCCCCATCTTGCTCGAAAACCGAAAAATCCGTCACGCCCGTCATCGTGAGCGTGGCGACTCGGACTAATCCCCGAACCTCATAGCGAATGGTTACGGAGATTGCCGTCCCAGCCGGCACTTCACGCCCCGATCCTTCGTCAAACAGGCGGCGTTTGGTGATCCGTATGTCGGTGATATAGCCTGAGCGAAAACCGCCGGTATGGCCGATCAACCACCGAAGATCGTCAGCGTTCTGGATGAAGTACGTCATGAAGGCGATTGTATCGTAGGTGTGGACGCACGGCTACCTTTGCTCAATCTGGGTTAGTAGGAGTCTGGCTGAATCGTAGCGTCAGGCCGTCCACACGTTCTGGTGCGACCGTGATACTGTTGCGATCTGTTGCACCCACCCATCGCTTTTCAATGAGCTTCCGAGCGGTTGACTGGAGATCGGCACATGAAAACTCCAGGCCCATCAATCGGTTGCTTTCCCCGGCGTGAAATCGAAGCGGTGGTCCCATGCTGAAAGTATGGATCGATTTTTTGTTCAGGTCCGGCCGATCTAGAAGCCTTCTCCAAGATGCGACAGTGGTCGAAATTTCAACATCGACTCCGGCAACCCCGGTAATGCCATACGGCCCGCCCTGTCGTGTGCGTTGCCAGTCGGTCGTCAACTCCGCGAGCCGTTCTGGATGACGATCAACATGGTATTCACACATGAAGGCCATGGAATCGCCCAGCAGTTTGGTAAATGCCTGAGAGCCGGTGTCGGTCCTGGCTATCCAGGTGCTCATGGTCGACAGCGCGCGACCAATTCGCGTGTCTCCACCTAGCCGCCGCCCCAGCCAAAACGGCGTGTTCGGCGGACCATCGAGCAAGTCGCGCAAGAAGGTGAGTGTGGCCTTCGTTTCAATCAGCCCTTCGTAGTGTATGGTGATGGGCGGTGTATGGAGCACCTCTCGATCCACTAACCGCTTGACCATTTCCCAGGTCGGTCCACTTGGCGCAAAGCCGAGTCCGTAGAGCCTGGTTCCTGGCAGGCCAAACCCCACAAAGCGGCCAATCTCGATGGTCATATTGCCCGCGCGGAGACCGCCTGACACCAGTGTGCCGTAATCGCTGATCGGCCACACGACCGGCAGTCCGAATTCTTTGCGAAACTGGGCGAAGACACGCTCCAGGTCTTGCGTGTGGATCAGGACATGGTCGATACCACGAATGACCGACGGTGACGCACGGGGCGGCAACCTTCTCGCTCTTTTCACAGCGGGAACAACCAAACGTGCCTCCTGTGAATGCTCGGTACCTTTACTGGCTGAGTTATGCTCCATGAGAA
>JAHBWT010000019.1 GCA_019636815.1 Nitrospira sp.
TAAGGGCCACCACTTCAATACACCTTACACCTTGCTCAACGTCCTCTATTCAGTTGTCAAAGAACCATCGCGTTCATCACGCGAGCCGCGCACTATACAACGTGCGCCCTTACGTGTCAAGGGACCTGCTCGAAATAAATTCGGGTAGTTTCCCTTTTTTCACCGCACCGTAGACTCACCGTCAAGCGCGGTCATCGGGCAGGAACACAGTACCAACTGACAGGGCAGAAGATAACAAGCTCTTTCCCGAGAGTCAAGAGCACGGAGGGTGTATAATAAATTCTTTATGACACACTTTCACAATAAATTTTCCATTCGTCGCCGCACTCTCCTCAAAGCACTCGGCCTGAGCACGATGGCCGGGAACATCGGCGGTTGCGATGCCGTCGGCAGCATATTCGGTCGCATGTTTGCCGTCCCTCCACGTGACACCACATACTTCACGCCGAACTCAAAATTCTACGTCGTGAACTATGCCGACGGCGCCGTTTCCGTCTCGCGCGACTTAAACATCGAGCAATGGAAGGTTCACATCAAAGGCTCAGTAAAAACACCAATGTCGCTTGGCTGGCGCGACATATTGAACCGCGACTCCTACGATCAGATCTCCACTCTCATGTGCATTGACACGCTCCCCGGTGGAGACAGCATAGGCACCGCGACTTGGCGCGGCATCTCGCTCAAGCAATTGCTCCTCGACTGCGGCGCCGATACTGAAATGGCACGCGACGTGGTCTTTCGCGGCATCGATGGCTACGACGACAGCATTCCATTCACGCGCGCGATGCAGGATGACGTGATGCTAGCCTTCCTGATGAACGGCGAGAAGTTACCCAAGGAACACGGATTCCCGCTCCGCCTGATAGTGCCGGGCCTCTACGGCATCAAGAACGTGAAGTGGATTGTGGAGATTGAAGTCTATCCCGGTGACTACAAGGGCTACTGGCAGCGCAAGGGTTGGACCGACGACGGCACGATCAAGATTTTTTCACGCATCGATTCACCGGGACATTACCAAACCATGCGTGGACCGGAGCACACCTTTCGCGGCATCGCCTTCGGCGGGCCTAATAGCATCAGCAAAGTGGAGTTGAGCTTCGACGCTGGCCGCACATGGAACAACTGCAAAATCGAGCCGTCTATGTCGCCCTACTCCTGGGTGATCTGGACTTATACGTGGCGGCCCCCAAAGCCGGGGAAGTTTCAGACCGTCGTGCGCGCGATCGACACAAAAGGACAACTCCAGATCGCAGAGATTGTGCGCCCCCAACCAGCCGGCGCGAGCGGGTATCACACGATTATTTCGGAAGTGGAGTTGATTGGGTGATCAGATGCCGTATTCAGTTGTCTGAGTATGGGAGAACTGATGGATTCCGATACAATGAACTGCTTCGATCGCAGATAGTTTTGTAGGACTTATCCCGAAGTTCATAGGTTTCACAGCGATTACTAACTCACATCGGACGAATCACCCACGAATGCACCCTGTTTTCCTATTCGGTTCATAGCACGAGCGCCGATCAATTTACCTCTGAAAGAATGAGTCACGAGCGATCTGATCCTTGCGGATCTCGCCTTCCTCTTGATCGATCTTCCCTGCTTTGAGATCTCCCTCGACTCGATCCTTCTGCCGCTTCAGATTGTATTCATAGCCGCTACCTGCTGATCCGGCACCGAGGACGCCACTTAAGTATGCCACTCCCGACAGACGAACACCCTGCCAATGCCACCACCAGAGCCAGACATATAAAAACAAAGAAATATTCTTTATGCTGACTTCCAATGTCATTCGGTGAGGCGACCGGAATTATGCGTGAACTGAATCGATGCGTTGGTGTAACGCATCAAAGGCCACCAACAGCACGCCGATGGTGATACACCCACCGACCACATTGAAAATGCCGGTACGGAGTCCGGCGATACCGAGGTTCATAAAATCGACCACCCGTCCATCGTGGAGCACACGATCTAACAGGTTGCCCACTCCGCCACTCAGCGCAAGACTCCAGACCATAGTAAGAAGCATGGATGTAGAGTTTGTAAAAATGAGATACAGCGCCAACGCGGCGAGCCAGATGGCAGGGACACTTGAAACAGTAAGATTTGGAGTTTCTTGAAGAGACCACCGCCCAGACTAAGGAAGACGCCCGTGTTCTCAGCGTATTCTAAGCGGACGGTGTCATGGAACCACGATTGGGGAGGTTGAGCCAGGTACTGCGGGGCACCATCTTCCGTGACTTGATCGCAGCCCGCACAGAGGACCAGCGACAAGAGAATTGGCGCACTCCGCTTGAATTGATGCATGGTTCATACATTATCGCCGCTTGGAACTTTTTGACACCGCGCGTCAGCATTTTCCCAATTCAGCGATCAAAGCCATTTGCTGCAATAGAGCTCGCGACTTCATCAGGACGACCGCTCCTTGCGTGGCCGGCCGACAGGCAACTTGCCCTTTCTCTTCTTGAACCGCTTTCCCTTCTCCAGCTTTTTCAAGGCCGCCTGAATCGCGGATTCGACGACACCGGTAAGTGTCAGCTTGGGACTCCAGTACACAACCGTTCGCAACCGTTCGACCATATCGGCCGAGAGAGACAGCGTGACCCTCTCCTTGCGTTTCGTGATTTGCTGTTTGGGTTTCATACAATCCTCTCCTTCACAACGTGGAGAATCGAGAAAATTTTACATATGCTTGCATATCACGCTCCACTCCCTGCACGCAAGAGGGCTTTGCGATACCTGCACAGATTCAACATGTGAACGGATGTACGTGATGAGTTGCAACTTCGGCGGTTTATCGATAGAAATCAATAGCGTATAAAATCGAGTTGCAAGGTGGCGAGTCGGATTGTCCAAGAGTGAAATAGTTTGAGCTGGTGGATCATATGAAATATATATACGTCGTTCTTGGCCTCTGAACGAATCAAAACCCGAGGCCAAACATACCACGGCCGCCGCCGAATCCTGTGCCTCCAAAGATGCTGAACGAGAAGCCTGGCCACGGACGAACATAGTCCGGAGGTTCTTCTTGCCAGATATGCAGATGCTTCACGATCACTACCGGATACCGATACTCGACGTCGTCGAGGTAATCGGTCTTCGCCTTGAAGACTTCCCCAACAATAGTCATCATCGTCCCCTCTGCAATGGTCGCGGGATCGAAAAACTCCTTCTGGATTGCAAAGAATCGCCCGTCTGATCGTTGACGGTTCAGAATCGGTCTTTCGTTCTTATCAAGCGGCAATTGCAAGAACTCAATTTGAGTACCATTTTTCAGTCGCTTGACCTTCAGTACCTCTCCACCAAGTACCAGAATCCGCCCCTCGTGCGACTCAGGCGCCGCGACGACCTCGCGAAACGTCACCGCTCTGTCGACCAAAGGCTTCAACTCGTCAGGAACCACACGTTGAGAAGCACAGCCCGGCATCAGCACTAAAACCAGCAGCACATACGTATGGCGGAGCGGGAGACGCATACCCACACTATAGCGCTATCGCGGCAGCGTTGCTACACAGCGGGGACCGCTGAGAATGGCAACCTAGGGTCTTTCCCCTTTGTTCTCCCATCGGTTATGATGCAGAACCTTACAACTCTGTCCAGACTCCTGGATTATTCGTCCCGTATTGGTTTAAAGAGGTGCGTATGTTGAAATTTGTCGTAGCCGTCATGCTGATGAGTATCCCGTTTGGCCTCTCCTCCTGCGACAAAGCCTACATCGCTACGATGGAAAAGATGGGCTATGCCAAACGCGACATTCTCAGTAGTCGCGTCAAATCCGCGCGCGACGCGCAGGAAGACGCCAAGGAAGAGATTCAAAGCACCTTAGAGCAATTCAGTAAAGTGGTCTCTTATGAGGGAGGAGATCTGGAAGCTCTCTATAAAAAGCTGAGCGGTGAACTTGAAAATAGCGAAGACGGTGCCAAAACCGTTCGGAAAAAGATCGCCGATGTTGAACGTGTGGCCGATGCGCTCTTTTCGGAGTGGGAAGAAGAACTTGCTCAATACTCCAGTGCCGACCTACGACGGAAGAGCCAAGCCAAACTCACCCAGACCAAAGGTCGCTATCGTGAGATGCTCACGGCCATGAAACGGGCCGAACAGCGGATTGATCCGGTCCTCAAACCGTTACGCGACCAGGTGCTTTACCTCAAACACAATCTGAATGCCCGTGCGTTGACGGCCATCAAAGGCGAACTGGTCAAAGTCGACGCCCAAGTTGATCAGTTGATCAAGGATATGAACCGGTCCATTGCGGAAGCCGATAAGTTCATTCAATCAATGGAAAAAGAATCGGACTAATTTCCAGACGTGAGAAGGGCAGCTATGCGAATCGAAGGCCAGCGGGGAAGCGACAACATTGAAGATCGCCGCGGTATGGGACTGGCCCGCATCGGGGGCAGAGGCGGCTTTGGCATCGGAACCATTGTGCTCGTGCTGGCCGTCAGCTACTTCACTGGCGCCAACCCATTGACTGTCTTCAACATGATCACCGGCGTCCAGAGCGTGACCGAGACCATGGCCCCGTCTGCGCCAAGGGAAGCCGGACCCGTCGGCGCTCCAAGCGATCAACTCGGTAGGTTTGCCTCGGTCGTCCTCGCTGACACCGAAACCACTTGGCACAATTTGCTTGGCCACCGATATGAGAACCCGCGTCTGGTGCTGTTCACCGGTGCAGTCCAATCCGCGTGTGGCACAACCTCGTCGGCCGTCGGTCCCTTTTATTGCCCCAACGACCACCGGGTCTACCTCGATCTTGCATTTTTCGACGAAATGGCGCATCGTTTAGGAGCAGCGGGCGACTTCGCTCAGGCTTATGTGATCGCGCATGAAGTAGGCCATCACGTGCAGAATCTCCTCGGTGTTGCAGAAAAAGTGCATCGTCTCCAGCGACAGGTCTCCGAGGCGGAAGGGAACGCTCTTTCCGTTCGGATGGAGCTCCAAGCCGACTGTTATGCCGGCGTGTGGGGATACCACGCCAAACATGAACGCAACCTGATCGAACCGGGAGATTTTGAGGAAGGGCTACGGGCCGCAGCAGCCATTGGGGATGATCGGCTGCAACAAATGTCCCGTGGCCATGTGCAACCGGAACGTTGGACCCATGGCTCATCGGAACAACGTATGACATGGCTCAGGCGAGGGCTCGAGTCCGGCGATCCTTCCGTCTGCAACACATTTGAGGAGAGTCGTTTATGAGCGCCGTACAAAGCTCAGCTCACAGCGGGTTCTTTGGGAAGACGTTCGGTACAATTCTCTCCAATCCTCCCTGGGCAGCCAAATCCTTTCTCGCCGCCGGCGCCGCGACTGTTGCCGGGTTCGGCGCCTGGCTGAACGACATGATGTCCCCGGCGCTCGCCCGCGGAGGAGCCAGCTTCCTTGGCGGCTTCCTGATCGGATGGGCGCTTCGGAAGACCTTGATGCTCGCCCTGCTGATCACCGCCGCATTGGCTGCGCTCATTTTCGTCTTGAAAGCGACCGGCTGGATACACCTGGAGTGGAATTTGATCCAAGCGGATGTGACACACACCCTCGATTGGGCGCGCGGCAAAGCTCAAGGTATCAAACAAATAGTGGCCGGCTACCTGTCTTCAGTTGGCGCCGGCGCCGCTGGGGCCTTGTTTGGATTTCTGAGGAAGTAGCACAAGTCGCGAAATCGACCCGCCTCTACCTTTTTCCCGAAGGTCTTCGCAGAAATACTCAGCTCCCTAGTGCTTCCTCACCGATCGGACGTCTAACGTTCCCAAGTAGTGTCCTTCGATCGTGACCTCATCGCCGTCCCTGAGCATGACTGGTCTCATCTGGCAAAGCGCCGCATAGCTAACCTGAATTGTCCCGGTACCATCATCAACGAGAAAATTCTGTATACATTTCTCTAGCTTCGTGTTGTGTCCGATGAAATGATCCATTTGGTAACCGCTGACCGTCCCTTCCACCTGAACCACTTTCATCTTGTATGCTTCAGGATAGGTCTGTAAGGAGCTGATCTTGACCGGTTCCGCAGCCCAGGCTATGGATGCAAGGAGACTAAGTGCGATCATCATGAGTCCAACCGATCTTGTCGCCGTCGGCTTTATGGATCGCTGTGTGTTGTGCGTATAAGATCGCATCACGAACCCTCCTCTTCTATTGATTCCTAAGGCACGGATCGAAGCGCCTGACCAGTCGCCGCACTATAGGCTTCTGCGAGTGAATACACTTGAATCACCTGGATCGATCGTTCGGCACCGGTAAAGCTGAGATGACTATTATCCAGGCCATCGGGCACGATCATTGTGGTCTTTCTGAGATCGCGGCAAGCCCCCATCTTATCGACCAATCCCCCCACAGGTCTGATTTCCAGATCCGGCTCAATCGTTCCCGACATGCAGATATCGGGGCGAATTGAATCGCCAAGCAGCGCCGCGGCAATGCCCACAGCGAATATCCCTCCGGCGCTTGGCCCATCCATCGGCATTGGAATCAATAGACGCACCGAAAGATACCGTGGATCGTATCCCACAGCCTTTGTTGCGGCAGCGACAGCAGTCCACAATGAATGCACCGACACCGGCATCATGTTCGAATCTGGAATTACCTCCGGCCCCTTCCCGTCGGCCTTGTAGGTCACGGTGAGATGCGCCATCAAACCAATCCATGAGCCGGTAATAAAGCCGGGGTTGGCCTGCCTCACACCCAGCACGGGCAAGGGCAAAGAAACCTCCGCGAAGGGCATGGGCTTCTTGCCATGAAGTTGTGCGGGAGGATGAAGGGTTATAGTGCCCGACACGGGCGGCTGCACTAGGGTTGGTTGTGCAGGACGCAATGAAGGAGAAATTTGAAGCGGTGAGTAGGTCTTTGGCTCACCCAATTCTCGACAGCCTGGGTACTCGCGGTCCGTATACAGATCAGACTGTCCAAGACGAGGACAAATCCAGGTTTCCGCCAAACTCGTACTGGGAGAAATAGGGTCTGATCCCAAACTGGTCAACAGGAAAAGGAAAGCCTGCAGGGATAGAGAGTGTTTGCGTATCAAGGACTCTGGATACATGCTGGCTTATGCGAGTGAAGGGCATCAAAAGCCTAGCGCTGGATGCCACTTTCGTCAAAGCCCTGGAATTTTTCAAAGAATCGAGAGGCTCGACCCGCCGAATATTACCCGGGCAAGGCCTGATACCAACCGTTGGCCTGAACGAGAGTCATTTTGCTATCGAAGAGGTTGCTCACGTGATCGTTAGTAAGCAGCGTTGATTTTTGACCGTCGGCGAGAACCTTCCCTTCCTTCAGAAAGATCACGCGATTGATCTCAGGCGGGATTTCATGGAGATGGTGGGTGACGAGGAGAACGGTCTTTCCTTTTGCGATTTGGGCCCGTAACAGATCGAGGTACTGAAAACATGCCTTGAGATCGAGGCCGCTCGTCGGTTCATCGAGCACTAGCACCGGGGGGTCATGCACCAACGCTCTCGCCAATAAAAAGCGCCGCTGCTCGCCGGTTGAGAGATGGCCGAACCGTCGACCGGTTAGGGACGCAATGTCCAACTCCTGCATCAGCTCGTACACCCGCGTCAGTTGGGTCTTGCTGAACCGTTGATATTCATAGGTGTCATTGCTCGCATAGAACCCGGAGAGAATGACGTTGAGCCCTTCAGCACAGATCAAATAGTCGCGCTGGAGATCGTGCGAAACAATTCCAATCTGCTTCCGCACATCCCAGACATTCCAGCATTCCTCACCGAATAGCACCATTCTCGTTTCGATCTTAGGCATCGCATGCACTTCACCTGAGAGTAATTTGAGAAGCGTCGATTTTCCAGACCCATTGGGTCCTAGGACTGCGGCGTGCTCACCCTCTTGAAGCGTGAACGACAAATCAGAGAACACACAGGTGTCACCTCGATAGACTGTAGCATGTTGGATATCGAGGATCGGGGGAAAACCGGCTGGTCGGTCCGGCTCTTGTACCAGTGGATCAACTTGGCTGACGACCGGCTTCCTACGGCGAGCCTGATCGAGGCCAGCACGAGCCAACGCGTCAACTCGTTCATTATCGGGATGCCCGTTGTGTCCTCGGATCCAATGCCATTCAAGCGCATGCGTGGCCGCCAGCGCATCGAGCCGCCGCCACAAATCCTCATTCTTGACCGGCTCCTTGCCGGCCGTTTTCCAGCCACGCTGCTTCCAGCTGTGGATCCATTCGCTGATGCCCTTTTGGACATACTGCGAATCGGTATAGACCCGTGCCTTCACCGGCTGTGTGAACGACTGTAGCGCCTCGATGACCGCGAGCAATTCCATCCGATTGTTCGTCGTGGCCGGCTCCCCGCCACAGAGTTCCGTCTCAGCTCCGTCGATCCGCAACAAGACTCCCCACCCTCCAGGCCCGGGATTCCCACTGCAGGCTCCATCTGTATAGATTTCGATCATCCGGCTATTCTGTACCCTTAACTACATTCTCTCACGTCATAATCACGTGTCTTCGTAATCCTTCCCAGTGAAGGATAAAAGAAATTCGGAATGCGTGTTCACACCGAGGCTACGCTTCGGCAGGATCAGGATTGTTCTTTGAAACAGGTTTCACTTTTTCCTGTGAGGCAGTCGGTTTGACCGAGCCAGGAATCTTTGGAGTCCTTGTCGTCACGTCGGCGTTTTGAGCACGATGCAGCAGCGCGTGGTCCATGAGCACGAGCGCCATCATAGCTTCCGCAATCGGTGTAGCGCGGATGCCGACACAGGGATCGTGGCGGCCGTTGGTCTCGACAAGAACAGGCTTGCCCTCTTTGTCGATCGATCGGCGCGGCACACGGATGCTCGACGTCGGTTTGATCCCGATCGTGACAACGATATCTTGTCCTGTAGAAATTCCACCAAGAATGCCACCGGCATGGTTCGTGACAAACCCTTCGGGAGTCAGTTCGTCGCCATGCTCCGATCCGCGCTGAGCAACCGAGGCAAAGCCTGATCCAATCTCAACAGCCTTCACCGCATTGATACTCATCATGGCAGCCGCCAAGTCTGCATCGAGTTTCCCATAGACTGGAGCTCCCAACCCGACCGGCACATGCTCCGCCACGGTCGTAATTCTTGCTCCGACCGAATCACCGGCCTTCCGCAACTCGTCTATGAACGATTCCAGTTTGGAGACCGCAGCTGAATCAGCAGAGAAAAATGGATTTTGCCCCACAGCCTCCCAGTCTTTGAATGTCAACTCAAGCGGACCTAATTGGCTCAGATATCCCCGAATCACGACACTGTACTTTTCTCTGAGCCACTTCCTCGCAATCGCCGCCGCTGCTACGCGTACAGCGGTTTCTCGAGCCGACGCCCGACCACCGCCTCGATGGTCACGGATACCGTACTTCTGCCAGTAGGTGTAGTCTGCGTGACCGGGCCGGAAGGTATCGATCAGATTCCCATAGTCGCGGCTCCGTTGATCCTCATTTCGGATCAGCAGCGCGATAGGAGTACCGGTCGTCTTCCCCTCAAATACCCCGGAGAGAATTTCAACCCTGTCCGACTCCTGCCGCTGCGTGACGTGGCGTGACGTGCCGGGCTTGCGCCGGTCCAAATCCTTCTGAATGTCTTGAGCGGACAACTCCAGGCCTGGTGGGCACCCATCGACCACGCATCCAATAGCCGGCCCATGGCTCTCGCCAAACGAGGTGACGGTAAAAATACGACCGAACGTGTTGACTGCCATAGTGATTTACTGCACGAGATCCAGCTTGATACGCAATTCCTTCAGTTGGTCGGAATCGACACTAGACGGCGCATCGGTGAGCGGGCATTGCGCCTTCTGAGTCTTGGGAAACGCAATGACATCGCGAATCGAATCGGCGTTGCCGAGCAGCATGACCAATCGGTCCAACCCAAATGCGATCCCGCCGTGCGGCGGTGCGCCGTACTCCAGAGCCTCAAGCAAAAACCCAAACTTGACTGTGGCTTCTTCTTTGCCGATCCCGAGAAGATCAAAGACCTTACTTTGCACGTCTCGCCGGTGGATACGAATGCTCCCGCCCCCGATCTCGCTCCCGTTCAATACCATGTCGTACGCCTTAGCCCTCACCTTCAGTGGATCGGACTCAAACAGCGAGACATCATCGTCAACGGGGGCCGTGAAAGGATGGTGCATGGCTACGTACCGCTTCTGTTCCTGGTCATAGTCCAGCATCGGGAAATCGATGACCCACAGAGGCCGCCATGCAGTCTTATCGATCAGATTTAACTCTTCGCCCAACAACAGCCGGATCCGACCAAGCACATCATGCACGACGGAAGCTTTGTCCGCGCCGAACAACACCAGGTCGCCGGGCTTCGCTTCCGGCAACGCGGCAGCAAACCCTTTGGCGTCAAGGAATTTTGCGATCACCGATTCGAGCTGGCCTTCCGCCGTCACCTTGAGCCATGCAAGGCCTTTGGCACCGAAGCTCTTTGCCGTCTCCCCTAAGGCATCGATGCGCGCTCGAGAGAGCGCCGCTCCACCCTTCACGATCAACGCCTTGACAATACCTCCCTTCGTCGCAGCATCCTTGAACACCTTAAACTGGCTCGACGCACCGAAGGCCGTCACATCATAGAGCGGCATATCGAACCGCAGATCCGGCTTATCGGAACCATAGCGACCCATGGCTTCCGCATAGCTCATCCTCTGGAAAGGCGTCGGGAGCTGAACCCCGCCCACCGTGTGGAAGATCGTCACAATCATGCGCTCCATCAGACTCATGATCTGCTCACGATCCACAAACGACAGCTCCAGATCAATTTGAGTGAACTCCGGTTGGCGATCGTTGCGGAGATCCTCGTCTCGGAAACAACGCGCAATCTGATAGTAACGATCGACTCCGCTCACCATCAGCACTTGCTTGAACAGCTGTGGCGACTGCGGCAACGCGAAGAACTGTCCGTGATTGACCCGACTGGGGACCAAGTAGTCTCTCGCTCCTTCCGGTGTACTCTTCGTCAGGATAGGGGTTTCGACTTCGAGAAATCCCTCCGTATTCAAGAATCCCCTGGTCGTCTGCATGATGCCATGGCGTAACTGCAAAAGCCGCTGCATTCTGGGACGTCGAAGATCCAGAAAACGGTACTTCAAGCGAATCGCTTCGGTCACTTCCGCGTCATCCTCGATCAAGAACGGCGGCGTCTTGGCTTCATTCAGAATTTCGACCTCATCGATAAAGACTTCAATCTCACCGGTCGAAAGGTTCTGATTCTTGGACTCATCCGGCCGCGCCATAACTTGGCCCACGACCGACACGACAGACTCGGAGCGCAAGGAGTGTGCTGCCTGGTGAATCTTCATGTTGCGCTCGGCATTGAACACGACTTGCGTGATACCCGACCGATCGCGGAGATCGAGAAAGATCACCATCCCATGGTCACGCCGCCGCTGGACCCAGCCGTTCAACACCACGGTCTGCCCTATATGTTCCTTGTGTAATTCACCGCATCGGTGTGTGCGAATCTTCATACCACCCGTACTTTCTTTGAAGACAACTTCTTCGGTTTTTCCGGTTTGGCCCAGCCCGCTTGTCGCACCGGACGTTTCGGTCGAGCCACCTGCCCGGCGCCCCGTTCAACAGCCTCTCGCCGCTCGCCAACGAGTTCCCGCAAGGCATTCGCCTCTCGATCAGTCAGAAACCGAAACTCTCCAGCCGGGAGATCACCCAACGATAACGGCCCCATCCGAACACGCATCAACTTGAGGACCGGATGTTGAACAGCTTCCAACATGCGCTTGACTTGATGTTTCCGCCCTTCACGTATGGTCAATTCCAACCAGGAGTTCTGTTCAGCCTTCTTCACCTTCTTCACAAACGCCGGGCCGGTCATTCCATCGTCGAGCCGGATACCCCGTTCTAATCGCGCGATCTCTTCATCCGTCAATATTCCCTTGACCTTGATCAGGTATGTCTTAGGCACATGGTACCGTGGGTGCAAGAGAGCCTGCGCGAGATCGCCGTTGTTCGTCAACAGCATCAGCCCTTCACTGTCGAAATCGAGCCGACCAACCGGAAACACCCGAACGGACACGCCTCGCAAGAAATCCTTCACCGTCGTCCGACCGCCCGGATCATCCAGCGTCGACATAACATTCTTGGGTTTGTTCAGCATCAGATACACGAACGGTTGAGCTGCGGTCAGATGCTTCCCGTCCACTTTCACATGGTCTCGCTCGGGATCAACCTTCGTCCCAAGCTCGGTAACCACCTTGCCATTGACCGTGACACGACCGGTGGCGATCAACATCTCCGCCTTCCGGCGTGACGACAGCCCCGTGCTCGCAATGAGTTTTTGGAGTCGAACTCCCATCGGTCCTCTCTTCCCCTCTCAAAACAGGAAGTAGTCCTACTGGCTCTCACTGCGCGCATCCAGAGCGATGCACAGCCCCAAAAGAGTCATCGAATAAAGTCTGCGTGCGCGTTGGGCAAGCACAAGAGACAGTGGGACTGCTTCCAGCTTCCCCTACTCCCACTCGATCGTCGATGGCGGTTTTGAACTGATGTCATAGACCACCCGATTCACACCTTTGACTTCATTGATGATCCGGTTCGACATTCGCCCCAGCACCTCATTCGGAATCTTGGCCCAATCCGCAGTCATGCCATCCATGCTCGTAACGGCGCGAATGGCGATCACGTACTCATAGGTCCGTTGATCGCCCATCACTCCGACGGTCCTGATCGGCAACAGCACCGCGAAAGCCTGCCAGATGTCGCGATACAGACCAGCGTTCCGAATCTCTTCATTGACGATGGCTTCCGCCGCCCGCAGAATCACCAACCGTTCAGGCGTCACGGCGCCCAACACGCGAATCGCCAAGCCAGGCCCCGGGAACGGTTGCCGCCAGATGATCTCATCCGGCAATCCGAGCTCTGTCCCCAGCACTCGAACTTCGTCCTTGAAGAGCTCGCGAAGCGGTTCAATGAGTTTGAGCTTCATGCGAGCCGGCAATCCGCCGACATTGTGATGCGTCTTTATTATGGCTGATGGCCCCTTAAAACTCACACTCTCAATGACATCCGGATAGAGCGTGCCTTGGACGAGATACCGGACGCCTTTCAGCTTTTTCGATTCGGCTTCAAAATGTTTGATGAACTGCCGGCCGATGATCTTCCGCTTCCGCTCCGGATCGGTAACATTTTTCAGGCCGGCGAGAAATGGCTTGCTCGCGTCAAGAATCCGCAGATTCAGATGGAGCTGCGAGGCGAACGTCTGTCGAACCTGTTCGCGCTCACCGGCGCGCAACACTCCATTATCGACGAAAATGCAGGTCAGTTGATCGCCGATCGCCCGATGCGTGAGCGCCGCAGCCACCGATGAATCCACCCCACCGCTCAACGCACAGATGACCCGATCTTTGCCGACCTGTTCACGAATCTGTTTGACCGCGGTCTCGACATAGGACTGCATGGTCCAGGTCGGCTTGCATCCACAAATCTCGTACACGAAGTTGCGCAGGATCTGCGCCCCTTCCGGCGTGTGTGCCACTTCGGGATGGAACTGCAAACAATAGATGCGGCGCTTGTGATCGTCCCGCTTCATCGCCGCGACAGGTGAGTTACTCGTATGGGCCATCGATCGAAACCCCGGAGGCATCCGCTCGATGCGATCTCCATGCGACATCCACACGGCTGTCTTCTTCTCAGTTCCGACTCCCTTAAAAAGATCGCTCTCATCGTCGATCATAAGATCAGCGCGACCATACTCCCGATGGATCGACTTATCGACTTCTCCGCCGGAGAGATGCGTCACGAGCTGCATGCCGTAGCAGATGCCGAGGATTGGAATGTGCTGATCAAACAGCTCCGTGGCGACGACCGGCGCTTTCTTCTGATAGACACTGGAGGGTCCGCCGGACAGAACAATCCCCTTCGGCCGATAGGCCAGAATGGTTGCCAGTGGAGCCGTACAGGGAAAAATTTGAGAATAGACTTGAGCTTCGCGGATACGGCGCGCGATCAGCTGGGTGTACTGTGAGCCAAAATCGAGGACCAGGATTCTATCGTGCCAGAGTTCCATCGCAGCGTGAAAAGTAAAACGTTAGAAATTCGACGAGGGAGATCGAAGAAGCGCTTTCAGAAAAACGTTTCACATTTTACCTTTCACCTTCCTTACTCCCAATCCATTCGGTAGTTCGGCGCCTCTTTGGTGATGATCACGTCATGCACATGGCTTTCACGGAGGCCCGCCACGGATTGTCTGATGAACGTTGCATTCCGTTGCAGGTCCACAATCGTTTTACAGCCGCAGTAGCCCATCCCTGATTTGACGCCGCCGACCAATTGGTACACCACCGCAGCCAACGAGCCTTTATAGGGAACGCGCCCCTCAATCCCTTCGGGAACGAGCTTCTGCGCCGAACGTCCGGCCTGTCCGTATCGATCTCCGCCACCCCGCTCCATCGCCCCGATGGACCCCATGCCGCGATAGACTTTGTAGGTTCGGGCTTGATAGAGAACCGTCTCGCCTGGAGATTCTTCCGTTCCCGCAAAGAGACCGCCGAGCATGACGGACGATGCCCCGGCAGCCAAGGCCTTCGTGATATCGCCTGAAAACTTGATGCCGCCATCGGCAATAATCGGCACGCCGCTTCTATGCAAAACCTTGGCGCAATCCGCAATGGCGGTCAGCTGCGGCATCCCAGCGCCCGATACAATGCGCGTCGTGCAAATTGATCCCGGTCCGACTCCAACCTTGACCGCATCGACTCCGACTTTGAGCAGGTCTTTAGCTGCCTCGGCAGTGCCAATATTTCCCACCACCAGCTCGAGATCCGGATACCGTTTTTTGATCAGCTTTGCGGTGTCCAGCACGGCCTGCGAATGTCCATGCGCCGTGTCGATCACCACGAGATCCACGCCGGATTTTTTCAGAAGTGTCACTCGCTCTTCCGTATCCCGCCCTACCCCGACTGCAGCCCCCACCCGTAACCGCCCATGACTATCCTTACAGGCATTGGGATACTTAATACGTTTTTCAATATCCTTGATGGTAATGAGGCCTTTGAGTTCATACTGCTTGTTCACCACCGGTAGCTTTTCGATGCGATGTTCATGGAGAATTTCTCTCGCCTTCTCCAGGCTGGTGCCCTCCGGCGCCGTCACCAACCGCTCCCGCTTCATCACCTGCGAGACTTTGAGGTCCATCCGGCTTTCGAATCGCAGATCGCGATTGGTGAGAATCCCGACCAGCTTGCGTCCTTTGGTGACGGGAATGCCGGATATCCGATATTTCGCCATCAGCTGGTGCGCATCGCGAATCGTTTCATCCGGTGAAATCGTCACCGGATCCAGAATCATCCCGCTCTCTGATTTCTTGACCTTATCCACTTCAATCGCCTGATCGGCCGGAGAAAGCACACGATGAATAATGCCGATCCCACCTTCGCGTGCCATGGCGATCGCCAGTCGAGATTCCGTCACCGTATCCATGGCGGCGCTGACGAGTGGAATGTTGATCCGGATATTGCGCGACACGTGGGTGCCGGTTTCGACCTCGCTGGGCAGAATCTGCGACTTAGCCGGCACGAGGACCACGTCGTCGTAAGTCAGTCCCAGCCGCGGTTCTTTATCAAGCATCGTTCCCTCTTCAGACTTTCTGGGTTCGTTGCGCCTTCTCCAACTCGGCCAGCTCCTCAGCCTCGTCCTGCAACCGCTCACTGCCCTCTTCCGCAGGCATGAACTGCTGCACGCGCGTATTACCGCTGTCAACGACAAAGACACTCCCCTTCGCGTCGACCGCAATCCCATAGGGAAAATTGAATTGCCCGTCACCGTTTCCGAATCCACCCCATTGGGTGATGAAATTCCCCTCTCGGTCGAATTTCTCGATTCGGTGATTGCCCGTATCCGTCACATACACATCGCCGGCCCCATCGACGGTGATTCCCCAAGGGGAGCGCAGTTGGCCCGCCTCCTGTGCCAAGGGACTGCTGGCATGCCCGGCTGCCGGACTGCCGCCCCACTTTGTCAACAGCTGCGGCAACACATTGGTACTGGTGTCGAATTTCTGGATGCGATGATTGCCCATGTCGACGACATAGACCGATCCGTCCTCCTGATCGACGGCCACGCCACGCGGAAAATAGAACTGCCCATCGCCGTTCCCAAAGCTGCCCCAGGCCATGATGAACTCGCCTGTCATATCGAACTTCTGAACGCGGAAGTTGGCGCTGTCGACGACATAGATGTAACCACGCACACGATCGACCGCGATGCCCCATGGCGCATTAAACTGCCCCTCGCCGTTCCCGCGCGAACCAAACTTCATCATATATCCGCCGAGCTTGCCGTCGAACTTTTGCACTCGATGATTGTTCGTATCGACGACCCAGACGTCGCCTTTTCCATCGCAGGCAATACCGGTAGGATTGTGAAAGTTGGCATTCGCCGACCCGAAGTTCCCCCAGAGGATGATAAAGTTTCCGGCATGGTCGAATTTTTGAATACGATTGTTGCCGTTGTCGACGACGAACAGCGATCCCTGCTGATCGACGGCGAGTCCGTACATGGGCGCGATGAATTCGCCACCGTGCAACAACGACGCGCCACGTCCTGGCTTCCCCCACTTCGCCACGCACAGATACCCGGAGGTATTGACCAGAATCGTCGTGGTCGCCGGCGTCGACACGTTGTTGCCGATATCCTTGAACCACACATAAATCGTCTTGTGCCCGTCCGCCGGAGAGAGGATGAAGGGAATGGTCGCCCCAAACTTGATGGCCGGCGTCACATCCACCCATCCCGGAGTACCGGCCATGGGAGTCAATGGGCTTTCCGAAATGAAATAGGCGCCGACCCCCGTGTCTAAATCAGTGGCCGAGATCGTCACGACGACATCCGGTGAGTTCGTCATGAACGCTCCGTGAT
The DNA here is from genome assembly GCA_019636815.1 of Nitrospira sp. GTDB lineage: Bacteria > Nitrospirota > Nitrospiria > Nitrospirales > Nitrospiraceae > Nitrospira_D. The sequence goes on from JAHBWT010000019.1 coordinate 16,845, forward strand.
TGATCACCGCATAGGGATTCTGGGGCGCCGTGATATCGATCAGCACAGGCGTCGCCGTCACTTCTTCCGACAAGCCGCTTTCCGCCCCATCTTCGAACGAGGCCGTCACGGCATAAAAATAGGGGGTATCGTTCGTCAGACCTTCGTGCGTGTAGGGATTCGTCACGCCTTCGATCTTGGTCGCTCCTTGCATCGTGATATGAGGAGAGGTGCTGAAATAGAGGTTATACGCTTGGGCACCCGGCACCTCCATCCAGCTCAGAAAGACCTCCGTATCGCCGGCCTTCACCGCAAGACTACGGGGCGGCTGCACCGATCCGGCTTCCCCCGCCTGCGCCGGTTGTTCTATGCCGCGATTCATCTCTTCTTCGGTCGGCGTGTACTTGAGAACGCGGTTATTGCCACTATCGACGACGAACACACACCCTTCTTTATCCACGGCGATCCCATAGGGGAAATTGAGCTGCCCCTCGGTCTTCCCACGATTGCCGAACGAGCAGAGAAACGTTCCATTGCCGTCGAACTTCTGAATTCGGTGATTTCCGCTGTCGACAACATACACGTTCCCGAGGGCATCGCACGCGATGCCCCACGGCGACTTGAACTGTCCGGGCCCGCTCCCCTCGCGACCCCATTTTGCCAAGAAGCTGCCACGGGTGTCGAACTTTTGAATGCGGTTATTGCTCTCATCAGCGACATAAATATTGCCGACGAAATCCACCGCCACACCGCGGGGGAAGAAAAATGCCCCATCGAAGCTGCCGTCGCGTCCCCATTTCAACAAAGGCTGGCCATCGGCTTGGAACTTTTGAATGCGCGCGTTGCTGGTATCGGACACGTAGACATTTCCGTCTTGATCCGTCGTAATTCCCCACGGCACATCGAAGCGGCCCATATCGGCGCCGCGCCAAGCGAACCCAAACTTGCCCCAGGCCTTCTGCACATTGCCTTCGAGGTCAAACTTTTGGACACGGTTGTTTCCACTATCAGCCACGTACACGACATCGTCCGGTCCAACCGCCAGCCCCCGTGGATAATAGAACTGCCCTTCCTGGGAATTAGGCTCACCGCCCCATCGAGCCAAGAACATTCCGGTCTTATTGAACTTTTGGATCGAATGATTGTCAGTATCGGCCACGTAAATATTGCCGTCCTTGTCGAGGGCAATCCCCGTGGGCGAGCTAAGTCCACCATCATCCATGCCTTCCCGACCAATGACCATCGTCAGGAGATACGGCGAGGGAATCGCCATCACTTCTTGTGACTCATGGCTTTCTCCCTTCGAGGTGACCACGGTGACCACATAGTGATAACATGTCCCATTCGCAAGATCGTCATGCACATAGGGGCTGGTCGGGCCTTCGATGCAACTGGCCGTATCCTTTTTCACACCGATGACGCTCCTGAAATCGTCAGGGCCGGCGATGGGACGGGTCAGCTCGGAAAACTTGATCTGCACACCCTTTGTCGTCTGGAAATACAGGTTGTAGTACATGGCGTCCGGAACCGGATCCCATGTAATCGTAATGCGTCCATTGCCCGGTTTGGCCTGAACATTCTGCGGAGGAGACGGGAGTTCTTCCTCTTCAGCTACCGAATCCCCGCCACCCCATTCATCGTGAATGCCTTGAACGAATAAACGGAACCGATCGACGTACCACGTGTCATCACTTAACCAGGTTTTCATCACGGTGTTGCCTCAGAATTGCTTATGGGAACAGTTCAGAAACAGCGGATCTTTCAATCGCTTAGACTTGGGTTGAACACTCTAACAAAGCGACGGAAATGGAGTCAAGGCAACGGCGGATAGCGTTGTCGCGTGAAAGAAGAATTGCCCTCTATGGTATCTATACCCGAATCGATTACAATGCGCCGATGATTCTCAGACAGGCTCAACTCGAGCGCAGGAGTGCATTCTGTGATAGGTACTGAGAAGTCAGACTGAAGCAGCCCGAACTACGGATGCGATGGCACCAGAAGCCTTGTGTAGGGAGCCACCACGTAGCCCTTGAGACGACTGCTCAAAACTAACTCATGGTCAGGAGATAATCCACCATCGAATTTACCGTCGATACCACATAACATTTGGCTCAGATGAAGGTGACCTATTATGCGAATGTTTCAGGTCAGACAGACCATCACATACGATTTGACAGTGGCCGCAGGAACGGAGCAGGAAGCGATCTTGAAGGCTAAAGGTATTCCATTGACTCAATGGACCACTGAAGCTGACGAAATCACGGCTGAGATGATCGATGAGACAGACGAGATCGATGACTACTGATTTCCCGACCGGTCGTTGATCCTCGATAAGAGAACACACCGTGCGCATATCTCAAACTGTTCTGGCTTCAACCCTCTATCTCCTGCTACTCACAGGCATAACGGCCACTGCCGCAGCTGGAGACAAGGTAGACAGGATTGATCAGGTGAGCCCCTCGGACAAGAAGTTGGACAAAAAAACCGAGGAGCGGGGTCGGTATATCATCAAGATCGCCGGGTGCAACGACTGTCATACCGCTGGCTATGCAGAAGCGGCTGGGAAGATACCTGAGCAAGACTGGCTCAAGGGAGATACAATCGGCTGGCGTGGCCCCTGGGGAACAACCTACGCGACCAACCTACGACTCTATATGCATAATCTCTCGGAAGACCAGTGGATCCATGTTTCACGCACCGTCAAATTTCGCCCCCCGATGCCATGGTTCGTCCTGCGCGAGATGACCGATGTAGACCTGCGAGCGATCTATCGGTTCATCAGGCATCTGGGTCCCGCTGGCGAACAGGCACCTCCCTATCTCCTCCCCGATCAAGAACCTCCAAAGCCGTATATCCTGTTCCCTTCCAGTCAGGAGCCGTCGCAATAGGCAGCGCTGCTAACTTCTCCTACCTCAGGGCACGACCTCAGCAGAGCACACACCTCCTCCACCATAGCACCGGTGCAAGGACATTACATCACACCGGTGCCTGGGCTATCACTACCGGCCTGAACAGCAGTAAACCGAAACGGCCACCCCTGCTATTTGCTACTGACTTTTCTTGTAGACAACCAGACCACCGATGAAGATTGCGAGCATGACGGCTGCAAACATTAAGAAGGTACTGTCCATGTCTTGCTCCTTTCGCTCGTGCCATGAACTTGGACATTTGTGCCTACCAACGTACCATGCTCTCGCGTATTGTATTCTCAATTATCGGAGCGCCAGATGACATCATGGCGGGCGGCCTCTCCTCTTTGACAGACCGCCCGCTCAGGGCGCTTAGGACGCCGAATGTATCTGGTCTGTGATGATAAAGACCCACACGAGAAATGGGGCCGAAAATGTCTTGCCAGGTGAAACGGAATCCGATTGCTAGCGATCGAACCCTCAGGCTAACCTGAGTTTCCACAAGGCTCGTCATCATGATCAAATCGATTCCCTACGCGGGAAAGCGACGACCGATGGAAAATTTGGTTAGTGTGACCGGCGAGACACCCACCCATGACTCGGCAGGCCTATACGATCCGGTGGACTAAGGTCTTCCATTTCCACCTCCTCCTGTCGCTGAATGACTCGAGACCACGTGTAACCGTTCAGATAACACTCGTTCCCGTCATGCAGTGCCTAGAATTATCCCCTCTGTACTCCTCTTCAATATTTCCTGTCAATAGGAGAATTCTTGTTTCTCCTGCTGAACCACAGCATAACCTATGCCACATTATTCGCAACAAATCTGATGAATGAGAGCAAAATCGTAAGCCATGAGTGAATCGAGAGAGCTGTATATCCGGAAACACCGATTATTTGGGTTATTTATGGTGTCCGAGCGCGACCTTCACCGGCCAGTACAATCAAGTAGCATTCCTATGGGAGTTCTCGTACGATTTCTTGATAGTAGGCATCGATCATTGCCGAACGAGCCCGCTTGTCGATCACGACCTGCCGTTGGTCGAAGGTATTGGCGCAATACAGGTAGGACAACTCGCCGGCAGTGCCCCGTTCCACATGGACCTGTCGGCCGTCCGGTTCTTGGCGAGTGGTCTCTTGCACCACTGCACGATCTCGCAATCTCTCCCACACGACCTGAGCTGATGGCCAATGATTTTCATACAGCGGCCCGTCAGGACCGCTCATGGTCAGAGCCACGTTTTGAGCAAACGCGAGCCCTTCATCTCGCTCCGGCATTTCATCCCAAGCTGATGATGCTCGGAGTCCTCGTTGCACCAGATAGAAGGGACCGTCATCCACCATTTCTTCAACAGATCGGTAGTGAATGAGGTCCGCTGGCTCAACGAGCCCGAATCCCCTTCTCGACAAGGCCCGTTGAAAGGGCACCCGCCTGGCCAGTTGCCTTGTCTTCTCACTCACGATCATGCGGCCGTCGGGCCGCAAGACTTCACAGACTCGATCGAGCCTGATCCCAAGCCCTGTCCGCTGTTCAAACGCGGATTGCTGCGATGGATCATGCCTTCGTTCGAATGTCTGCCAACTACGACTGGGAAGACCAGGATCATGTTCGGCTTGCATTAACACATGGGTGGTGATCACCAAATCATAGACGCCTGATAGTGCATCGACCTCAACATCGACACACTCAAAGCGAATGTTGTCTAAACGAAGCTCGCTCGCCTTGTGCCGTGCGACCGCGATCGAGGCACATGAGCGATCAAGTCCTACGAATGTTTTTTCGGGAAACTGCCGTGCATAAAAGGTCGTCAGAATCCCGAGACCACAGCCGAAATCGAGAATGCTCTCCGCTTCACCGAGACATGCAACGGTCCGTCGCCCGATCTCTTCATAGTATTCATAGCGTTGGCTATAGAGGACCGGGAAGATCCTCGGATCTGCGGCTAGATCATAGAACGCAATCTCGTCGAGACGATCACCTTCACGTCTTCGTTCGATGTGGAGAGCGAGCCGCTTGAGATCTTCCGACGAGAGTTGCCGTCGCTGCCACGCGAAGTAGTCGGAGTCGGAGGTAAAAGGTCGGAGTCCCCACAAGGCGAGATGCTCGCGGAGCAATGCTCGCAGTGAATTATTGGCCATTGGTCACACGGCTGTTCGAAACGGTTCCCAACAAGGCCGCCAAGGAGTGAGGACCACGAGGCATACGCGGCGAAGGTACATTGAGTGGTTCGAACGACCGAGAAACAAAGCTGGAGAACGGTTTCAGCGGGCGCTTATGGCCGTTTGAGCATGATGGCATCAAAGTAGGTATCGGGAACCGGATGAGGCAATCTGAGTTGGCCCATCCCAAATGCGACGTACTTCTCACAGGTCAATTGCTCCAGACTGATCGGACCTTTGGCATGCAATTTCCCTACGCTCAACCCCGCGTCGGCTCCCATTCCAAAACCGTCGCCTGCATGAAGCCGGGTCGATGCATTGACCAACACCGCACCGGCATCGACCTCTCGGGTAAATCGCATGGCTGCCTCATAACGACTGGTGGCAATACCGGCGGTCAAGCAGGGGCTGTGCGCTCCAATATGCTCCAACGCCTCACTAAGATTCTCAACCATCTTGATGGCCAGAACCGGACCGGCAAACTGTGTATGCCAGTCCCTGTCTGTGGCGGGAACGATCGCCGTATGCCCTGTCATAGCCATCTGCCCCATCAGTGCAACCGTCTTCGGACACGCTCGCACTTCAATCTTGAATTGATCCAGCAATCTATTGATCAACGGAGGTAAGAACTGCCGTCCGACAACCTGCTGCACAAGCAAGGTATCAAGGGAGTTGGCGGCCCCCGTTTGTTGCACCTTTGAATTGATCACCAGATTTTGCGCCATGGGAAGATCGGTATTCTCATCGATATAAAAATGAGTGAGCCCGCCGTCATCACACAGGATTGGAACTTTAGCTTGCTCTGCAGCGGTTTTACGCAAGCCGGGGCCACCTCGCACGATCATCGCATCCAGACCTTTTCCAGCTCGCATCAATTCGAGTGCGACCTCCCTTTCCTCGCGGTCGATGAGCACCCATGAGCCCGGCGGTAGGCCGTGCTCTGTTGCCGCTTCCCGCAACGCGGCGTCAAGCACGTGATGCGTCCATTTCCATTCGGCAGCCCCGCGAAAGACGCACAGGTTACCAGACTTGAGACAGAGCGCAATCGATTCCACCATGACCAGCGGGTTCCGTTCGGAGATCACCCCGATGACTCCGATAGGAACTCTTACCCTCGACACTTGCAGCCCATCCGGACGCTCCTGTCGGGAGGTCACCAGTCCAACGGGGTCCGGTAGGTCGGCGATTAGATGAAGTCGATCGACGATCTCCTTGATATGGTCAGCCGTCAGACGCACTCGAGCGACAGCAGCCTTCATCCGACTCCTGGCATCGGTGCTGTCCAAGGACTTTCCCAGGGCATCGACATCTTTGGCATTAGCCGCGAGAATGGCCACTTCATCCGCGGCGATCCGGTCCGCCATGGCATGAAAGGCGGTCATCTTGACTGAACCTGAAAATCGAGCTACCTGCAGCGACAGCCTTCTGCAATCCTTCAGCAGTCTATCGATATAGAGCTTACTGGGGATTTCAATCGGCATGGCGGGCGTATTTCTTGACAGATATCTTCCAACGATTCATTGCATTCAATCCAAGACCCTGAGAAAATAATGCCGGTTCGTCGCGGACTATACCACGCGTTTTTTTAGCGAGTAAACCACGTAACGCTATTGACGTATCGCCTGGACCAATTCAGACATGAGGATCCCACATGAGTAGTTGGCGAACGGACTTGCATATCGCACTATCCAAAGGAGGACCGATGCGGGCTGAGACACGAAGGGGTGGGCACGGTCTCCGTGTGATTCTCTGTGTGATCGTGGCAGTCCTACTGGGAGCATGTGCTGGGTTGAAACCTCTGAAGCCCATGGCCCCTCCGATGCAAGCGACTCCCGAACAAGCAGCTGAACGAGATCAAGAGAGCCCGGCTCCCAAGGTCGTGCAGGCACGTCCGGAGGGGAGCAATCCACAACAGTGCTTGGTAGATTTCGACGATGAAGGCGCGCTGAACCACATCCTGGGCCAGGCCAGAGCGACCATCGCCCACAAAACAGGCCAGGCACCTTCTGGACAATTGCAGATGTGCGATCCCTCCAAGCATAGTGACTGCTGGACCTACCGCCAACGTTGTCCCAAGCATGATGCCAACGTCGACAGCATGGGGCATGCGCATTTTCACCTGAGTATGGAAACAGGTATTGAGTGCTATACGTTACCGGATCCGGGAGATGGCCTCGGACGAGGCTTTGGGAGACTGGTGGAATGGAAATGCACCAATGTCGACTGGGCCAAAACCCCCCGTGTCCTGTCTTCTCATGATCTCAATCAGTGGATCAAGGTCTGGGTCAGCGATGCCGAAAACCACGCTCCCTCGTATTTCGACATGGAATCTATTCGTGTATTGCCGGATACCCCGATCCAACTGTGGTTCCGAAAGCGCGATGGAACCTGGTGGTTCTGGCCGGAGCTGAAGGCGGGCTACACCTGGAATATTCGCGAATGGGTACACGATGTGTCGGAAGTGCGGGTACGAGGAACCAGAGGAGGACGAGCCAGTTCCTACGTCATCAGTTCGTTTGTTATTCGAGACTAGGTTACATACAGCACCAAGCCGTGGAGGCCCCCTCACCTCGTAACCCAAAATACCGACCTCAAGCAGATCCGTCAGATGCCGACCGGCGTTTTTCCTCCCGAGCCAGCACAGAGGCCAGCCAAGCCCAGAGTCCCATCATTGGAACCAATGCCCAGGCAATGGAAGTCGTGGTAACGCCAAGAGCTTTCAGGCCTGTCACCATCCAGGCCGTCGACGCGTCGCCGCCGCGTGAGATAGCCGTATCGATAAAATTCTTGGCCTTGTACTTTTCTTCACGACTGACAACCGTGAACAATACCTCGCGCGCCGGTTTCGAAAGCGCGTACTCCCCCACTCGCCGCAGTACGGAAAAGACGACATAGAGCGCGAGGGTCGGCCACAAGGCGATTCCCACAAACCCAGCCAAACTGATCAATGGGAGAAACAGCAACGGGGCAACCAAGCCGAACCGACTGATGACCCGATGAGTGACAAACATCTGGGTCAGCCATGTAAGGAGACTGGTCAGAAAATCCAGCGAAGAGAAGAGCCGTGTGCGGACCTCGGGCTGGTCGAGATACTCCGAGACCAAGCGCGTTTGTTCAAGATACAGAACGGTGGCTGTCATAGTCAGAAGACTCAGATAACCGCAAATCCCCAACAAATAGGGCGACGAAAACGTCAGACGAACGCCGGCCAGAAAGCTCCCATGAAGAGGTTCGCCATGCTGCGCACGATGGTGGGTACTCTGTGTCCGTCCCAATCGCTCTAGCCGATAGACGCAGCCGAGGCAGGCGATGAGAAACAGGCTGGAGGCGAGCATCAGCACCGGAACCGGAAACAGAAACGTGAGCCCCGTCGTGAGGAGCGGGCCGAGCAGCGCGCCGCTGCTTCCCCCAGCCGCAATCATCCCGAACAATCGCCCACCCTGTTCCGGTGTAAAGAGATCGGCCATAAAACTCCAGAATACCGAGACAATGAATAGATTGAACACAGACAGCCAGACAAAAAATCCACGGGCCACCCATTCCGGAGACACCTGACTCGTCATCGCCGCATAGAATGCCACGAGATTCGTGATAAAGAATGCATAGACGGTCAGCAGCAAACGAGCGCGTGAGCAGCGCGCCGAGATCCATCCGAACAGCGGCGTGACACAGAGCATCGTCACGAATGTTCCCGTCATCATCCAGGGGAGATTCGTCAGCCCGCCCTCGATGGCCATTTCGTCGCGCACTGGACGGAGGATGGAATAACCGCAGAGGAGGCAGAAAAAATAGGCGAATGCCCAGGCTAATGGAACCAATTCTTCCCGTTCAGCTCCAAGGAACTCAGCACATCGAGTCAGAAGTGGTCGATCCGGTTCGTCCATGCGCCAGCAGTGTAACAGTTATGGTTTCGCCTGTACGTAGTATATCTGCTAGAATGCCGAAACCATGGGAAATTTCCGGGAAGGAGCGCGCATGATCGACCTTCGTAGCGACACCGTCACCAAACCAACCGACGAGATGCGGAAAGCCATGGCGCGCGCCGAAGTCGGCGATGATGTCTATGGGGAAGATCCCACCGTCAATCGTCTTCAAGATATGGCGGCCACCATGCTCGGCAAGCGCTTCGCGCTCTTCGTCCCGTCCGGTACCATGGCGAATCAACTCGCAATCCGGTCTCAAGCCCAGCCGGGACAAGAGATTATCGTCGAAAGTAAGAGCCACATCGTCCGATATGAGCAGGGGGCTGCGGGAGCATTGGCGGGCGTGCAACTTCATTGGATCTACGGTGAGCGAGGCGTCATGTCCGCGGAACAGGTCGAAGCGGCCATCCGACCCAACGACCCCCACAGCGTCACGACGGCCTTGATTTGCCTAGAGAACACGCATAACGCCGGAGGCGGCACGATTTATCCGCTCTCCACCATCGAGCGAATCCGCACGATCGCCGTCCGACACAGAATCCCCATGCATCTGGACGGAGCGCGGCTGTTCAACGCCGTCGCCGCTACGACGCTGCCACCGACGGTGTATGCCCAGCACTTCGAAACCGTATCGATCTGTTTATCAAAAGGCCTCGGAGCCCCGGTCGGATCCCTGTTGCTCTCAAACGACCAACAGGTCATCGATCGTGCACGCCGGTTCCGCCGGATGTATGGCGGCGCCATGCGCCAGGCCGGCATCGTGGCCGCCGCTGGGATCTATGCGCTGGATCGGCATGTCACGCGTCTGAAGACCGACCATGAACATGCAAAGAAACTTGCTCGCTTACTTCAGCAAATTCCCGCGATCCACATCGTGCCTCAACACGTGGAAACGAACATCCTCATATTCGACATCATCGACGAGCGGCGCACTCCTACCGAACTGGTGGCCGTACTGAAAGAACAGGGCGTGCTCATCAATGCGCTGGGTGGAAACACGTACAGAGCGGTCACGCACCTGAACATCGCTGAGAAACACATCGACGAAGCTGCCGCCATCTTTACCAAGGTCCTTTCGCGTTGACCGTTGAACGTTGACACCTTCCTTCTCCACCCATAAAATGCCGGAGAGAGGTCGCAGGCTGATTCCCTTTCCCGCATTGGCTGGGCTTCAGCCAAAATACCGGATGGGTAATTGCCCGTTCGACTCATGGAATCTATCAATACTATCTATCAATACTCTTGACTGCTAATACTCCGAGACTGTCATGAACGCCGATACTACTACCAGTTTCCCCTCTCGCGAAGAACTGAACGCAGAGCTCCTGGAGGTCCCTGAGCCTCCGGAACAGCCAGAACTCCCTCCTCCACCTGGATTTGAAGACAGTTTGGAGATTGCGCTACGCCATGTGAAAGGCCGACGTGGAGGTGACCTGGTGGGTATCATCCTTGTCGGCTCAGGCGCACGGAAGGCCGTCACGCCCCACAGCGATATCGACGTGATCGCCCTCGTCAAGGGAGAGGCCGACCATCATGAAATTCTCCGAGTCGGCGAACGGCTCGCGGATATCCGCTATCATGGGTATCAGTCTGTAGAAGAGGACCTCGCCTATTCTCTACGGCTTCCCTCTCTGCTTCGAAAGAGTCGCATCCTCTACGATCACGATGGTGTGTGCGCCAAACTGATCGAAAAAGTACATCAGCGGTTCCGGCAAGGGCCGCCCCCGGCCTCCATCAATGAACAGATTCGCCTCAAGGCGCAATGCTATCACCAATTAGGGAAAGCCCAGGATCTCGCAGAGAAACCGGGAACGGCCCACTATCTATTGACGTTATTCTACGAAGACTGCATCGCTGCGTTCTTTCGCATGAAAGGGTTTTGGTTGGTGGCTCCGGTGGATATTCATCGATTCATGTTCTCGCGCGAGCCGGTCCTCGCAGACCTGGCAGGTCAGTTCCTCACGGCTACGACCCTCTCCGACAAGTTCAACTTTGGTCGAAAATTTGCCGATCTTCTCTTTAAGGATGTCCCGAATCCTGCTCGCATCGACTGATCGCAGGCATGCACAAAACAGGCACCCCTGCGCAAAGACCTGACTTTGCAAGCGACGTAAGAGACATCGCCCCTGCCCGAACACAAATCGGCGGGCGCTGAATCCACACGTATCATCATTCATACCAAGGAGTCCTTATGGAACTGGGATTTATTGGGTTGGGCAAGATGGGAATGAACATGGTCATCCGTCTACGGCGCGACCAGCACCGCCTGGTTGTCTATGATCGATCCAACGAGCTGATTAAACAGGCTGAAGGTCACGGATGTGTCGGTGCTTCATCACTCGCTGACCTAGTGAATAAACTCCGTGCTCCCCGGGCGGTCTGGATTATGGTGCCGTCCGGCGCTCCCACCGAAGAAACGGTGCAGGCCGTCGCGGCGCTGTTAAAACCCGGCGATACGATCATCGACGGTGGGAATACCCGTTTTCATGACGACGTGCGGCGCGCCGCCGAGCTGAAAAAGCAGGGTCTTCACTATGTCGACGCGGGGACCAGCGGAGGCATTTGGGGACTGACGGTCGGATACTGTCTCATGGTCGGCGGCGAGGACTCGGCCGTGCAGCGGCTCGCCCCCGTCTTCACGACCCTCGCCCCGGAGAACGGGTGGGCCCACGTCGGCGCGGTCGGTGCCGGACACTATGTGAAGATGGTGCACAACGGCATCGAGTACAGCATGATGCAGGGCTATGCGGAAGGATTTGAGTTGATGTCGAAGAGCGAATACAAGCTCGATCTGGCGGGCGTTGCCGATCTCTGGATGCACGGAAGCGTCGTTCGATCCTGGCTTTTGGAGTTGGCCGCCGGTGCGCTCAAGGAAGATCAAAAGCTGGAAAAACTGAAAGGGTACGTGCAGGATTCCGGAGAGGGCCGCTGGATGATCGCGGATGCGATCGAGAAGGATGTGCCGGTTCCAACCTTGACAACTGCGCTGTTTACGCGCTTTCGGTCACGTCAGGAAGAATCGTTTGCGGAAAAGATGCTGGCGGCCCTCCGGAATGCTTTCGGCGGTCACTCCGTCCGGCGATAACGGCTCAGAGTGGCCTGCAGGACGTTCATTCCACCAAGGTCGCAGCGAGCGAAGAGGGCAGCGTATTCTAGCTCGTACGTTGAGCCTTTGAGCGACGTGAAGACGAAGCTGGAGGACTTTTTCAACATCCTGCCTGGGAGGCTTTGATGGCGCCGACAAACAGTCAACGGATCGATATCAGCCCGGCCCAAGAACCACTGCCGCCCGTCGAACCTTGCACACTGGTCATTTTCGGCGGTTCCGGGGATTTGGCTCGCCGTCGCCTTATTCCCGCCCTCTACAACCTCCTGCTCGATGGACTCCTTCCCTCGAGCTACGTCGTGATCGGTCTCGGTCGCACTCCGATGAGTGATGAAGAATTTCGCTCGACCGTCCACGATGGTGTCGTGAAACATTCCCGACAGGACTTAATTGAAGAAACGTGGAGTGGTTTTTCTCAGCACCTCTTCTACCTGGCAGGAGGAAACGACGATGCACAAACCTATACGCGACTGAAGGAACGTGTCGAGGAACTCGAAGGAAGGTTCCAGTTACCCGGGAATCGTATTTTCTACCTCAGCATCCCTCCTAGCTCCTTCACATCCGTCTGCGAAGGTTTGTCCCGTTCCGGTCTAGCGGGAACGCCCGGAGTTCGATCGCCCTATACCCGCATCATCGTGGAAAAACCCGTGGGGCGCGACCTGCCTTCGGCACAGGCCATCAACGAAGTGACAGGCCGGGTCTTCGACGAATCGCAGATCTTCCGCATCGATCATTATCTCGGCAAGGAGACGGTTCAAAATCTCATGGTCGTCCGTTTCGCCAACAGCATTTTCGAGCCGATCTGGAATCACAAGTACGTGGACCATGTCCAAATTACCGTCAGCGAAGCCGAAGGCGTGGGGACTAGAGCAACCTACTATGAGGAAGCCGGGGCTCTGCGCGACATGATCCAGAACCATTTACTTCAATTGCTGTGTCTGGTCGCCATGGAGCCACCGTATTCGCTCGATCCGGACGTGGTTCGAAACGCCAAGATGGAAGTTCTCCGTTGCCTGCGACCCATCACCGCCAAAGACATTGAGAAGTTCACCGTGCGGGCCCAATATACGGAAGGGACGGCCCATGGCACGCCGGTTCCCGGCTATCGACGCGAAAAAGGCGTGAAGCCGAACTCCATCACCGAAACGTACGTGGCCGTAAAATGTTTCGTCGAGAACTGGCGTTGGTCCGGGGTCCCCTTCTATTTACGGACAGGGAAAGCCTTGCCTTTGCGGGCCAGCGAAGTCGCTGTCCAATTCAAGGACATCCCGCAGATTCTCTTCAATGCTGGCGGGCAAACGCCGCAGGCTCCGAATGTCCTCGCCTTGAAGATTCAGCCAGAAGAAGGTCTTTCGCTTCGCATCGTCTCGCGCGTGCCGGGAACCCGTGCTCAAACGCATCCCGTCGAAATGGATTTCCAGTACGGAGAGGTGTTCGGCCGACCGTCGCCGGAAGCCTATGAACGCCTCCTCCTCGACGTGATGGCGGGGGATGCGTCCCGCTTCATGCGGCGCGATGCCGTAGAAGCCTCCTGGGCTTGGATCACCCAAATTCTTGAAGCCTGGGAAAAGTCGGGACAACGGTGGCTCCCGGAGTACCAAGCTGGCACGTGGGGGCCGGTGGAAGCGGATCGGCTGATCCAAAACGACGGCCGCACCTGGCGAATACTGTAGATACTATTTATTAATAAGCCGCCACAGCGACCAGTCAAGTATCCAGCACAATCTCAATCTGCTTCATAATCTCCTCTCGCTTGCCAAGCCCTCCGATAAATTTCAAGAATTCGCCGTTCTTATATACCACCAGCGCAGGAAGCGATGAGATTTCCAATTCCGCGGGAATCTGAAAATTCTCGTCCACATTCATGGTCAGGATACGAAGACAGGCTCCCATCTGTTCTTGAAGTCGTTCCAGCTCCCCCATCAAAGCCTGGCAATGGCCGCAGCCCGGCTTCCAGAATTCCACCAAGACAGGGACGGCGCTTGCGGCAACCACCCGATCGAATTCTCGATCGGTCACGGCTTGAAGAGCGGCCTTCACGATGGCCTAGATTGAGCCAACATCGGTTTGAGAATTCCGGTAACCTGTTGAGCAAAGAGTTGATAGCCGGCAGTGGTCAGATGAATGCCGTCGTTTGAGTACGTGTCTGCTAATTGCCCGCTCTGAGGATCCACAGTGGCTACGAACAGATCGACATAGCCAATACCTTTCGATTCAGCATATTCTTGGATCAGCTTGTTCAGCTGATTTCGACGGGCCAGATGCTCGGCGACCCAGTCCTGTCCTTCTCTGCTCTCGCCAGCATCTTCCACTCGAATCGAGGGAATCGTCACAGGAATCGGCAAACTCCCTATTCCCAAAACCTGTTCGTACATCTTGATGAGATTGCAGATGATCTCTCGCGGTGACGCATTCCATCCGAGATCATTCGTCCCGCCAAGAATTGGGACATAGTTGGGTTTCTGATCGAGCACATCACGACGGAACCGCATGACCATCTCGCCCGTCAGTTCACCGCAGATTCCGCTCGATCGGACCTCCACGACATCACCGAGATAAGACTGGAGGAACTGTCCATATGGAGTCTCCCGTCCAATCGGGTTGTCGTTGGTCGGTGACTGAAATCCAGCAGTGAGACTATCGCCAAAGCAGATCACGAGGGTCGATCGGTTCATATTCACCTCAAGGTCGTTTGATTGTACCGACACTGGCAGGTCCGCACAAGCTGCGGTTGCACGACATCACCATGAGCATAATCGCGGAGAATGGCGATTTTCTTGACGAATCCTTGAACTGCCGGTAGGTCTTACCTATGTCGACGGAGTTGAAGTCCGCACAGGAAATGATCGCGGCCGCGATGGCTGCACGGGCGGCAGAAGACCCGGAAATCGTCTCAATCAAACGCGCCCTCAAGCTATTGGACAAAACGTCGAAGTCGAATCGGACTTACGGTTCGACAAATCCAGTCGCGAAAAAATTCTCACAACAGCTGTTTGATGAACTCACCACCCATCTCGCAACCTATGCGAAACTCACCTTCCTCGTCCAACGAACGGCACTCCTATGCAAAGAGTCTGTGGTCTATCAGGCGGAACAGGATGGCGGAAGTGAAAACATCGCCTTTAAGCTCTATGCGGACGGAATCCGTGAATTGGCGCTTCACCAAGGCCTTACCCAAGAAGATCTTGGGTTCTTTCTGGACTCCTTATGGGGGGGGCTTGACCCGACCACAGACGATGATGACATCGTCACGCGCATCTGGGGAAAGAACCTTTCGACCATTTCCATCGTGACTGCTGAAGAAATCGCGAAAGCCTCCGTCGGCAACGACGGGGGCTTTCGCCTGGATAGCGAAATGAGCGTGTCCGACTCGACGCTCCGAGAACTCCTGGATCGTGAACGGAGTCGGAGCCGGCTCAGGAGCCAAGGGAATAGCGATGGCGACGGCACGAAGAGTTCCAGCGGCAATCCAAGTAACCATTTTCAATCCGGACTCGTCGGGTACGAAGTGACCGAGGAAGAGCTCGTCGCACTGGCAAAAGAGGTTGAGGCAGAGAGCAAGCAAGATGCGCTCATGTACATCTTGGATACGCTGACCGCGATTCTCGCTTCTGAAAAGTCACCAACATTGCTGACAAAGCTGTTCGGCCTGTGGGGCAACATCGTGGAAGCTCTCCTCCGTGAAGGTAAGTGGACAGTGTTGGAGAACGTGTTGAGCCTCCTTCATGAAACCGACGTCGTCCGACCAGATCTCAGTGAGGAGCACAAACAGCAGCTGGTCTCCGTCCTCAATGGACTTGGCCGTGCCGACCGGGTCAAAGCCATCGAGAGTTACCTGAATCGCAGTCCGGAAGCCACCGTTGAGGGGCTGTCGACTATCCTGCTGCTGATGAAACCGGACGCTGTGCCTGCCTTATGCTCCCTTCTAGCAAACCTCACATCCCCAGCACACCAGGCGATTATCATAGAGGCCCTCATTGTATTGGCAAAGGACCATCCGGATCCTCTGGTGAAGGGGTTATCAGATCGCCGACCGGTCTATGTCCGCAATCTCTTGTCAATCATCCTGAAATGGAATAATCCCATATTCCTTGAGTCGATCGAAAAATTGACCCGATATCCAGACGTGCAGGTGCGACGTGAAGTCGTGCGAGCAATCGGCCACTTTCGCCCGAATGGCAATGGAGCGAAGCTCGTACCGCTAACCAGCGATGCGGATGAGAGTGTTCGTTTTGCCGCACTCAAACTCCTGATGTCAAGTCAATATACGGTTCCCTTCGAACAGTGGTCTCCCCTGCTTTCCAGCGACGGCTTCATGGATCGGCACATCAGCGAACGTCGCGGCGTCTTTCAAGCCATACGTGCCACTTGCGGCGACGAAGCCGTTCCCTACTGGCAAAACCTCTTGACTGCCTGGGCATGGACCAACCGGAGGAAAAAGGAAGAGTTGGCCGTGCTTGCGGCAGAAACTCTCGGGAAGCTCGCGACTCCGGCCGCCGTTGCCGCACTGAAGGTCGGTGGACGGAAAGGCGGCGCCGCAGTCCGCCAGGCCTGCACCGTGGCCTTGGCACAAACACAGAAACAGCAACGAAGTACGCCACCTGCCGCCCGGGACGCCACGGGAGATCCATCGTGAATGAGCCCAAGGCCGTTCAGGCAGCGCCCACCGACGACCAGACCCAGCCGCTCCTAACTCACGAAAAATCTCTGTCCGAAAAGGTCGGTCGAGGGTCCGAAGCCGGCGATATTCTCGATCAACAGCTGGCGATGCTGGGGTTCCAGCTTATCACGCAGCTGAATACGCTCATCAAGACGTCGCGCATTCATGGGCGGACCAATGCGGCCCTCGACAAACCGGTCGAGACGATGCTGACCTTGATTCAAACTCTGGCCCATGATCAGCCCGTCACGCTACGGATTCAGAATGATTTTCTCTTTCTAGGGGAGCGCCACCTCAAGGTGAGCGCCCAGCAAATGCTCGTCGCATCCAGCATCATCGATACGATGAACAAGTGGAAGATCGGCGGGCTGACGTTTACTTCGTCGGCTTCTTCCAAAGATCTTCGTGAATTCGCCTATCTGTTCGTCACGCTCGACCCCGCCGCCAAATCACTCGATGACTTTCGGCACGAACTCAAAGGCCGCGAGGTGACCAGCGTCCAGCTTGAGGATCTCCGTGAACTCGTTCTTCGGGAAGAAATTTCCGGATCGGGTCAGAGCTCTGGTTCCGGCCAAGGCGCAGGAGCCGAGCCAGGCACGAAGGTCCATCATAAGGCCCAATCCAAAGTCGCGTATGGAATGGCTGTCAACGCCGTGGGGAACTTGACACAATCGGCGCGTGATGGCGGCACACTCAACTTCAAACAAGCAAAACGGGCGATCCAAAATATCGTCGATCTCATGATGCAAGATGAATCGACCTTGCTCGGCCTGACAACACTCCGTTGTCACGACCAATACACTCATAACCATTCCGTCAACGTAGCGCTGCTCTCCATGGCACTCGGCAATCGTGCAGGCTATCCGAAAGTCGACCTTGCCGACCTCGGGCTGGCAGCCTTATTCCACGACGTGGGTAAATGCGCGATCTCACTGGATATCTTGAACAAGCCTGGCGAGTTCACCGAAGAAGAGTGGGAGATCATGCGAACCCACCCCACGGAAGGGATCCTGACACTCATCGAGTTGCGCGGCCTCGGGAATGTTCCGCCAAGGATGGCCTCGGCCTCCTTTGAACATCACATGAATTACGATTCCTCCGGTTACCCCAAGCTCACCGTTCCGTGGGCGCAAAGTTTATCGAGCTGCATCGTCACAATCGCCGACTGCTATGACGCGATGACGTCTTCCCGGGTCTACCGACGTGAACCGATGTCGCCATCAAAAGTCTTGAACCTGATGTTCACCAAATCCGGAAAGAGCTTCCATGCCACGCTTCTCAAGCTGTTTGTCAATTGCGTGGGTCTCATCCCCATTGGAAGCCTGGTCGTGCTGGATACCGATGAGTTAGCCGTGGTTCTCAAGCCTGCCATGAACAAGTCCGACGCGGAGCGCCCTCTCGTAAAGGTCATTGCCGATGCACACGGCGAGCTAATCAACAGTGGGCCGGAGCTCGATCTTACCGAGAAGAACGATGTCGGAGGCTACCAGCACAGTATTATCCGGCTGGTCGATACAACGGAATACAGCTTCGACACCAGCCGCTACTTCGTGTAGCACGTGCGTCTAGCCGCCTTCCACCTGGCATCCTTTCCTCTCTCAGTTTCTCCTTGCTTGACAGGTCGAAAGACGATCTTCGACAATGATCCGATGGGGGAACAGCTCATCATCGAGCAACTGGAGTTTCGTGGTCGCTGTGGCGTCACGTCCGAAGAACGAGCTCGTCCACAGCTGTTGGCCGTCGATCTGGAATTGGATTGCCAACTCACGCTTGCAGGACGATCCGACGACCTTCGGCACACAGTCGACTACGCAACAGTGGCAGCACGGATCGTCGAACTTGGAACCAGTCACGAGTCCCGATTGCTGGAGGCGATGGCCGAGCGCTTCTTGACCGCGCTCTTTGATGAATTTTGTGTTGACCGTATCAAGCTCTGGTTGCGGAAGCTCCACCCTCCCATCACCCAGGTCACCAAGTCAATGGGTATTACCGTAGAGCGCACCAAGCTTACCCAGCAACTAATTCGAGCGGATCCTCCCCCCCCCCACTTTCTCGTCCGACAGCTTCCGCGCCTCCCGAAAGGCAAGGTCCTCGACATCGCATCCGGCACAGGGAGGCATGCACTGTTCCTGGCCTCGCTGGGCTACCAGGTTGATGCCATTGATCGCGACATCCAGGCCCTGGCGCAACTGTCCTCAACCGCTCACGCGCGAAACCTCACAGAGGTTACAACACAGACGGTCGATCTGGAACCGCCTCCGCCGCATAAACCGGATCTCGGGCAAGACGCCTACGATGTCATATTGGTGTTCTTTTATCTGACTCGTCCGCTCTTTCCTCACATCATTGATGCACTGAAGCCCGGTGGTGTGTTGCTATACGAAACCTTCCTGATCGATAATCACCTGCACTATCAGCATCCCAGACGCAAGGAGTTTTGCCTGGCGCACAATGAGCTCATAAGCCTTACCTCGGATCTTCGCATTCTGCATTACGATGAAGGGCCTCACGAAGGCCATCACGGTATAGAATTGGTCTATACCGCACAACTCGTCGCGCAGAAACCGCTACCCACTGGACCTTCGACATGAGCCGCTTGGACCTTCACCTTCACACCACTCACTCTGATGGAAGCTGTACACCGACGGAGGTGGTTGGACTGGCACACCAAGCCAGGGTCACAGCGCTGGCGATTACTGATCATGACATCACGAGCGGTATTCCAGAAGCGATCGCGGCTGGAGAACAGTATGGGATCGAGATCATCCCCGGAGTGGAGATTAGCTCGGTCGTGGGAAGCTCCGAACTTCATATTCTTGGATACTTTCTCGATTGGCAGAGCACGCTCTTGAACGAGCGATTCAAGAGCTTGCGAGACAGTCGCCACCGGCGCAATCCACAAATCGTCGACCGGCTACAGAGCCTTGGCATTGACATCACCTACGACGATGTCCGTGCACTCGCAGGCAGCGATTCGGTCGGCAGGCCGCACATCGCCCGGGCACTCATGGACAAGGGAGTGGTCACGTCAGCCAAAGAAGCCTTCGATCGGTTCCTTGGCGAAGGGAAGCCGGCCTACGTGCCTCGCGAACTCCCTAGCCCGGCTGAGGCGATTCACTGGATCAAGGCCGCGCGGGGACTCGCCGTCCTGGCCCACCCGACGTGGGTGAAACTGACTGATCAGACGCTTGCTGAGTTGGCTCGCCAGCTCAAAGCGGAGGGACTCGATGGCGTGGAAGTCTACTACAGCACCCATGCTGCCAGGCAGACCCGAGAATACCTGAGCCTTGCTCAACAACTCGGTCTCCTGGTCACCGGTGGAAGCGACTTTCATGGTCTCACCAAACCCGACATTGAAGTCGGTATCGGCAAGGGCTCACTTCATATTCCCACCGTGCTGCTTTCGAAGATGAAGGAAAAGGCCGCTCAAGAATAAGACGGCATCCTCCGCGTGTTTTCTCCGATCCATTGACTCTTCTTCCGTATCCGCTAGACTTTGGAAGTCTTCCGAATCTGATCACCCATGACCAACACGTCGAGTTGGGCCGTCCAATATCTTTTCGTCGCGATCATTGCGCTTTTTGCCGGTCCTGCTTTGAGCAATCTTCCCGTCACACAGTCGATCCCCTATAGGCTGTTCGGGCTTAGCAGCGCCCACGCTATTCACATCATCGTCGAAGCCGCCGGATTGGCCGCGCTCGGATCGCTGGCTATCCGTGCCTTCCGACAGATGCCCGATAACGGTCAAGGGTTCTCCTTTCTACGGCAGCTGGTGCTACCTGTCACGACGCTGCTCATTGTGATCGCAACGTACAAGACCCTTCGAGTTATTGGACCGTCATTGATCGACCAACTCGGCTCTTCACGCTTTACACTCACGCAGGCCGTCATCCTGATACTTACCGGCCTCTGGCTCACCATTGCCTGGCTGATGAATCTCGATGCACTCCAGCGATTCTTCTCGATACCATCCGCATCGACTCGCCGCAAAGAAGCGGCGGCGCCGATCGAGGAAACCCACGAGGTCCATGCAGAAGAAGAGAGCGAAGAACACGAACGTGCGATAGACCTACGCACTGCATCAAACGTACCTCCGGTCAAGCTGGGCCGCTACAAGGTCTTGAAGGAGCTGGGGCGTGGTTCAATGGGCGTGGTGTATCTGGGGAAAGATCCGACGATCCAACGATTCGTGGCCATCAAAACGATGCAGCTCGATGCAATCGACGATGCCGACAAACTCCAGGAGGTGAAGGGGAGATTCTTCCGAGAAGCCGAATCCACCGGACGTTTGTCCCATCCAAACATCGTGACGATCTTTGATGCTGGGGAGGAACATGACCTCGGATACATCGCGATGGAGTTGCTTCAAGGCACGACGTTAAAGGCCTGGTCGAGAAAACCAAATCTGATGCCGTTCCAAAAAGCAATGTCGATCCTGGCGACCGTTGCGGAGGCCATGGACTATGCCCACCAACAAGGCGTTGTACACCGCGACATCAAACCAGCCAACATCATGATGACCACCGGCGATGTCGTAAAAATCATGGACTTCGGCATCGCCAAAATGGCGACTTCCTCGAAAACGCAGACGAATATCGTGATGGGAACGCCGACCTACATGTCGCCGGAACAGATCGCCGGCAAGAAGGTCGATGGCCGGTCCGATATTTTCTCCCTTGGCGTCGTCATGTTCGAGCTCCTGACCGGCCGTCCACCGTTTCTGGCAGACAACGTTTCGGCATTACTCTTTGCCATCGCGCATACTCCCCACCCCAGCCTGAAGGCCGTCAGACCCGACTTGCCTCCTATCCTCAAGGATGTTCTCGATCGTGCACTCCATAAAGACCCAGTCCACCGCTATCACCGCGCTGGCGATTTCGCTATGGAGCTCCGTTCCTGTGTTGAGGGCTTGGCTGCCTAATGGTGGTCGAACCAGACTAGTTCCTAGTCTGAAGCCGCCCTTTGGGCAAGCTTTGATAGCAGCTTTCCGAGAGGTCCTGCTCATGCTCCTGCAAGCATTGCAGGACACGACCATCACCAGCCGGCACCGTGCGGCAGAACCGTTTTACCTCGACAACACACGCCACCTTATACCCATCGGCTTCTTTCCAGCGCACCAACCGCTCCTGCACGATCTGCTGACAGGACACATCCAACCGCTTGAAACGCTGCATCACGCATCTGCGGCGGTCTTCACCTGCAAGGGAATCGGGACAGTACTGCTGGATCTCCGCGTCACACTTCACTTCAGCGATTTTCCTGGCGCGACCATCACGCGGAACGGATAATCCACCCAGAGTCGCCACTGGTGCTGTCTGTCCGGCTCTAACCGAGGTAGTCTCGGGTGAACCGGATACACCGGGTATCGCCAGATCGAGAGCAGGCACACGCGGGAATTCGACAGGAGGTGATCCTGCCTGGGCGGACAGCAGTTCTTCTTTCGAGGGCAAGTTCGCCCATACGATCGCCCAAACCAAGCTCAATCCGCCGACCGTGACCAGGATCGTGATAGGTTTCACGGATCGGTCCGAGCCCTTAGTGATCTTCATGGAAGTGAGGATAGAATAAAGCTTCCTGAAAATCACCGAAACAGGAATTTTGCGCAGGGCGTTTCGCTCACGGGGCTGGCGTATACAAGAAGCTTGAGCGGTAAGAACGGGGAACGAGGAAATTCAGTTGTCCGGGGTTTCAACGATATGGTTTTCGAACCTGGTGCAGCCCTCTGCCAGCAACCGATTGGTCAACATCTCACCCGGCCACTCAATCGGCAGATCGGCGGTAAACACCCACACATCAGGAGAGGTCCAGACCGGGCCATGTTCATCCGGAAGCTCGGGATCGAACAGATCGGTCCACACCGGCATGTATACGCCATTTCCGCATTGCGTATGGAGATGCACGATCGTGCGGGACCTCACCAGCGGATCCAGTTCTCTCCACACGGCGGCGGTCTCATCGGCCAGATGATGGAGCCGTACCGCATTCTGCGCGTCAAACATGGCATAGGCCGCATAGACCGGCGCTTCGATCGTATCGGGCGCGCAGGCAAGCTCCGGACACTGCTTCACCAAACCCTCGAGAATTTCGCGGCGCTGACGGTCCTCCCATGAGTCGGGCAACCCCGGGTCCGTCGAACCGATCAGTTCAAATAAGAGAAACGCCGTGTTTTCGACCGGAGGAAGAAGCCTCGCGGCCACCGATTGCGCGCGCCGTGAATCGGCGACCGTGACCAGGTGATCATGGAGCATTTGGAGATTCAACATCTCCAATGTGGCATCGGTCAAGAGCCGTGACTCGACACGCACGACCGTCCCGGCAGGAAGCTGCAAACATCGGTGTAGCAGATCAGCGGTCGCGATGGGATCGATCTTGAGCTTGAGAGGAGCGGTGAGGTTCGCCTGCAACGGTAGCTCTAACGCCGCGATGGTCGCATAGGTCGGTTTTTCGTCACTCGGCCCATCCAGGAGCAACGTGCAACTCGCCTCCGCCACGAGATCGAACAGCCATTCCGCCATTTCTTCGTCAAGCGCGGCAAGCACCGTCAGAAGATCGTGTTCGCGTCCCTGTTCAAGAAATGCCTGCAAGGTGTCGATGGCATCATCCGTATCGCCATGATCGTGACGACGGGCATTGATGAGATGGATGAGATCGCGCGTGAGTGGATCAGGGCGAGACCAGGCTAACATCGCTGCTCCCTACAACACGAGCCGAAGAAGATTGCTCGGAACCGCAGAATCCATGTTGCCAAACTTTTCATACCCATGCAAGCGTCACCACAATTACTCATACTCTTGACCAGGTATGTCCGCACTCGACACCGGTTCTAGTCTCCGATGATCTTTACCAGCACTCGCTTGCGGCGACGCCCATCGAACTCGCCATAGAAAATTTGTTCCCACGGACCGAAGTCCAGTTTGCCCTCCGTGATCGCGACCACGACTTCTCGTCCCATGACTTGCCGCTTCAAATGCGCATCTCCATTGTCTTCGCCCGTATTGTTGTGCCGGTAACGAGCCTCATGAGGAGCCAGCCGTTCCAGAAACTCGTCGTAGTCCTGCAACAAACCCGGCTCATCGTCGTTGATGTACACACTCGCGGTAATATGCATCGCGTTGACCAACACCAGGCCTTCCCGGACCCCGCTTCTCTTTACCAATGCCTCGATCTGCGGCGTGATATTCAGGTAGGCCCGTCTGGTCTTCGTTTCGAACCAGAGTTCTTCGCGATAGGATTTCATGGTCGTCGATCCGGTCATTGTGCCTTCCGGTTCGACAGACATGCAAGAGGCGCCGGCGAGTCAACCCCGAAGTGAATGCCTGAGCTGTAGAGAAGACGCTATAATGTCACCTATCCAATTCATGATGACCGAGCACCTATCACACCGCCTTTCACCGAATGCGCTGATCGTCTTACGTCAACGTTATTTGGCGAAAAATGGATACGACATCCCCATCGAATCACCGGCTGATATGTTCCGCCGAGTCGCAAAAGACACCGCCGCCTTCTTCTTGGCGCACGAACGTGGCTGCAAAGGGTTGGCGGTGTATTGCTCGGGCAGCCGAGAGCATCAAGCATTATCCTGTTCTCATGTGCAATCCTGTTGAGCCTGGAGCCGTCACCGAACGACCTTTGCTGAATAGTTGGTACACAATTGACAGCCTATGGCCTTGGTGATAAGTACTTTTTCAGCTTGTACGATGCAGTCCGCTGCAGGGAGGTGCTCGATGTTTGCTTTCGCTGGAAGCCCATCGTTGGGCGGTAGTCCTCTGACTTGGAACCTGTTCTTTGCTCGCCAACCTGAACCAGATCTTGAATTCACTGAAGAGGAATTGGAGCAGACCACCACAGTCCGTTCACCGTCTCCTAAGAAGCCGCCCAAGCAATCGAGTGGGCGTCCCCTCCTGTGGGTGCTATTGCTCGTGCTGATCGGCGGCGGCGCCTATGTCGCGATGGAGCCGGAGGTGGTCATGGAGTATATCGAGCCGCTCCTCGGAGAGTCACCGGCGCCGCAACCTCAGGCCCCTCTTGCACAAAAGCCAATGCCGCCGCCGCCTCCGCCTATAGAAGGGGCTCCGACTGCACCCCCAGTTGGCGCGCCGGTCGAGGTGCCACAGGCCGCGACAGCACCTGCATCCCCTGTTCCGATGCCGCCCTCTGCTCCGCAGATGCCGACCCCGGCGTCCGAGGTACCTATCACCGATACGCCGACTCCGCTATTTGGTGAGGGACAACGAGTCAGCGTACTCCCGAACCCTGCTGCTCCCGGCGAGAAAGTCCTGCTCGCCAAGGATGCAGAGGGATCGCAGCCAGGACCGGCCATTCCGGCGGGAACTGTCCTGACCATTCTTGACGGGGATCTCCAGGAAACCGGTTGGGTCTACTCCGTGCGCAGCGACTACGGCACCAAAGGCTGGTTACCAGAACACCAGCTTAAACTGAAACCCTGATCCAGTCGGTTTCCCCAACACAGGTCGCGCGCAGAGGGTGGTGATCGCATCGCCACCCTCTGTGCTATAATGCCACCCGTTTATACCTTCATCGTAGGGGATACAGCACGAGCCCTAGGACCCCATGCAAGCCGTAATCTTCGATTTCGATGGCGTGATCGCCGACAGTGAGCCGCTGCACTTCGAAGGGTTGCGTCGAACGCTTGCAGGGATCCAGATCGATTTGATGGAAGACGACTATTACGCCAACTATCTCGGCTTCGACGATCGAGGATGTATTCTGGAAGCTCTACGTGTCAATCGGCGCCCGGCCTCCACCACGCTTATTGAGAACCTTATGGCTAAAAAGGCCGCCTCGTATTTGGCTTCGATCAAGGACCACTTGGTCATTTTCCCAGGCGTCAAAGAATTTGTGGAAGAAGCCGCCGCGACATGTCCCATTGCCATCGCCTCAGGCGCATTACGAGCGGAGATCGAGCTGGTGCTGGAGCAAATCGGGCTCCGAAAATCGTTTTGTCACATCACCAGCGCCGAGGATGTGACTCATGGCAAGCCGAATCCTGAACCGTTCCTTCATGCACTGGCGGGATTGAACCGGCACCATGCTGCTGCCTTGCTCTCACCGACTTCTTGTTTGGTCATCGAAGATTCCCGCCCCGGCATTCGAGCGGCAAAATCTGCAGGCATGAAAGTATTAGCTGTGGCCAATACGCACACTGTGCAAGACTTACACGAAGCCGATGCCATCAGCCATAGTTTGCGTGACACGCGTCTGAGGGATGTACGCGCTCGTTTGTGGCCCACATAGGCCTATGACCGCTATGAGAATCTGCTCACTGGTTCCCGGTGCAACAGAAGTGATCGCGTCTCTCGGTTTGGCCGACCATCTTGTCGGCATCAGCCATGAATGCGATTTCCCTCCTTCGATTCGACAGGTTCCGGTGATGATTGAACCATTAGTCGAAACTCACCTGACGACGAGCCTTGCTATCGATCAACGGGTCAAAGAATTGGTCGCATCCGGAAGTCCGCTGTATCATCTTGATGAGCGGGCATTGCATCAGGCCCGGCCCGATATGATTCTGACGCAAGACCTGTGTCACGTCTGCGCCGTGACGCCGGGCCAGCTCGCGCGTGCCATTCAATCTCTTCAACCTCCACCTGATGTCCTCACGCTGAGCCCCACGACGCTCGGAGAAGTGATTCATGACGTTGAGCGGATCGCCGGTGCTGTCGATCGACTCGCGAAGGGACAGGCGCTCGCCACGGAACTTCGTCGGAGATTGGACTCCATCAACCGGAGGAACGCTCGGAGACATTCCCGTCCTCGTGTCGTCTGCCTCGAATGGCTGGACCCGCTGTATATCGGAGGGCATTGGGTTCCGGAAATGATAGACTTAGCCGGTGGCTGCGATGTACTAGGGTCTACGGATGCCCCATCGCGCCAAACCACTTGGCGAGAAGTGGAAACCGCACACCCTGATGTGATCATCCTCATGCCCTGTGGCTTTTCCATCGATCGCACCATCAACGAGCTCCAGGCCCATGACAGATGGCGACGAGCCTGTGAGCAGTGGCCGAATCTCTACATCGTGGACGCCGCATCCTATTTCAGCCGTCCCGGCCCACGGTTGGTGGATGGTGTCGAATTGCTGGACTCGATTCTGCATCCAAGTCCCGGCAACGGGATCGACCCCGTCAAAGCCATCAAACTTGAGGCTTCGATTCTGGTTGGAGGCGGCGCGCCATGAAGGCCTCTGAAGCACAAGCTTATTGCACGGCCTATACAAAGAACAGCGGCAGCAACTTTTACTATTCATTCCTCTTTTTGCCCAAAGCCAAACGTGAAGCCATGTATACCGTCTATGCCTTCTGCAAGGCTATCGACAGCGCCGTGGACGAGCCGGCTGCCGGGAGCAATCCAAAGGAGGAACTGACCCATTGGCGGAATGAGCTCGACGCCGTCTATTCAGGAACCCCGACGACTCCTATCATGGTGAGCCTCGCCCACCATGTGAAATCTATGAGAATCCCCAAAGCCTACTTTGAAGAGCTGATCAAAGGCGTCGAGATGGATCTGTTCAATAACCGCTATGTCACATTCGATGAGCTGTCGCTCTACTGTTACCGCGTGGCCTCCGTCGTCGGCCTCATTTGTCTGCATATTTTCGGCGTCACGTCCGCTCGGGCACAGGACTACGCGGTCGCACTCGGCATGGCCTTTCAGCTGACGAACATTCTTCGCGACGTCGGCACCGATGCCGGAGAACGTCGTATTTATCTTCCGCTCGAGGACCTACGCAAGTGGAACTATGCGGAAAAGTCCATGCTCAATCGGAGCTATTCGCCGGAATTCTGTGCATTGATGGAATACGAGGCCTCCCGCGCCCACCACTATTACCAGCGAGCCGATGCCGCGCTCAATGCTTTGTCCCCCGAAGAACGCCGCGCGCTGACGGTGGCAGAAATCATGCGTGGCATTTATAGCCGAATATTGGATCAAATCGAACGATCGAACTATCGGGTCTTCGGGCCACGGATCAGTTTGACCACCACGCAACGGTTGATCATCGCCTTGCGCATTTGGCTCCGTTCACGATTTTCGTGACTGCTCCACATTCACAAGCCGTTCTCATCCTCGGCGCTGGTCTGACTGGTCTCACCATCGCATATCATCTAAGTCGACAGAGCTGCCACATCACGCTACTCGATCACCCCGAATGGCGCGATGGGTTCTGGCTCAATCCATCCGACCCCGTACCGATTCTGTTGGGATGCTACCGAGAAAGCCACCGACTCCTCCACGCGCTGGATCGGCAACAGCCTCCTTACCCAGACCGATCCATTCCACTCGAGTTTCGGCTGCCCGATGGGCGCCATGTGTCATATCAGTCGGCTCGCCTTCCCGGAGCTTTTCAATGGATGATGAGTCTCTTCAGCTTCCAAGGCCTTGCCTGGCAGGACCGGTGGAAGCTGTTCTCGCACGTCGAGCGGATTTGGGAACAGGCACAAACCCTCCCGGCAGATCTGGAAAATCGAACCGCGGACGAATGGCTCTTGGCAACCGGGCAGAGCCTCGAGGCACGGGAGCGGATTTGGGGGCGGCTGGCTCATTGGCTGACAGGAAATGATCTTGCACGCCTCTCCGCCGCAACCTTTGTGCAATTGCTGTCTACCGTATTTCTGAGCGACGCCTCAGACGCCAGGCTCCTCTCTGTATCAGGATCCATCGAGCAGAGACTCATGATGCCAATGAAACAATCGCTGCCTCACGATCGCATAGTGTTTCGTACACTGACGAGTCCTCCACTTCTCCGATTCGATGAGAACAAGATGCGGGATGTCAGGCTTCGCGACGGCATGACGCTGCGCGCGCACTGGTACATCATCGCGCTACCGCACCAACAGTTGCGCGCGCTCCTGCCGGAGCGGTTACTGACCCGCTTGGCCTACTTCTCCCACATGACGGACCTGACTGATCTCGGCGGGCTCGTCGTCCAATTGAAGTGCCGGTCATCCGTTCAAACTCCACGGCTTGTCCTATTGACGGGACACCTCTTTCACCAACTCACCGTCGCACCGTCGGGCCCCGGAGAAATTGTCTGTCGTCTCTGCGCGATGGCCGACTCGCTGGAGAACTTGAATGGAGACCAGGTGAGAGACGCTGCCATCGCCGAGCTGATCCGAGTGTTCCCAAACATGGCCCCTGAAGACATCTCCGTTCATGAAATCATTCGAGAACCCCATGCCACTCTCTCGCTCGCGCCGGGCACTGCACGGCTCCGGCCTCTTCAGCAGAGTCCGATCCAGAACCTGCTCGTCGCCGGCGGATGGACGGATACCGGGTGGCCAACCAATCTGGAGAGCGCGCTCGTTAGCGCCCATCGGTGCTCGGAAATCGTCACAGGCCGACCGGCTTGATCCGCCTTTGTGTGGATGGTATCAATACTTATGAAAAGACGGTATAGGGGCGCCCTAATCCTGCTTATCCTAGCAAATTTCAGCTGCGCACCAAATCCGTACGAGCGTGGGAGCCACCCGAGTGGACTCAGCCGGTATGACGTGGAGCGCGACTATATGGAGTGCGAGTACAAAGCGCGGTTAGCCAACGAGCAACACTTCTATAGCCAGACTTCGCTCTTCCCCTTCAACCCAGGCCCTCAAAGCCCTGCCGACCATGCCCGAGCCCTGCATGGCCTCTCGATCATCAACGCCATGCGGGATACTTGTCTTTCGGCAAAAGGATATCGTCTCAATTAGCCGCGTGTAGCCGCGTGCAGATAACATAGATCTTCAAACCGTTCCGCTCCCAAATACTTGGCGATCACCATCCACTCCCGCCTCCCATCGGTCAGACCGACATAGGTGGTACTATCTAGACGGAAGGGGTGGACCGAGAAGGTAGTTGTCAAATCGGGAAACAACGCACCCTTGTCAAACTGGATCGACCTAAGCGGATAAGTCCCACCGGTCCGTTCGAACTTGTCGTGAATCGCCAGTAGGGGACTCAAGTCTTGCCAACTTGCATTCTCAAGAACCCTGCTATCCACTGGAAGCACATAGAAGCTGTCACTCGGATCGCCTTTCATGCAAAAAGTAGCTTTGACCACCAAATCCTTTTGCCCATCGTTGTCCAGATCAATGATCGTCTTGTCGAGGCTCGAACAGCGCCTCACGGTGGGTCCTTCTCCTTTCAATTCAACCGCCTCCCATTCGACCGTCTGCAATAGGCCCCTCTCGAATACGAACCGGTCTCCTGAGGATCTGGCCACTTTTTCGCAGAAGTCCTTATCTGCGAACGCCGCCAGTTCCACAGAGGCCGCGACCGTCATCGCCGGCAACATCGTCAGCAGCATACTTGCCATGCTTGTAAGTTTCATCGCCGCTTCTCCCGTCCGTTGACTTCATTATCTTGATTGACATCCCGGCTCACCAGTTTCTAAGATACCGCTACCACTTTTTTCGCTTTCATGACACATGACGCTCACGCCTCTTCAAGAACTTGCCAACTCGCTCCATGATTGCCACCGCTGCAAGCTGGCCAAGCTGGGTCGCAGCCAGGTCGTCTTTGGTGTCGGTAACCCTCACGCCAGTATCATGTTTGTCGGGGAAGCGCCAGGTTTTAATGAAGATCAGAAGGGCGAGCCATTCGTCGGTGCGGCGGGCAAACTCCTGAACGACCTGTTGGCCTCCGCAGGCCTCTCGCGCGACCAGATCTACATTGCGAATGTGATCAAGTGCCGACCGCCAAATAATCGCGACCCCGAGCAGGACGAAGTCGAAACGTGTAAACCTTTTCTGATGCAGCAGATTCGGCTGATTCAGCCAAAGCTGGTCTGTACCCTAGGCAACTGGGCCACTCAGACACTATTGGAACGCAAAGTTGGAATCACCAAGGTGAAGGCGCAGCCCTTCCACATGAAAGACTTTGTCATCTTCCCACTTTTGCATCCGGCCGCAGCGTTGCACCAAGGCAATCTACTTCCGACGTTGAAGGAAGATTTCAAGAAGCTAAAAGAATTTCTTGATCGAAACACCAAACCGACTGAATCAACCACCGCAGGTCCTACGCCAGCCGCGCCGATCCTCAATATCGAATCGCCTCAACCGGCGCAGATGGATTTGTTCGGATAAGAATGACTCCTCGCTAATCGCTCTATTAACTCACGACTAAACGAAACACTGCGTTTGCTTCTGATGGTAATTGTGATTACAATGTAGATCCATCAGGAGACCACTATGAAAGCGCATATCGTCAGAATCGGTAATTCTAGGGGTATCCGTCTCCCGAAGACATTGCTTCAAGAAGCCCAGCTTGAGAACGAAGTTGAGCTTCAGGCTGAACCAGGCCGGATTCTCATCTCAAAGCCGGCACACCCGCGAGCCGGGTGGGCCGACGCTGCTCGACGCATGCGGGAACAAGACGAAGATCACTTGCTTGATCCGCCGCCCCCCACTCGATTCGATAAGGAAGAGTGGAAATGGCGGTAGGGCCCACAGGTCCTACCCGCGGCGATGTCTATCTGATTGAACTCGACCCCACCCGAGGCAGTGAAATCAGAAAAACACGGCCCTGCCTCGTTATTTCTCCCGATGAACTCAATCAACACCTGCGGACGGTAATTGTAGCACCCATGACCACAGGAGGTCAGGCCTATCCCTGGCGTATTCGTTGCCGTTTCCGCGATCGGAGTGGGTTTGTCGCCATTGACCAACTACGCACCATCGATAGCGAGCGCCTCGTCAGACGAGTCGGACGAATCGCTCCGAGTACGCTCACAGCCGTCCTCGCAATATTACAGGAAATGTTCTCACCGTAGCGAGCTCCCCGAGCTCTTTCCAGCCGCACCGCCCCTTCAATATTGAATCACCTCAACCGGCACAGATGGACCTGTTCTGATTTTTTTGCTTTCCCGATTGGTTAGACCGCCGCTATTCGGCTATTACCCCTTGTAGACCATGACCATGCCGAGGAAGTAGAATACCATCGCTTCATCTGGTCCTATACCATATTGATGCCTGATTCTATCCTTCCCAGAACTCTTCCATCCAGCGATGACTTATCATCAAGTATTGCGGGCCTCCCTGCGCCTCTTCCCGGAGACCCAAAGCGGCAAGCCATCTACTCCATTCAAGGAACCGTTTATCAAGCCTGGTGTTCAATTGATGCGTGGTTTCAACTAACCAGTCCTGATGAGGTCATTTATTTGGAGGGCGCAGAAGATTTTGAAGTTGTGAAGTCTGACACCGCTATCGCAGTACAAGTGAAGAAACATGCGGCCTCAATTTCGCTGGGCACAGCTAACGTCTGACCCAGCTAACAAAGCTACCTTAGACGTGTTCGCGTACCGCCGCGCTGGTATCAGTGCTGCGCGCCTTAAACGCTGGAACGATGCGGAACAAATTTTTCGAGATGCGATTATTTCCATCCCACCAGGTCAATTTGAGCTCACGAAGTTCGGCTTGCAAATCGACGCAGCCCTTGTAGCATCCTTAAAGAAAAACCAATCAAGGGCCTCAGAAATACTGGCCGAGGCTGTTTTGTCACTACCTCCCGAGACAGCTGTCGAGGGTGACTTGTGCTGGGACGCCGTACACCGCATTGCCGTTGAAGTCTGCAAGACTATCGAAACCTCTTTTGGGAAACATGAGGAATTCGACCCAAGAATTAAAGTTGGTGATGCGAGTTCGCCGGTTCTGAGATCACTTATAAAATCGAACCTGGCCAAGCTGTACGTTATGAGCTGATGCGTGTTCAAGTACTCCACCTTGCGACAACGTTTGGCGTTGATCTCCCATCCATTCCTAAAGCACTCGAACAATTGGAAAAATCCAGATACGTCTACGTTCGATGGCTAGCAGCTGAGGCACGCCTTGCATTGGCTTATGCGAAGGGTGCCGGCGATGGATTTATTCGATCATTGATTGTGTTTGAAAGAGCATCTACCGACTTGTCTAGCAAGCGTGGAACCTTAACACCTCTTGAACCAGATGAAGGACCGGCATCCGATTTAACAATTCACCCTGAGCAATGGTTTGGTCTTCTTGTCGCTGGCATTATCTGTGGGAGCAGCGATCTACTTCTCAATTTGAACAAGTGGTTAGAGGAAAGCATTCAAGCAGTAGGAGTAGATGCTCCTTTAACAAACGCTGTAAGGATGCTGATTGATGGAGCTTCAGGTGAGGCGGACGCTCTTGAATCAAACCTTCACAATACAGGTATCCCCGCAACGGTCCGTTGTGGAGCAGCGACAAGATTGCTATGTACTGAAGAATCCGCCAGCAAGAGGTTGCAGATACAGGCATTCCTCACATCTGCTCTTGTAAGCGACGGAAGCTTCGCACGCCAAGAACTCGTCAATCTTCATGCTGCCAGGAAGTTTGCGGCTGCATGGCGCTCACTCGCGCATAACAGATTCCAATTTTCGTGTCCTCGAACGACCGTGCCTAAGCTTCTTCATGCAGTGGATGAGGTCATGGCTGGGACTAGCACACTGAAAGGTCTACTTCAGGCAGCTGCGGATGCTGTGGGTGAGCCGCTGGGAAACTTCATGGAGCGAGTGCTTTAGCAGAGAACATAGCTCGAAGCCATTTTCCAACTTATGGCAGGCCCGCACTTAGGACACTTCTTCTCGATTATCGTTTTCGTGCCTTTTGGGAAGTGTGCCCTTGTCACATCCACATCTGTGCCACTGGCAGATTGTGCGTTACGCTTTTGTTTGGATCTTCGAAGGGAAGCCTGATTCCGCAGTGTCGCCGACTTTGTCTTCAGCAGATTTCTCTTCTTCCGGAACATCAAACCACTGCACCAGCATCTCTTCCCACCAGGCTTCAGTCACATCCTCTCCTGGATCGGTCCCTAAAAAGGCCACCTCCTCTTTTGTAACAGAGGCACCGACGAGCTGCGGCTGGAATTTTGCGCGATTGATGACTTCTTTCGTGGCATAGCCACCGATGATCCACGAGTCGGGATCGGCTCGGCGGGACTTGTAGGCTTTCAGCCCGAGCTTGAGATACATGAAAATCTGCTGTTGAATCGGATCGGACACGCCGGATTGTGGCAAGCTGAGGGTTTTCTCGATCTGTTTGCGCCAATGCCGATCGTCGTAGCGCGACGTGATCAGCTGCAGCATTTTCTTTCCGAGTTCTGCATCAAGCGGCATGATGGATTCTTCCTGTGTTACACGCAATTCACGAGACTGATCAACATGACCTTCGAACAAATCCACTGGGAGACGAACAACTGAGAACGACGCTGGTGGCCATTTTCATCAGCCGAGGTGCTGCTTAAAAAAAGCCTTCGTCCTGGCCCAGGCATCCTTCGCGGCTTCAGGTCGATACACTGAGGGATCGGTGTCTCGAAAGAACGCATGCGGTGCTCCCGGATAGGTCTTGATCTCTCCGGGTTTGTTGTATTTCTTCAGCGCCGCCGCCAATCGCTGCACGTCAGCCTTGGTGATCCAGCCGTCGTCCTCCCCATAGAAATACAGCACCGGACAGGCCAGTTTCTGGATCGGCAAGTCGGGATTGGGTATCTGGCCGTAGAACGGCACTGCCGCTTTGATCTCCTGATTGATACAGGGCAGCATGAGCGCGTAGGAGCCACCCATGCAAAAGCCGGTGATGCCGATCTTAGTCGCGTCGACTTCAGGAACCGATTTCAGATAGGCCACCGTCGCGTTCAGATCGGCGATTCCGTCCTCCTGCTTCAACGTGTTCATAAGTCTGCCGGCTTCCCCGGCGTCTGCCGTCAGCGCATGTCCCAGACGGGAATACAAGTCCGGGGCGATGGCGACGTAGCCTTCCGCCGCATATCGCCTTGCAATATCCTTCATATGGTCCGTGAGGCCCCACCACTCCTGGACGATGATAATGGTCGGCCGTTTCCCCTTGGTTTGCGGAGCCGCCACGAAGGCCGTCATTCCCACCTTTCCGCTCTGATACTGTACAGTCGTCTCTCGAATGGATTCAGCCATGTCTCACCTCCGCGCCGTCACGAGTGTTACGTAATGAGTCCTGAGTGCGGGATAGAGGGGGGAGGGAAATTTCAACTCGGCACTCAGGGGACTCGAACCTCGGCACTTCCTCAGTGCTCAGTTGCCCGCCACCATCATTTCTGAAATTTTCAGCGTCGGACTGGTGATGCGCCCTCGGAACACAAGATCGTTCCCCACTACTTCGATATCCTTGAACATCTGTTTCAGATTCCCCGCGATGGTAATTTCTTCAACCGGATAGGCCAACTCTCCATTTTCGATCCAGAACCCGCAGGCTCCGCGTGAATAATCACCGGTCACCATGTTGATTCCAAACCCGATCAACTCAGTGACATAGAGCCCATTCTTTACCGACCCGATGATCCCTTGTGCGCTTTTCGTTCCAGGAACCAGATAAAAGTTCGTCGGACCGACCGAAGGACTTTCTCCCACACTTCGTGACGCGTTCCCGGTCGACGGCAGTCCGAGCTTCTTCCCAGAGTAGGTATCGAGCAAATAGCTCGTGAGCACACCACGCTCCACAATCGTATTCTTGCGGGTGGCCAACCCTTCACCATCGAAGGGGCGAGACCCAAGCCCACCGACCATCCGGCCGTCGTCATACACCGTGATCAGATCGGAAGCAATCGTCTGACCCAGTTTGTCGAGAAGAAAGGAAGCCCGTTTGTAGAGACCATAGCCCGACACGGCGCTGCAGAGGTTTGCGAGCAGACTTCCGGCTGTCTCCTGGTCGAATACCACCGGAACTCGCTTGGTCGAGACCTTGCGCGCGCCCAAACGACGAACAGCCCGTCTTGCAGCCTCTTGTCCGATCGATTCCGCGGAAGCCAATCGCGCAAACTTGCGTTGTACCTCGTACCAGGCGTCCCGCTGCATGGCACCCGTTCCGGAATCGGTCGCAATTGGAGAAACGGACAGTGAAAAGTTTGAGCTCTTGTAAGACCCAACGAATCCATGGCTATTGGCCAGCACCACTCGTCCAGAGGACGAATCGAATTCCGCGCCCTCCGAGTTTGTCACGCGCTTGTCGGCCGCGAACGCCGCCGCCTCTCCCCGTTTCGCCCAGTCGATCTGTGTCTCCGTATCGAGCACAGTCGCATCATATAGATCCAGGCTCGGCTGGTCCGTGGCCATCTGAGCGGCATCAGGCAATCCTGAAACCTCATCCTCGACCACCGCCCCGGCCAAGGTACAAGTGTCTGCTACGAGTCGTTTGAGGGATTCTTGTGAAAAGTCGGATGTAGAGGTCGTCGCGGACCGCTTACCGATGAAGACACGGAGGCCGAGCCTCTTCTCCCGCGCCTTGGTCAATCGATCAACGGCACCGACTCGCACCTGGACGGAAAGCGTCCCTCCGTCGGCCACCACGATATCCGCCTCCGTCGCACCGCATGTTTTGGCGCGAGCCAAGACATCGGCCGCGAGTTGGGTGTACCCGTTGGCTGTTTCTTCTGGAAGCAAAGTTTGTTTAGACAT
>JAHBWT010000002.1 GCA_019636815.1 Nitrospira sp.
CCATCCCATCCTGGCCAGCATGCCGGAGACGCGGTATCTGAAGTGTTTTATCGTCCAGGTGTTTTAACAGGTTGTTGGCGCGACCATCTCCTTCCGGTTGCGTCCGAGCCTGTATGAGACGCTAACAGTCCATCTCTTTTCCGCAGGGTCTCGTGTTAATAGTTGCAGAGATCTCTTTTCATTTCATCGGAGGTCGACATGGAGAAAGAAGCGATACGCAGCAAGATCAAGGCAGCTCGGCTCGAGAAGAAACTCACGATCGCCGATGTCGCGAAAGCCGTCGGCAAGAACTCCACATTCGTGGCGGCGGCGCTGAACGGCAATCACCGGTTTACCCCGGAGGAAGCGGCGAAGGTCGGCAAGCTCCTGGGTTTGGACAACGAGATTGTCCGGTCCTTGAGCCGCTTTCCGGTACGCACGGATCTGCCGAACATGACAGACCCGTTCAAGTACCGGTTGCTCGAAATTGTTGGCGTGTACGGCGATTCTTTGCGTGAGATGGCGAACGAGATGTTCGGCGACGGGATCATGAGCGCGATCGATTTCACGTTGGACATGGAAAAGGTCACCGGCAGCCAGGGTGAAACTCGTTGCAAAATCACGCTGAACGGCAAATGGCTCGAGTATAAGTCGTTCTGACGAGCGGTTTACTTCGCATGCCTGGCCGGTCTGATCGATTTCATCATACGGATGAGAATACGCTCACGCGGGTGATGGGCTAGCGCCGGCAGGGCAGTGGCACAAGCAGAAAAAGTTTTGGGTGTGTTGCGACGCGGACGAACGCGGATGAGTAGATGCCATTGCGCAACGAGCCAAGCCTTCACGCAGTAAGGACAACCAGCGTCTCTCTTCCAAAGGTGGTCACGCCATGATGCCCGCTGTTCCTCCATTCACCAGTGAACAGGCGTCGCTGTTAATGCGCTTCCTCTCTTCCCCGCAGCGTCCCAAAGGCACCTTGACCTATCCGCAATTGGCGGGATTCTTGTTCAGTTTGGCGAACGGACCGGAGTTGATTCCGCCCTCTGAATGGATTCCACTGGTCTTCAACGATCAGGAGGCTCTGTACGAAAACATGGAAGAAGCGGAGCAGGTGCTCCAGACCATGATGGCGCTCTACAACGATTGCCTTCGTGAGCGAACGGGGGGAACCATGACTCTCCCGCCGAGGTGCGAGATCAGACCCTGGCCGATGGACAACCTGACGGCTGATGCGCCGCTGAGTCAATGGGCGCAAGGGTTCGGCGTCGGCTATGACTATCTGGCGGAGGTGTGGGATGCATACACGCCTGATGAACTTGATGAGGATCTCGGGGCATTGCTGATGACGCTCACATTTTTCAGCTCACCGACACTCGCCGAAGCATATTATCGGGAGGGAAGTAAAAAGAGTACTCTCGATCAGCTTGCCAAGTCTGTGGTGGAAATCTTTTCCGAGGCCATGCGTGAGTATGCGCATCTGGGACGGTCGATCTATCAAGCGCGGCTCGAAACGGGCGATCTCGATCAAGAACCCTCGCGCCGCACCAAAATCGGCAGCAATGATCCCTGTCCTTGCGGCAGCGGGAAGAAGTTTAAGAAGTGCTGTGGTAGGAAGAGTGGTGCGGGCTCTGGCCCCGTGTTCCACTGATACGCGCTGCGTTGGGGCGTTCGTTCTCTTCGACTTCCGGACAGACATATCGGTGGGTTTCGTCTATACTCCGGGCATGTCGAATCACCCTGATTCTGCCCGAGGCGCCCTCTTCTCAGCTGAGGCCCGCCGAAAATTCTACGAAGGCCATCGTTCCCTGGCCCTCTTCATGGTTCTGGTTGTGTTCGCTGCTCCGTTTGCCGGCCTCTACGTGGCTGGGCTCCTCGGTGTGGTGGTGGGGGTGTTGGTTTCTGCCGCAGCCTATGTACTCACGCCCTATCTCTGGCGATAGATCAGAGGCTGGCTTGGGTGGATAACCGCGTTTCCGCGAATCCGATGGGTCTCATGCCCTTCGCTGTCAATCAGGAGAGGAGAAGGTTCTGGCGAGCGGCTCACGCGGCTGCAGCTGGGTGGAGCTTAGTATGGTGCAGGCGATTGAGCCCGTCGAGGGCCGCAGTGCGATAGCACTCGGCCATGGTGGGGTAATTGAAGACATTGTGGACGAAGTACTCCACCGTGCCTCCATACGTCAGGACCGATTGACCGATATGAATCAGTTCGGTCGCTCCTTGGCCGATGATATGAACCCCGAGCAGCGCATGCGTGTCCCGGTGAAAGATCACCTTTAAGAAGCCGTGGAGCTCGCCGCTGATGTGGCCTCGCGCCATTTCTCGGAACAGAGCCCTTCCGGTGGCGTGCGGGATGCCGGCGGCGGTGAGGTCTTCTTCGGTCTTTCCCACCATTGAGACCTCTGGAATGCTGTAGATGCCGTATGGAATCACTTTGATCTCGTGGGCATCGGGAACTTGAAAGGCATGACAGGTGGCGAGGCGGCCCTGTTCCATCGCGGTCGCGGCGAGTGCGGGGAAACCGATGACATCGCCTGCTGCATAGATATGCGGGATCGCGGTTTGGTAGTGGGCGTTGACGGGGAGTTGCCCCTGCCCGTCTGTGGCCAGTCCGATGGTCGAGAGATTCAACGCTTCCGTATTGCCGATCCGCCCCATGGTGTACAGCAACATGTCGGCTGTCACGATGTCACCATTCTGTAATTGAACGGCCGGGCGGTTTGAGCCATCAATCATAACATTCAGATGCTCTTGCCCCAGCCGTATCACCACACCGTTCTCCTGCATCTGAGTCACCAGCGCCGCCGCGATTTCCTGATCGAGGAACCGCAACATCTGATTGCGGCGGTCGATGAGCGTGACCGTGATCCCGAAAGCGGCCAGCATCGAAGCATATTCAGTTCCGATGACACCGCCTCCGACGACGATGATGCTGGCGGGATGCTTCATCGTGTGCAGAAACGAGTCGGAATCGCAGATCATCACATCGTCGAACGGTATCTCCGAGGGGCGGCGTGGTCGCGACCCTGTCGCGAGGACGACGATCGAGGCGCGGATCTGATCGACCGTTCCGCCCAGTCGCGTGATACTCAATGTATGAGGATCGACAAAGCTCGCGGTGCCCCGGAGAATCTCGATCTTGTTCCGCTGTAATTGGTGGCTCACCACGCCGACCTCGGTTTCGATGACCTGATCTTTACGCGCCATGAGATCGGGGAGGCTCAGCCGCCGCGTGAGCTCCGCTCCCAGCTGGGGCAATCCTCGCCGCCCTAAACCGTGAAGGTATTCGATGGTGTCCTTGAGGGTTT
This sequence comes from Nitrospira sp., assembly GCA_019636815.1. GTDB lineage: Bacteria > Nitrospirota > Nitrospiria > Nitrospirales > Nitrospiraceae > Nitrospira_D. The sequence goes on from JAHBWT010000002.1 coordinate 3,285, forward strand.
TGCTTGGTAAGGTGCCGGTGTTGAGCGAGGTGCCGCCCAATTGCGATGCCTGTTCGATCAGGGCCACCCGTTTGGATAACTTCGCCGCTTGAACAGCCGCTTTCTGGCCGGCTGGTCCGCTGCCGATGACCACCATGTCATACGATCGCATGAAGAATCTCCCCTGCCTCTTCCACCGGTCTGCTGCACGTACGATAGCCTGGCGTCTCCCACTCGCCAAGAAAATAGCGGATGTGTGAAGCCGACCTGGCGAAGCCGGCCGGCCAGGTCCATGCTTCGCTCGCGGCGAACAGGAGCGATGTCATGAGGCTGCGTTGACCTCTTGAATAGGTGTCGAACAGGTTGTATGGTATGTCCTTATGGGGCAGCGTTGTACCATTCATGGGTATGGCAGGTGGCTTCTGGGTGCCGGTATCGCTATCAGTATCAGTTTGAGCGTGTCCCTTCCCTATGCCGGTGCGGACGGTGACGGACATTCTGCGATTGGGTCTTCGGATTCAGACATGCCGGCGCCTGCCGCCATCGCCACGGAGACTGACAAGAGATGGATGTCGTCAGCCTCGATGCCGGGAGATGGCAAGTTGCTCCTACGGACTCTTCCGACTGTGTCGAAACCAATTTCGATGGGAAGCACGACGCTGATGCCGTATATCGGCGCGGGGTTCAGCGGGGGCTACGCCACCGAGGTAGATCGCTTGCTCAATACGACACTGTCTGCTCCGTTATCTTCCTTCAGTGCTGCCGATGTCGGATTAAAAAGCCTGGCCGGACAAATGATCCCGAATGAGGTCCAGGTCGGCATCCGATTCCCATTCTAATCGACGTCCATCTGACCGCTCCGCGCAAGAAGTCTACTCTCTACTCCTGAAGAATCGAGGAGATATCGTGAAATGGTTTTTGGTTGCCTCCGTTGGCTTAGCCACAGGTTCTTGTTGAGGAGCTTCAAAAATCGATCGAGTGGGGAGAGCAGTGTTCTGAGGATAGTCTAGGCACGGGGAAGAAACGGCATAGGCAGGAGAGACTCCTGCCTATGCCGTTTCTTGGCACGATCATTTTCCCACTTTCAGCAGCCAGCCATCGGTCTTGTCACAGCCACCAGGGCCGTTGGCGAAAACGTTGAGTCGAATATAGCGACCCGTCGCGCTCTCCGGCAGTTTGCCCTTGACCAGGAACCCGTTGTTAATGGCTTTCACCGTGACGGGAACTTTTTCTTCCTTGATCTTCACGGTGATGCTTGACTGAGTGGCGGCTTTGGATATGAGAAGTGAAAACTCCGATTTCGGCGCGACTTCCACATTATTCTTCTCGACGGAGAACGGTGCAGGCGTGAAGGATGAGAAGATCACCTGGGTGCAAGGATCAGTACTGCTTGCGTCCGGGCCGGCTTCGTATGCCCACACATTGCTGAACGCACTGCACGCACTGATTGTAACAACGAGCCGGAAAATAGTTCGTAGAGTCACGGTTATGCCCCTCTGTATAATATGATGGTGGATGATGATCTGGCGTTGACTGACCGGTGATATTGTAACGCCTGCGCTTGAAAAAACAACCCCCTTCTTGTCGGTTTCTCAGCAAATCGCACCAGCCGATTCCGTGACAACGTTTATCAACCATCAACCGACCCTTGAGCGAGGGGGCTGCACTCATGGCTCAAAAGCCACCACGTGGATCTATGGCTGCCGCATGGATAATCTCCTCATTCTTCTTGCTGGTGCCGAAGAGGAGTTGCGTCGCTCGAAAAATACGTGTACAAGCTCTTTTCCAACGAGCACAAGTCTGATGCAGCGAACTCGCAAAACTCTGCATGGCACGACTTTTCAGATGCCGCAAACCTTCAAGAGCTCCTCACCAACCGCCGCGTCTCCGTGACGTGTTCTCACATCCTGGTTTCTTGAGTTCTCTGCCGGTCCGGCATTGTGAAGGGGGAAGCAATGCCGCGTAATGACCAGGCCGTTCGGCAACTGACCGTGCTCAAGAAACTGGAATCGTCGAGGCATGGACTCACGCTGGAACAACTCGCCGAAGGGCTCGATCCTTCGGCCACGCGCCACCCACGAACGCTGCGCCGAGATCTGGACGCGATTGAATCGGCCGGGTATCCGCTTCTGACCGAGCGGGTCGACGGGAGGACACGGTGGAAGCTCCTCGATGGAATCCGCAGTACTCCAGCGCTTCGGTTGTCACCCACTGAACTGATGGCCCTGACCCTCAGCCGGCGGCTCATCGCGCCGCTCGAAGGCACAGCCCTGCATGCGTCGTTGCAGTCGGCTTTAAACAAAGCCGCGGCAGTGCTTCCGCCGGAAGGGCTGGCGCTGGTCCATCAACTCGAAGGCACGTTTTCAGTCGGACTCGGCCCGCACAAACGCTACAAGCGCCACCGGGAGATCGTCGAGCGCGTCACCCGGGCCATCACCGATAAGAAACGTATCCAGGTACGCTATGAGTCCGCTTCGCGTGGGCGTACAACTCGCCGGGAAGTCGATCCCTACCGGCTGTGGTATGCCTCCGGCGGCCTCTACCTGATCGGCTACTGCCACCTGCGCAACGAGCCGCGCATGTTCGCCGTTGAGCGCATCAAGTCTGTCACCGCTACTGATCTCCCATATCAAATCCCGCTCCACTTCGACTTCGACGCCTTCGTCGAGGACTCGCTCACCGTCATGAGGGGACCTCGTATCGAGGTGGAACTCCAATTCGACAAGGCCACGGCGGCCTGGGTCAAAGACCGAGTCTGGCATCCGAGTCAGCAGCTCCAACGGCTCCCGGGCGGCAAACTACGAATGACCTTGACCGTCGCCGACAGCCGAGAACTCGTCGGATGGGTGCTGAGCTTCGGCAGCGGTGTCCAGGTGATAAACCCGGAGACGTTGCGTCATGCCGTACAGCAGGAGGCCCGGAAGATCGCCGCGCCGGTGTGACCTTGGATGTCCAGACTGGCTGTGGCGGCAAAGCTTGCAGACCCGCGCAACTCCGCGAAATTTGTGTCGGGAAGATCCGGCGGAAAAAATTGCAGGAAGGGACCTTGGATGTCACATCGTTGTGGGACACTGTCGCTCAACGATCACTGCACACAAGGAGACATGTCATGGCACAACATCCGAACGTGCGGTATCCGGCAAATCGGGAAATGATGTTCCGGCGGCCTACGTCACACTGATTCTCGACGAAACTGGGTCGATGCAGGATTGCAAAGGAGCCGCTATCGCGGGAGTCAATCAGTACTTCAAAACGCTCCGGCAGATGCCTGCGAGAGGCCGCTTGACCTTGACACTCTTCAATTCCGGGAAATTGGAAGTGCGTCACCGCAACAAATCGGTGGCTTTGGTGCCCGAACTGACGGCGCAGACCTACCAACCGGCGGAAGGGACGCCTCTGTACGATGCCATTGGCAGAACACTGGCCGCCGCAGGGAAGGAAGCCTTGCAAGAAACCAAGAAGCTCTGCGTCATTCTGACTGACGGATTGGAGAATGCCTCGCGCGAATACACCAGGGATGGCATCTCTCGCATGATCAAGGAGTATGAACGTCAAGGTTGGATCTTCGTCTACCTTGGGGCCGACCATGATGCCTGGGCGGCCGGAGGCGATCTCGGCATCGCCGGTGACAATACCGTCCAATTCTGCAGGCGGGACACCGGTCAGGTCTTCGACCGGCTTGCCGAGGCGACCAGTACATTTCTCTGTGCCGATTCGGCCAGGCCGGGACAGGGATTTTGGAAAAACACTGGGAAGGGGAGCCAGAAACGCTCGGAAACGAATACCCCGAACGGTGAGTAGGGCCAGGGAGGCACGCCATGATCGAGCGCATAGCCATCGTCCTAATCGTACTCTATCAGGCCGACGTCGCCGTGGCCGAGATAGGGTTCGACGAACGGTACGAGCGGGACTACAACATTTTTAACCCGGTTCAGCAGTATCCGCCGGATAATCCGCTCAATCCTGCAAATGCCTATCATCCGGACAGCACCTTCAATCCCGTCAACCGGTACGATCCCGGTAATCCCGCAAATCCAGTGAACAAGTATAGCCCGAACAACCCGTTCAATCCGGTGAATCAGTATCATCCTGACAATCCACTGAACCCGGCGAACAAATATAACCCTGACGTGCCGTTTGAGCCGTTGGATAAAAGGGGGAGCCGGGGACAAAAACATGGTAATGGCCGAAACGAGGCAGGCGAGCGTCTCTACCTTCCGGTGTCGGCGGCGTGGAGCACGTACTGCAGTTCGCCTTGGAGGCCAAGCTGGTCCGCCCAACTCCAAAGATAGTCAAGATCGACGTGTAAGTGAGGATTCTTGATGATGCCCAGCATATCCTCAAAATCACGAGGACGACCAGCCTTGAGCTTAAGGAGAATCAGGTCCTCCGGACTGCAGACATACAGGGAGACGCCGAGAAGCTGCAGCGCCTGTCTGCGAGCAAGTGCCGATTGGGACTGGCGATCGTTCGCGAAGAGAAGGTCCAGAGGAATCGTAGGGTAAGAACGATGAGTCAGACGCATCACGACATCCCTGGCCATCGGATTGTGCTCCAGCCAGGTCTCGTCGATCCGAAACTCGTGAGCACGCAACGCATCGATCAGTTCGGTGCGAGCGGGCATGTCTGCGAGTACGAGCAGGTCAATATCGTTGGTGGCGCGAAGACGGCCCCACGCATTGACGGCCAGCGCGCCGACGAGGCAATACGGGCTTGATGGTGGAAGTGCTGTGACAATGGCGTGAAGGTAATCGGCGAACGAGTCGTGGCTAGCGGGCGACATCGGCCTCGCGCGACATGGCGGCGGGTCGGTCGATCGGTGAAATGCGGCGGAAGGGGTTGTCGAAAGGAGGAGGGCACGGGAGGGGCGACAGTCCCAGTGCCTGGGCACAAGCCTTCGACCATCGTTGCATGGCATCGGAGAGACGGCAGCACTCCACGATGCCTTGTTCGGGTGTAGGCGCGTAGTCAGCCGCACTGATCTGTGCCGCGCTCACGTGGAGCTTGCGTAGCCAGATGGGCGGATTGGCAGGGTCGAAGCTCATGTCGCAGATTGTACCGCACCTACTTGGAAAGGCAAAGCGGGCAGGGGCGGTGGCCCTCTATGACGCTTGATTCCAGCAAAGGAAAATCGTATGCCTCTTCCCAACTATGTAACGGAAACATGTACATGAAGCCGAACCTCTGCGCATGAAGTTGGAAGACGATGCCGGAACATGAAGGACAACCAAAGGAATTCGACTGGCGCCTGACCAGCTTCGAGGGTGCGCGCCGCGAACAACTGCGCTGCTGGGCGGAATTGCCGTTGGAAAATATCCTATTGGCCATCGAAGAAATGCAGGATCTGGCTCAGCGGCTGAGTGCAGCACCGACCGGTGAACCTGGCGAATCTGGGTCTGGTTCAAGTGTCAAAGAGTCGGCGAGAGCCCAAGAAAATGACAGGACAAAGAGGGTAGCAAATTGCGATGAACAATGAAGCAGCATTTGCCCGTTGGTTCAAGCAAGCAATCGGTAATGAGTCCTATCCGTATCAAGTTCGTTTCGCGTGCCTGCTCGAAGGGTTTAAAGACGAAGATAGAAGGGCGCGATGAATTATTGTGAGTTCTTCAAGGCCGCGACTGGCGGGTTCACACCCTACGACTGGCAGCTTCAGGTCGCCGTCGAGGGCTTGCCGGACGTACTCCCGGTTCCAACCGGGCTTGGGAAGACCGAGGTCGTACTCGCATGGGCGTGGCGTCGACTCGTAGCTGGCGAGCCGGAGCCGCTTCATCTTGTCTATTGCCTGCCGATGCGTAGCCTCGTCACGCAAACCGTGCAGCGTCTAAGGGGCTACTTCGAGGCGCTCAGAGCCACGAAGCCCGAGATCGACGTTGGCGTCCACCAGCTCATGGGCGGCGCGATCGAGGAGGAGTGGGTGGGCCAGCCTGACAAGCCATGGGTGCTCGTCGGTACGCAGGACCAGCTCCTCTCGCGTGCGCTGAATCGCGGCTATGCCATGAGCCGCTTCGAGTGGCCGGTCCACTTTGGCCTTCTCAACAACGACTGCCGGTGGCTGATCGATGAAGTTCAGCTCATGGGGCCGGGTCTGTGGACGACGTCGCAGCTCGACTGGATGCGCAGAAAGCGGTTCCCGGTGTTGAAGCCCTGCTTGACGACGTGGATGAGCGCCACGGTCGGCACATCCTTTCTCAGCACTACCGATCGGAAGTGCGAAGAGATGAGCGAATCATCGAAGGAGCAAGCTGCGTTCGAAGAGAAGCTGAAGTCTTCACTCGACGACGACAAGGGTCTCTCCTGGTGGCGCAAGGCCAAGCGGTCCGTCGCGTGGTGGACAGGAAACTCCGAGACACAAGGATCCACAAGAAAGAAGACAAAGTCCACGCAGGGCGCGATCACACCCGAGGCCATCGCCCAGGCTGTGATGCAGGAGCATATGGCAGGCGAGCTCTCGCTCGTCATCTGCAACACGGTTGACTGGGCGCGCGCTGTATTCCGCGACTTGTCGGTGGAGCACCGGGTTCTCCTCACCTCGCGATTTCGGCATGAAGACCGCGCCAAACACGAGCAACGTCTCCTCGGTTTCGATGCCAACCGAAAGGCGGGCAAGTTGCCGGAGAACGACCCGGGTCTTATCTGTGTCAGCACGCAGGTCATCGAGGCGGGCGTGGACATCTCGGCGCATCGTCTGTGGTCCGAACTCGCGCCGTGGCCTTCGATGCTCCAGCGCCTGGGCCGTCTGAATCGAAAGGGAGACGATCAAGAGGCGCGTGCCTGGGTTTGGGAGACGCCAAAGGAGGGCGGGAACAAGAAGGCGGAGCGCATCGGACCGTACGAGGCCGCCGACATCGAGCGCACCAAGAAGCTCGTCGATACCTTTGCGCCGCTTTCCAGAGAGAAGGCGTTCTCGGAGGCCATCGCCAACCTGAACAAACAGTGCGAAAAGGATGTGCGCGAGGCGTTGCGGCCCAAGCCAAGCCCCCTACCGCGCGCACTCGATGTCCACGGCCTGTTTTCGACCGAGCGAGACGTCCACGGCGGGTTCACCGACGTCAGTGCGTTCGTTCGCGGTACCGACCCCGACGTCGATGTGACGGTGTTCTGGCGTGACTGGTCGGGCGACAGCCCCCCGCGTGGCGAGGACCTCGATGGACCCCTGCTGGAGCCAGCGAAGGAAGGCTGCCCCGTCTCCTTCATCCGTGTCCGGAAGATACTGGAAAGCAGCAAGGGCAAGGCGTGGTTGTGGGACGACGAGAACAACCGCTGGGAGCGCGTGAATCATTGGGACATCCGCCCCGGCATGCTCGTCATGCTGAAGCGCGACGTCGGCGGTTACGACGTGACCGAGGGTTGGACTGGCGACAGGTCGAACACCCTTGTCGAAGTACCGCGCGCCGGGCGTGGTGAGACCCTGCGAGACGATGACTGGACCGAGATTGGCTACTGGTCGAGGCTCGAAGACCACTTGAAGGACGCGCGAAGGGAGGCGGAGAGTCTGTGCACAGCGCTCTCGCTGACGGGGCAGACACGAGATGCTGTAGTGGAAGCCTCGGGGCTTCACGACATCGGCAAGGCGCATCCGCAGTGGCAGGCGGCGTTGCCCGATTGCTCAGGCATCCCCGACGCGGTACTCGCCAAGACGCCTCGTGTACTCGGGGTTGATATCACCGCTCCCAGCGCTGTCGCAGGGGTGGAGGCACAAGTCCATCTGCTGAGGTCGAACGCGCTTCGGCTCTCAGATGGGAATGGACACCGTGGTCTCGTGCGCCTGCGCTGGGCGCTCGACGGTACCAAGCTCAACGAAGCAGAGCGGGAGACTCTGAAACAACTTACTGGAGTACGCTGGGCAGGCGATGTCCCGTTTCGTCCCCGCCTGCGCCACGAGGTCGCCTCGGCCCTCGCGATGTGGCGGAAGTATCGTGATGGGGGTGCCAGTTACCCGGCTCTGGCGGTCTATCTGGCTGCCACACACCACGGAAAGGCGCGGACCGTGCTGCGATCGACGCTCGGTGAAGGAGACGACGTCTTCGGCGTACGAAACGAGCCGAGCACGCTGGTGATCGGCAATGACCAGTGGCCACTCGACTTCTCCATCGCGAAGGACGGCGCCCAGGGTCGCTGGGAAGGCAACGAATTCGTGCTGACCGGGTACGGCTGGACCGGCCTCGTCGCAGATCTCCTCGGACCTTGGCAGCCTGAGGAGAAGAGCGATGCCGGCGTCGTGCCGGAGACGGAGCCGCGCAATCTCGGCCCGTTCGCGTTGGCGTACCTAGAAGCGCTCGTGCGTGTAGCTGACTGGTGGGCAAGCGATCCAAAGCATGCAACGAACATTCTCAAGCCCAGCGAGGTGCGCAATGGTAGCTGAGCTGCGTCTCCCGGTGCTGGCGCTACCTGGCCTCTCGCCCGACAGCCTTGGCAACTACCTCGCCTCGCTTGGCCTCTTGCGTGTGGTAAGTCGGAAGTGGCCGAGCACGCGCATCGCATGGCGCGACGAGGTGCTACAGGTGGTCGGCGGTCCTCCCACGCTGGATGAGCTGCTCGATGAGCTCGTGCAAGTAGCAAGTAAGCAAGCATGGAGCCCTTACGATCGGCGCTGGAAAGAAGATCAAAAGAAAGCGACCAACAAGCAGTCAGGCGACCCGCTCGCGCTCTGGCTCGCGCGAGCAGAGGAGCGCGAGCTTGAGATATTCGCCGCCCATGCCGTCCCGCATGCCCGGGTTAGCTACAACCCTCTTCTTGGTACTGGCGGTAACGCAGGCAAGCGCGCGTTCTCGGATGGCTGGAGTCGTGCGGCGAAAGTGCTGGCAAAACCTGGAAAAGAGTGCATTCGAGCGCATCTTCGCGATTTACTGTGCGGCAATGGTGTCGGTTGGCTCGTCGTCAAGGTTGACAACAAGCTGTTGAATAGCGGCAGCTGGTTTAGCGAATCGGGGGAACTCTACAACAACGGTCAGTCGAAACCATCTCGCGTTCCTGGCCTTTCCCCTTGGGCAATGGTTCTCGCGTGCGAAGGCTTGGCGTTGTTTGCTGGTGCTGCTTCGCGTCGCCTCGGCGTTCGCGCCGGATCTGCAATCGGAGCGTTCCCCTTCATCACCCAGCCTGCGGCATCGGAGAACGCGGGCGAGGCCGGTCGCATTCTCGGCGAGGTCTGGACGCCACTGTGGAGCCGACTGATGACGCTGGCCGAGACGAGAATCCTGTTTTCGCGTGGCCGAGCCGAGCTACGCGGACGAGGCGCCGTAACGCCGGCTGCGTTTGCGACGGCTATCCGTAAGCGGGGCGTGGACGCCGGCATCAACGAGTTTCGGCGCTTCACGCTCGGCCGAACAACGAGCGCCAACACGTTCGAGCCTCGCTTCGAGGCTCGATTCTCGCTCGATGCCGACGCTGTCGGGGCGAGCACCGCGATCTCGCTCACGCTCGAACGCGTCACCGCACTGATCGAACAGCGCGGCTTTCCGCGCGATCGAAAAGTGGGCCAGCATTGGCGGTTCGAGGGACTTCGTGGTCCCATCGAGGCAGCGCTCCTCGACGTCGCCGCAGAGCCCAACCGCTCCGAAGCAGCCATCGCACTGCTCGACGTGGTCGCCGCCGCGCTGGATCGCATCGACCGCAATCGCAGCTTCCGTGAGGGCAAGGTCCGCTGGGAGCCGCTTCCTCTCGAATGGCTGCCTTCGCTGTTCGCAGACGAGCAACCCGGCGTCGAAGCGCGGCTCGCGCTATCGCTCGTGTCGGGGTTTCCTGATGCACTGCCATTCGCGGCGTTCCGCTTTGGCCTGGAGTGGACCAGAGACGGCAAATACGACTGGGCCACCAAGCCGCGTTGGTTCGAACATTCGAAGGTGGTCCCTGCACGCTGGGTGTGGGGACCGGGAGAACTTGCTCGTGTCCTTGGGGCGGTCCTGTGTCGACGCCTGTTCGACGGGGGCAAGTTGGACACCACCAACACAACTCGCCCGCAAGGTCGCGCACCGCTTACCGCCAGGTTGGTGGATGTGGGTCGGTGGTTCGCTGGCGATCTGGATGAATCGCTCTTGGTGGTGTGGCTCTCGCGGCTCGCGCTCTTCGACTGGCGAACGATCCCGCAGGAAGCGCGTTCGCTCATCAGCGCGGAGACCACACCTCCGCGAGCTGATGGTGAGCTGGCTCTGCTGGGGCTCGTGCAGCCCTTCGTCGACCAGCGCCCCTTGGTCGTCCGAAACCTCTCGCCCAACGACCTTCTCTCTGACGAGACGGGCGCACGCACGACGGAGGTGACGCGCTCGCTCGTCACGCTGATCCGTTCCTGGAACCTGGACGCCGCAATTCGACTTGCGAGCAGCCGGTACGCGATGGCTGGCGTGCGCCTCGCGTCCTTCGACGTGCCCTGGTGCGCCAGCGAACCGGACCGCCTCGTAGCGGCCCTGCTGTTCACCATTTCGGACCGCGATCGGGCGGTCCTCTTTCAACGCTGGCTTCGTCCTCGACGCCGGCAAACAGGAGGCGAAGCACATGTCTGAAGCAGAGAAGAAGGAACTCACCCCTGCCGAGGTTCTGAAGGGCGAGTCCCCGCTCGTCCTGACGGCGACGCTTGAGCCGATCGTCGGCGATCGGTTTCAGCCGGCGGGATTCCCTGAGATCGGCCACGTCATCTACAAGGCGCCTCGGAAGGACGGTAGTATCGAGCATGTCTGCATCGTGGATAGCGCCGCGAGCATGGCCAATCACCTTGAGTCGGTCTGCCAGCGCGGCGCGCACGACCTTGACCTCGTCGAGGAACTCGACGGCATGCCCTATATCCGCTGCGTCACGAACACGACGGAGGGCAAGGAGCCCACGAAGAACCGCGAGGTCGTCGTTACGAGCCTCACCGAGGGCCACCGCATCGCGTCCTCGTACTTCATTGAAGGCGCTATCTTGCGCGGAGATGCTAAGGCAACGAAGGAGAACAATGACGGGAACGACGAGCCGCTCACGCTCGAATGTGATCTCATCGACAAGTTTGGCATCGAGCTGCCCGGAAGCTCGAAAGCGCACCCACCGGCTGACAAGTGGTGGAGCGTCTTCAAGACCATTTTCGAGGTCGATCCGAACTCCCTCGTCCACGGCGTGCTCTTCCCACAGTGGCAGATCAAGATCTCGCGCGCGCTCACGGCGCATCTCGAGGCTTTCGGTGCCGGCCGCGTCGATCGCTCCGGTGTGAAGTTCGACCGGTTGGGAAAAACGACATCCGGTCAGCCGATCTTCGCGGTCGATGACACAACCGCCGAGTCTATCCGCGCGACGTTCATCCTGGATGTGAGCCTCATCCGATCGTTTGGCCGCAAGAAGAAAGAGGATGGAAAAGAAACGCAGCTCGGTCTTTTCGAGAAGCAGCAGGAGTTCCTTGTCGCACTTGCGCTGTGGAAGGTCGAGAAACTCCTCCAGTCGCCGTTCCGCTTCAGGTCTGGCTGCCACCTCCGGCGTACGACGCTCAAGAGCGGCAAACAGGACGTGGAGATCAAGGTCGACATCCAGCAGGTAATTCGCGACGCTGCATTCCGAAGCGAAAAAACCGACGGCGCTCCTCCGATCATCACTGACGTGTTCTGGCCGCGCGAGGAGCTGTATCGGAAAGGCAAGGCCGACGAGGACAGTCAGACGAGCAATGACGACCCGAACGAGGAGCAGGACGAGAACACGTGATGCGAATCGTCCTCCGACAAGAGTTCCCACTCGGACGCTTCCACGCCACGCCGTGGCGCGTGAATCCATTCGACGACCCGCACGGCGAGTGGCCCCCGAGCCCGTGGCGCCTGGTTCGTGCGGTGACTGCACGCTGGTACCAGTGGGCGCGGGAAGTGGAGCAGGCGCCGGACCTCGCGGAGCTCGAGCGTTTGCAGGCCGCGCTGTGCAAGAGCACGTATACGTTCCATCTCCCCGCGGACGCGCGAAAAGGCAGCCCGCTCAGGCAGTACCACCCGACTGAATTCGGATGGCGGCCAGCCGAGAAGAAGAAGGCAGGAACGCGCAGCTACGGCACGAGCCTCGTCCAGGACAACTACTGGTGCGTACCTCCAGAAGCGCCGGTCTGGTGGTTCATCGAAAGTGATTCCTGGACGCTGGAGCTCGTCAGGGTGCTCGAACAGTGCCTCGCCCGCATGGGCTACTTCGGACGAGCAGAGACGCTCACGCGGATTCGCGTTGCGACTCCGCAGGAAACCATTCCCGCCTCCAACTGTACGCTCGTCGAGAAGCGCACAGAGGGTGCGGTTCCTGTCTTGATACCACTGGAGCATGCCATGCGCATCGACATCGAACGAACGACGGACGATCCCGAGACCGTGAAGCGAACCGTGCCTCTCGGAGCGGGTGTTCTCTACGCAGTTCGGCCATCGCGCACCGTGGCCCGTGAGCGCAAACGCGTGCCTGCGCATCGGCCCGACTGCCATCTGATGCAGTTCGCTCTTGGTTGGAACGTCGCGCCGGATTTTTGCGCGATCGTGCGGCTCACGTCCCGGTTTCGAGGCGCTGTGCTCCACGAGCTTCTGCGGCTCAAGACCGGAGATGCTTCGACGACTTGGACGCGCGTCGGTCGAGAGGTGCGCGAATCGATTGCGGATATGATCGGCAAGGACGCGAACAGCAAGCCGCTCAAGGGACACCGCCACACGGAGTTTCTGGCTTGGTGTGAGGACCGTCAGCCGACGCGCCTCGTTGTCTGGAGGGGCTTGCGTGCGTTCGATGCTGACGAGCAGGAAGCGATCCTCCTGGCCGCGTCTCGTGACATTTCTTGGGCCGCCGCTGGCTCGGACGTGGATGAGTGGAAGGTGCGCCTCGTTCCTCTGGATCGAGATGTTCCTGCGCCGCCAGGCTTCAACGGTCAAGCTTCAGTCGTCTGGGAGTCTGTTACTCCGTACGTGCCACCGCGTCATCACCTCCGAGGAGGCAAGGAGCGAGAAGGGGAGTTGATGGTCGAACAGATCAGCCGGGAGCTTCAGCGGCGCGGGATCTCGGTGCAGGTTGAGGTTAAGAGCGTAGGGCTCCCCACCTGGGTATCGGTGCACGTTCCCCGGCGGGAGGCGAACAAGCGCGCGTTCATCGGTGACCGCCGAGGGCAGATGATCCGGTTGCGGTTCGCGGCACCGGTGACCGGACCCGTCCGCTTGGGTCATTCGAGCAGCTTCGGCCTGGGCTTGTTCCGGCCGGTCCTGGAACATAGCCCTGCCTCGATCTGATGGAGGCCAATGTGATTCGCGAGGGGCTTTACCGTCAGGGAATCACCGAGGCAATTGAAGAAATTTCAGAGATCGTGTTTGATCACGTCCAGTCACCCAAATTAAACAGAATGAATCATGAGCGATTTCGGGGAGCTTGTCTGAAGGATCCTGATTCGGGGTTCCCTTTCGGTTCGTCGGTGGGGCTGAACGTCGATGATAGAAGCCGGTTCATCCGTGCGCTGAGTTTCTGCAAGCGTCGCCGGAATTGGCAGACGAAAGGCCATGGCCGAATGCAGACGGTTCGCTTCGAGACTCCACGCGCGCCGAAACCGTTTGGGATCGGGAATCAGTGTCATTTCGGCCTCGGTTTGTTCGTTCCGCTACCAGATGGCACAAAGGACTTGAAATAGAACACAACAGCAGGGGAGGCATATGAACAACGGGACAACCGACTGTGCCGAGCTTACACAGACGCCAGCCGTCGTCCAGATCCTCGCCGACTCCACGGTCAGCTATGCCTCCTCCCGGAATATGAAGTGTGGGAGGTGAGGATGGATATTCGCCGGATCGAGGTTATGGATGAGACGATGGCTGAGGTGTTGCGCCGAAAGACGCCGGCCGAACGTCTCGCGATCGGGTTTGGATTATGGCGATCGGCGCGCAAGTTGCTGTGGGGACAGTTGGCCTCGTTGCATCCGGAGTGGGATGCGCAACGGCTGGCTCAGGAGGTTGCGCGGAGGATTTCGCATGGAACTGTATGACTTGTTGGCTCAAGTCGTGGAAACCTTCGAACGGCTCCGCATTCCTTATCTCGTGACCGGCTCAGTCGCCTCCATGGCGTACGGCGAGCCGCGGTTGACCAACGACATTGATATGGTGGCCGGGATTCGGGAGATCGACATCCCTGGTCTGGTGGCCGCTATTGCAGGATGGGCAGATCGCTTGGGGCTGCGCGACATTTGGGACATGATCCAACGGCGCTTGGAAAAATCGTCGTAGCCACCTGTGTTCTTTGACAACTGAATATTTCCATCTCTCCTGCCGATAAGGGGGATATGGAGACTGAATCATCAATGCCATCCACGGGGAGCGAAGTGCCGCTGCTCCCCGCACGGATGGTGAACGAATTTGCCTATTGTCCCCGGTTGGCCTACTTCGAGTGGGTGGACGGGGAGTTTGCCGACAACGCGGACACCGCCGAGGGGCGTTTTCACCATCGGCGTGTGGACCAAGCACCGGCGAGGAAAGCGCGGACGACTGATGAGAAGGAATCAGGAGAGCGTACGATTCATCAACGTTCGGTCTGGTTGTCGTCGGAGCGGCTTGGCGTAACGGCCAAGATCGATCTGGTGGAGGTTGAAGGGAACGTCGTCGTCCCGGTGGATTATAAACGCGGCAAGCGTCCGCATACGGCGCAAGGGGCCTGGGAGCCGGAACGAGTTCAGCTGTGTGTCCAGGGTTTATTATTAAAGGAGCAAGGCTATACATGCGACCGCGGGGTGCTGTACTTCGTAGGGTCTCGAGAACGAGTTGAGGTGCTTTTTGACGATGAATTGACGGCCCGCACGATCGAGTTGGTCGAGGGGATGCGGATGGTCACGCAGGCAGCCTTGGCACCGCCGCCGTTGGTGGAGAGCCCCAAGTGTCCACGCTGTTCGCTCGTAGGCCTCTGTTTGCCGGATGAAGTGGGGTGGCTGCGGACTCCACGTGAAGGAGAGGAGCCCGCTCTCCGTAAACTTGTACCAACCAATGACGATGCGCTCCCGCTTCACGTGCAGACGCCAGGCGCAAAATTGGCGAAAGACGGGGACTGTCTCAAGGTCAAGGATCGCGATGAGGTAATCGGGGAAGCTCGCTTGGTCGAAACTTCGCAGGTGGTGCTCTATGGTGCCGTCCAGGTCAGCACACAGGTCGTGCAGGAACTCTGTAAACGGGGTATTCCGCTGGTGTACTGCTCCAGCGGCGGGTGGTTCTACGGGATGACGACCGGTTTGCTCCACAAGCACGTCGAGCTTCGTCGACGACAATATGCCGTGGCGGCCGATGCGGAACGGTGTTTGGTTCTGGCTCGGCGGTTTGTGCAGGCGAAAATTTCCAACAGTCGAACGTTCCTGCGGCGCAATCATCACGCCGCTCCGGAAACTGTGATTCAGGACTTGAAGCGTGATCATGTGCAGGCCGGGGAGGCGGGCTCCTTGGCATCGTTGTTGGGCATCGAAGGAACGGCGGCACGCCGGTACTTTTCGGAATTCTCGGGCATGCTGAAGGAGGCCGAGCCTGGCGCTCGATTCGATTTCGATGGACGAAATCGTCGCCCGCCGCGCGATCCGGTCAACGCTATGTTGTCGCTGCTCTATTCGATGCTCGCACGTGAGTGGACGGTTACGTTACAGACTGTGGGCCTCGATCCCTATCTGGGGTTTTATCATCAGCCGCGTTATGGACGGCCGGCTTTGGCGCTGGACATGATGGAGGAATTCCGCCCACTCATTGCCGATTCCGCGGTATTGACGGCCATCAACAACGGAGAGATTCACGTCAATGATTGGATCGAGCGCATGGGGTCGGTGACCTTGACACCCGAGGGGCGCCGCCGCTTGATTGAAACGTATGAACGGCGGATGAGTCAGGAAATCACCCATCCGGTATTCGGCTATCAAATCAGCTACCGCCGGGTCCTGGAAGTGCAAGCGCGATTACTAGGGCGGTATTTGCTTGGGGAGATTCCCGAGTTCCCGGCCTTCACGACACGATGACCGATGCGCCGCCACTATCTCGTTACATACGATATTGCCGATGCAAAGCGCCTGAGGCGCGTCTTCAAGACGATGAAAGGGTTCGGCGTGCATTTGCAGTTTTCCGTATTCCAATGCGATCTTCCGGACATCGATCTTGTGCAGATGAGGGCAGCCTTGACGGAGATCATTCATCAGGAGGAAGATCAGGTGCTGATCATTGATCTCGGTCCGACTGAGAGCCACCCCATTAAGCGGATCGAATCTCTCGGTCTAAAGGCGGAATGGGAGGAGCGCCGCTCGCGAGTGGTTTGAGTATTGCCGCTATCCTACGCGAGCGGTCCGATGATGGATGAAGGCCGGGCAGCACTCGCTGTATGGAATGAAGACCAACATACAGTGGTATATAAAAACTGATCATAAAAGGAGGTGAGAGAGAAACGTGCAACGATCTGTCTGCGGAAGAAGACAAAGCGCTCGCAGCATGCTCCAGAACAGCTTGCTTAACGGCCAGTTGGCCAGGAGCTGATTCCACAGCAGAAATGCTGTGGCCCCATTGAAGCTCGACCGCCGTCGAATTCGTCATCTTCCGGTCATCCGGATTCCACAGCAGAAATGCTGTGGCCCCATTGAAGCTGTGGCCACTGCCCCCATATGTTCAGCGTTATTGAAGATTCCACAGCAGAAATGCTGTGGCCCCATTGAAGCAGGAATTTGACGACCTCGCTCTCTCGTTCGCGCCAGATTCCACAGCAGAAATGCTGTGGCCCCATTGAAGCAGCAGGTATGCCCTCTCTGCATCATACAAACACGAAGATTCCACAGCAGAAATGCTGTGGCCCCATTGAAGCTAAGTCCTGTGCGTCTGCCTATTCCGCCACATCCCGATTCCACAGCAGAAATGCTGTGGCCCCATTGAAGCCCGGTTAGTTGAGGCGGGTAAGGTGTTGGGAATACGTGATTCCACAGCAGAAATGCTGTGGCCCCATTGAAGCAGCGAGCGTTAGCGTTGAGCCATTGGCTCGCGCTGTGATTCCACAGCAGAAATGCTGTGGCCCCATTGAAGCAAGGTGGCGGCGGCGGAAATTAATGACGTGCTCATGGATTCCACAGCAGAAATGCTGTGGCCCCATTGAAGCATCCTGAGTGAGACTGGAGAATACTTCAACTTCTTCCGAAGATTCCACAGCAGAAATGCTGTGGCCCCATTGAAGCAGCGAACTGTTCAGGCGTGAGGTTGAAGACTTGCTGGATTCCACAGCAGAAATGCTGTGGCCCCATTGAAGCAGCTGGCTCGTCTCAGTGATGGTCCGGCCCAAGCTCGATTCCACAGCAGAAATGCTGTGGCCCCATTGAAGCGCAAGAGCCGCGTAGCGCAGGTATGACGGAGGGTGTGATTCCACAGCAGAAATGCTGTGGCCCCATTGAAGCGTTTCATTCGCGTGTCTTAAGAATGCTGCTTGGCGGGATTCCACAGCAGAAATGCTGTGGCCCCATTGAAGCGTTCCGGGCGGCACGGGAACATCCGCAAGCCGAATGATTCCACAGCAGAAATGCTGTGGCCCCATTGAAGCAGTAATAGCTCAGGATTGGCTTGAGCAAGGGCTTGTTGATTCCACAGCAGAAATGCTGTGGCCCCATTGAAGCAGCCAATACTTACTTCTCTTGAATTCATAGGGACTCTGATTCCACAGCAGAAATGCTGTGGCCCCATTGAAGCGGCTTGTCCTGCTCCTCGTCCCAGCGCAACTCTACGGATTCCACAGCAGAAATGCTGTGGCCCCATTGAAGCGACGGTGAACATAGTGGCGGTCCTTTCTGCTTAGGCCGATTCCACAGCAGAAATGCTGTGGCCCCATTGAAGCTTTGAGCTTGAGCAACATTTCAGGGTTGGCTTGAGCCGATTCCACAGCAGAAATGCTGTGGCCCCATTGAAGCATCTATGCAGCTACATCGAGCTGTAGGACCTGGCCGAATGCGCTAATCGGTCGGCGGTTCGAAGTGGCCGGAGGGGCGTTGTTGCCAGGGAACCGTGGCTTGCCGAGACTGCTTCACCAAACTCCGCAGGCTCATTTCGGCGGCGCGCAAGAGTTTGGGATCGCCGGCTTGCATGAGCGCCGTCAGAAGCACATAGAGCGATCGATCCGCTCGAGAGCCGGCGAGGATACGATCGGTCACCGGGTCGATATGAGCAGGGTCGACCTCTTCACCTTCCTCGGCATCGGCAAACAGGTGTGTGAAGGACTGGGGGTCGTCAAACAGCCAAGCTGGAGGGATGCGAAGTGCTCTGGCGAGGGCTTCAATCGTTTCTGTCGTGGGGTCCGTTTGGCCCGATTCGATTTGCTCAAGAAGGACGTTGGGGATACCTGCTGCGTCTGATAAACACTCAATGGACTGGTTTTTTGAGCGCCTCCAGCTCTGAATATGGACGCCAACCGACATGGGTCAGATGATACACAATGGGAGGGCGCGCTTCAATAAACCGTGAGGAGAATGCTACTTTTATCATTGTTTTTCAATCGCTTGCATGTGGTTTTCGATTGGATGCCAAATCGAGTATAATGCGCGAAAGTTGTGTTGTACTGAAGGAGGTGGAGATTTATGTTGGGAACAGATATTCGTGGCATTATGGCCGAAGAGGAAGAAGTCCAGCGCCGTCAAGACGCCCTTAAATCTCTTGTGACGATGAGGGCCAAGCAACTTCGGGAGTCGTTGGATGAACGAATCAGGCGTGCACGGAGCAGCGGGGATTGGACCCAGCTTTCGAAGGAGGAGTGCGCCAGTCTGCACAAGCGGGAAAAAGCCCATCTGAAATCTCAGCTTGAACAGTTGCAGTTCGAGCAAACCCGTACGCGAGGGAAACTGACCGCGTTGAAGCGAGCCAAGGCTCGGGCTCAGCGGATCCGCGCCGCGGAAGCCGCGTCCGAACGAAGGCGTCGGTGAGCGGCGGGTTTGCCCTCGTTCGTCCTATTCTCTCGGGCGCGATATCGGGGCTCTAGTGAGTGCCGTGCCGCATCTCCGGGCCCTGACTCGCGCACAGGGTTCTCTGATCCGTCGACTTCTTCGTGATAGGAACGTCAGATCCACGGAAGGGGCGTTTGTCGTTGAAGGGGTGAAATCCTGTCTGGATTTGATTTCTCGACACGCGCCCTCCCTTCACAGCTTGGTCCTCTCCCTGCGCTATCTCCGCACTGAGACCGATGCCGATCGGCAGGCGCGATCCCAGCTGCCGGCCTGTCAGTTTGTGTGTCCGGACACCGTATTTGACAAGCTGACCGATGTCGGAATGCCGCAAGGGATGCTCGCGGTCGTCCGACAACCACGATGGGATGAAGCGCAGGTATTCAACCAGGCGAAGGTACTCGGAATCTACGCGGATCGGCTTCAAGATCCGACGAACGTGGGGGCGATCATCAGGACAGCCGCGGCGTTGAATCTTTCCGGAGTATGGCTGAGCGCCGGGTGTGCCGATCCTTTCGGCCCCAAGGTTGTCCGCGCCACGGCCGGCTCGGTTTTGAGCTTGCCTGTTTTTTGGGGGCGGGAGTTTCGGATATTTTCCTCGTATGGATGCGAAATGTATTCGGCGGTCCTTCCTTCGGCTGACATGGTCCCAATCAGGAATATTCGGAAGATTCCGAGCCGTCTCGTGATCGCCGTGGGAAACGAAGGGGCGGGGCTGGCGCCGGACGTCGTCGCGGCATCTCGCGTCAAATTTTCCATTCCACTCGCGGATGGGATGGAGTCTCTGAACGTTGCGGCCACGGCGGCGATCTCGGCATTTTATTTCTGTGGGCTGCCGCTTGACTCCGCCCTGTAGCTCGGGAGAGACTTCCAGGCTTTATGTCGCTATTTGAAAATGAGCTGAATTCGTCTTACTCTTATCTGTGGTGTGGAGTCGGTCAGAGTGATCGATGAGGGGGCAACGATGAGGGTGGTGTTCGCTCTCGTGTGTGGGATGAGCATGGGGCTGGCCGTGGTTCCCGCGTACGCGGAATCCGCGGGCCAGGTCTACAGCCTCGACATGATTGTGGATCTGGCCTTGTCGAAGAACCCCGTAGTCTCGTCCGCGGAGGGAACGATCGAACAGCAAAAGGGGCAACAGACTGCAGCCGGCGCGTATCCTAATCCCACCGTTACCGGCTTCGGCGGCCATGGGAGCCTTCGGGACGCGGGTCGGGCGGGTATCGGAGCCGCTCTCGATCGCCAATCACTCGCCGAATACAACGTGACGCTCGGACAGCCGGTTGAATGGCCCGCGCTGCGTGCCGCGCGTCAACAGGTTGCGGATCTCGGATTCGTGACGGCCAATGTCGGGCTGCTGGAGACGCGCTTAAATTTGGCATCTCAGGTGAAGGCTGCGTTTTACGACTTGTTGCTGGCACAGCAGGGAGCCGACCTTGCGCGCCAGAATCGCGACACTGTCGAAGGCGTGGCGCGCATCGTAAAGGCGAGGGTCAAATCAGGCGAAGCGCCTCAATTCGAATCTATTAAAGCGGAAGTTGAGGTGCTCAAAGCGCGGCAACAACTGGCGCGGGCGGACAATGCGGTTCGTATCAGCCGGGTCGTCGTCGACACCTTGACCGGCGGTGCGCTAGGAGCGACGTATACGGTCCACGGCGAATTTAGAATGGTTCCGCGGGAGTTGCAGATTGACGGGCTCATGGCCCGCATGATGGAGCAGCATCCGACCATTCAACGCCTGTTGAGGTCGGTGGAGCAATCGGAGTGGAAAATTGAGTTCGAACGGCAAGCTCGGGTGCCGACCGTGACGGTCAATGGCAGCTATTGGCGTGAGATGGGGCGGGAGGCCTTTCAAGGGGGACTCTCAGTTCCTGTGCCGCTCTGGTACCGGCGGCAAGGAGAAATCGCCGCATCGTTAGGAGCCAAGCGCCGTGAGGAAGCGGAGTTGCTCAGGGCGCGCAATGAACTGGGACGGGCTGTCTATCAACATTACCAAGATGTCCGCACCACGGCGGAATTGATCGACGTGTTCGATAAGGGGCTGCTCAAACAAGCTCAGGAGGCGTTGAGGCTTGCGCAGTTCAGCTTTCAACAGGGGGCGTCGAGCCTGCTGGAAGTGCTCGATGCGCAACGTGTGCAACGGCAGATCCTTCTGGACTATGCCGAGGCCAGGCACGCCCTCTCCGTCTCACTGGCGCGCCTTGAGCAGGCTGTTGGAGGTACCTTGTGAAGAGTCTGCTCGACCTGATGCGAACTTCTTCGCTGGGCAGGAACCGAGGATTGTGCGGGTTGGTTCTTGGTCTGGCGGTGATGGGCGCGGGGTGTGATGGGACGCCGACCGATGTGGTGGCCAGTAAGTCGACGCCTGTGAACACGACACCGGGGATTATTTCGCTCTCGGTGGAGGAATCGTCACGAGTCGGGCTTGTCGTCCAGCCGGCGGCGCGCAGCGATTTTCGAACGTATCGGGATTTCCCCGCGAGTGTTCAGCCGAATCAACGGAACATGGCGGACATTACGGCGTTGGTTCGAGGGCGAGTCGTCGACGTGTACGGTGACCTCGGCCAAGAAGTCAAGGCGAATGCTCCGTTGGCGATTTTATACAGCAGCGAATTGGGTCTCGCCCAGTCGGCCTATTTGAAGGCGCGAGCCAAACTGCATGTCGCGGAGCAAGCCTATGGCAGAGCGAAGTTCCTGCTGCAGGAAAAAGTGATCGGCGAAGCGGAAGCGCAACGTCGACACGCGGAACTGTTGAGCATTCAGGCCGAAGCCAATGAGTCGAGGGATCGACTGAAGTTGCTCGGCATGAGCGCCGAGGAACTGCGTCGCCTCGATCGGAGTCGTGAGATTCGGTCCGTGGTGCCGATCGTCGCGCCGTTTGCCGGTC
This sequence comes from Nitrospira sp., assembly GCA_019636815.1. Classification (GTDB taxonomy): domain Bacteria; phylum Nitrospirota; class Nitrospiria; order Nitrospirales; family Nitrospiraceae; genus Nitrospira_D. Next base: position 25,022 of record JAHBWT010000002.1, read on the forward strand.
GCATCATCGGGCGCAATCTGACGCGAGGCGAAGTCGTCGAGACCACGGAAAATCTGTTTGTGATCGCGGACCTCTCGGAAGTGTGGATCCAAGCCAACATTCCCGAGAAAGATATCCCATTCGTCCATTCCGTCCATGCGTCCGGTGGGACCCAGGTCGAGGTGCGGATCAACGCCTATCCCAAGGAAACGTTCAAGGGCGCGATGACCTATGTCGGAGATGTGCTGGATCCTGTGACGCGCACGATGCAGCTGAGGATTGAATTGCCGAATCCGGACGGACGACTCAAACCAGAAATGTTCGCCACGATTCGACTGTTTTCAGAGGGCCAGCCCGATCTGTTGGTGGTGCCGGAGGCGGCATTGCAACGTGATCAAGGCCGAACCTTTGTCTTCGTGCAGCGCAGCGAGAACGAATACGAATTGCGCGAGGTCCGCATCGGTGAATCCAACGGGACGTTGATCTCCATCCTCGGCGGCCTGAGCGAAGGAGAACCGGTCGTGATACACGGCGCCTTTGTCTTGAAATCCGAGTTGTTGAAGAAACCCGTCTGATGGTCTCTCGCCTCCTCGACATTTCTCTGCGCCAGCGAATGCTCGTCATCATCTGCGCGGTCGTCATGGGGGCCGGAGGGGTCTACGCCTTTCGAACCATCCCGATCGACGCCTTCCCTGACGTGACCAGTGTCTTGGTCCAGGTTGTCACGAAGGCTCCCGGCCTTTCGCCGGGTGAAGTCGAACGCTTGGTCACCTACCCGATCGAGCTTCAGCTGACGGGTGTGCCTGCCCTCACAGAAATGCGATCGCTGACGAAGGTCGGTCTCTCGCTCATTACGATCGTATTCGATGACTCGATGGACATCAACCTGGCTCGACAGCTGGTGCTCGAACGACTGCTCGAAGTCGAGGAGCAACTTCCCCGAGGAGCCGAGCCCATGCTGGTGCCGAATAGCACGGGGTTGGGCGAGGTGTTCCAGTATTATCTGGAGGACGGGCGGGAAACGGCTGTGAGCCAGGAAGTCGAGTACCAGCGTTTGATCGAACAGCGAACGATTCAAGATTGGGTCATTCGCCCCATTCTGAAAGGCACGCCGGAAGTCATCGACGTCAATTCGATGGGTGGCTACGTCAAACAGTATCAGGTGTTGGTCGATCCCGGTCTGCTGCGGAAATACAGCCTTACGCTCCGTGATGTGTTCAACGCCGTGTCCAGAAATAATGCCAACGCCGGCGGCAATATTCTGGAAAAGCACGCCGAGAAATATATTGTGCGAGGGATCGGTCTGATCCACTCGCTTCACGATATCGAGCGCATCGTCGTCAAGGAAACCAGTGGAACTCCTGTCTACGTCTCGGACGTGGCTCACGTGGTGATCGGTCACGCGGTGAGGCATGGAGCCACGGTGCTGAACGGCGAGCGTGAGGTCGTGAGCGGGATCGTGCTGATGTTGCGAGGGGGCAACGCGCGGGATGTCGTCGAAGGACTCAAAGCGCGAATCGACGACATTCACACGAAGAATTTGCTGCCGAATGGATTGCGGATCGTGCCGTTTTACGACCGCATTGAATTGATCACCGCGGCGCTGAATACCGTCTACAAGTCGCTGGCGGAAGGGGTGGCGCTCGTCATCTTCGTGTTGTTCTTGTTTCTTGGGAACTTGCGCAGCGCGCTGATCGTCGTCGGCACCTTGATGTTGGCCCCGCTCGCGACGTTCATCGTCATGGGGCAAATCGGATTGACGGCGAATCTCATGTCTCTGGGAGGGTTGGCCATCGCGATCGGCATGATCGTCGATGGGTCGGTCGTGGTCGTGGAAAATGTGTACCGCCACCTGTCTCACCGTTCAGCTGCCGCAATACCCAGGCTTCAGCTCGTGACGCAGTCCGTGAAAGAAGTGGGACAGCCGGTCGTATTTGGGATTCTGATCATTATCTTGGTGTTCTTCCCTCTCTTGTCTCTTCAGGGGATGGAGGGCAAGATGTTCAAGCCGCTGGCCTATACCATCATGATCGCATTGCTGGTCTCTCTCGTCTTATCGCTCACGCTCTCCCCAGTGCTCTGCTCATTGATGCTCAAGCAGGGAAGCGAAGAAGATCCGTGGATCATCCGACAAGCGAAACGCCTCTATGCCCCCGCCCTTCGATGGGCGCTTGGACACCGGACCGTGGTGCTGGTTCTCGCGGTCGGCGCGTTGATCGGCGCATTGGCGTTGGTGCCGTCGCTGGGAACTGAATTTATCCCGATTCTGAATGAAGGATCGCTGGCTCCGCAAACCATTCGTCTTCCGAGTGTGTCGCTGCCGGCCTCGATCGAGATCGAAAAACGCATGCAGCAGGCGATTATGGAATTTCCGGAAGTGGAGATGGTCGTCTCGAAAATCGGACGAACGGAATTGGGGAACGACCCCCAGGAGCCGAACGAGAGCGATCCGGTCGTCCGGCTTCGGCCGCTCGACCAATGGACGACGGCGAAGACCAGGCCGGAGCTCGTCCAAAAATTCCGGGAGCGATTGATCAGTGTGGCGGGAGCGACGTTCCTCATTAGCCAACCGATTCAACAACGGGTCGACGAGTTGATTTCCGGTGTGCGGACGGAGGCCACCGTCAAGTTGTTCGGCGACGACCTGGAGATGCTGCGGAACAAGGCACAGGAGATTGCCGAGGTGTTGGAAACCGTTCGAGGTGTGCGGGATATCAAGGTGGAGCAGTTATTCGGACAGCCGTATCTCACGATCGATATCGACCGCGGCAAGATCGCCAGGCATGGGATCAATGTGTCCGATATCCGGGAGATCATTACGACCGCCATCGGCGGAGAAGTCGCCACGCGCGTGTATGAAGGGCAGCAGCGGTTCGAGCTTGTCGTGCGGTTTCCTGAGCGATATCGGGACAGCGTGGAAACGATCAGCAATATTCGGGTGAGCGATCATGCCGGCGCGCTGATTCCTCTGGCGGACTTGGGCGTCGTGCAGTTGGAAGAGGGCCCTGGTCGCATCAGCCGCGAGCAGCTTCAGCGGTATGTATCGATCGGCTTCAACACACTGGGTCGGGACATCGGCAGTTTGGTCGCGGAGGCGCAGCGGAAAATCGAGCAACGCGTGGATCTTCCCATCGGGTACAAAGTGATATGGGGTGGATCGTTCGAGAACATGGAACGAGCCATGGCTAAGCTGCAAATCATCGTCCCGATCACGATTGCATTGATCTTCTTGTTACTCTATTCGACCTTCAATTCCCTTCGTCAGGCGGCTCTGATCATCTTGAACTTGCCGTTTGCCTTGATCGGCGGGGTGGTGGCGCTCTGGCTGACGAAGGAATACCTCAGCGTGCCGGCGTCCGTGGGGTTCATCAATCTTTTCGGCGTGGCCGTGTTGAACGGGATCGTGCTGGTCTCCTATATGAACAAGCTGCGCGACGATGGCCATAGCCTGGATGAAGCGGTGACGTCGGGGGCGTTACTGCGATTGCGCCCTGTCCTCATGACTGCATTGGTCGCGCTGTTGGGTCTTGTTCCACTGGCCTTTGCTCAAGGGATCGGGTCCGAAGTGCAGCGGCCGCTTGCGATCGTCGTCATCGGCGGCCTGGTGAGTTCGACCCTGCTGACGCTGATCATGCTACCGGTGCTCTATCGTTGGCTCGAAGGGAGCTCGCAGGGATCGATGCCTGTCGGCGATCCTCACGGAAGAGCGATCCGTGACTCGCAGGATCCTGACAGTGGTGCTTCTCATGGCGACCGTGAGCCACGACTCTCCCGCCATCCGGGCGGCCTACCGTCGGCGTGATCATGGTCCAAGGTAAAGTGCGAATCACTATGCATATGCGGGGGGAGGGTCTGGAGATGATGTTGAGCGTGATTCTTGTCGCTGCAGCAATGGGACTGCTCGGGATTGCCGCGCAGGCGAAGGCTGCGCCAGGACATGATGAGCAATCGACAGGGAAAAAGATTTTTTCCAGGCATTGCGCGGGTTGTCATGGGCCGGAGGGGAAAGGTGATGGGTATATGATGCTGGGGCCGGACCCGGCGAACCTTACAAGGCCCTCGACCAGGCAAAAGTCCGACGCGATACTGCTCCAAACCATCCACGAGGGAAAACCAAACATGCCATCCTGGAAGCTTCGGTTGTCGGAAGAGGACAGCCGAGCCGTATTGGCCTACATCCGGATGCTGACAAAGTAGAGAGGCCTGGCTGAAGCTCCTATACGATGCGTCTCGTGAGTTGATCCCACGACACCGTCAGTCACCACTTTCCTCGCGCCCATTCCGTCGACTCCCGACAGCCATGACGAGAGCTGGATTACTCAACGATCCGCCTTCAAGAATACGAACTCTACTGAACGCTGTACGACGGCAACCGACGAAAGGGTGTAGATCCGCGTAGGAGAGGACGACCGACGGAGATGATGGTGCCGAGGGACAGAATCGAACTGTCGACACCAGCCTTTTCAGGGCTGTGCTCTGCCAACTGAGCTACCTCGGCACCTTAGGCGTACGATCGCCCGGCGCATCTTACCAAGGTCGTGCATCTGACTTCCACATCTTTTCGCGGCAAGGCGTTTTTCAGAAGGATACAAAATCGTAGGACCTCCGATCGTGCCTGCGGTTAGCGGAGTCGACCGAAGGTATAGTCACGTATGTTAGTCTGGCGTGGAGCCAATATGATGCGCGTGAACCAGGAGCTTCTGTCGATTCGAGACGCCGACCTTGTCGAAAATGCTGGTGAGATGATGGCGTACCGTACTGTCGGAAATGGACAGCTGGTATGCGATGTCTTTATTCGAAAGTCCTTGGCGTACCAATCCGATCACTTCCCGCTCCCGCTCGGTCAGTGCGTCAGGCCAGACGGCAGGCCGTGTTTCAGTAGTGGGGTGTATTTTGGAGACTTCTCGCTGGCTGGCGAATCTCGTTCCATTCCGTTCTGGAAAGGCATCGTTATGAAAAGGTGAGTACAGCGCATCAATCGCCGCAAGCACGACCTTCGGCGGTTGAACTTTCAGGATCACGCCGTCGACCCCATATTCTATAGCCTCACGCATACGTTCCTTGTCCTCGAACCCACTGAATGACAGGATTTTGATTTTCGGGGCCGCCTCTCGCATTAGTTTGATCGCGCCGATAACGTCTCGTTCGGTCTCCATATCCAAGATGACCACATCTGGACGATGCTCTGGGAGGAGCACATCAGGCGTCATTCGCTGGTATGGGTGCACTAGAAACCGGGGAGTTTCTCTAGATTCGAAAATTTGCTGCAAGCCGAGGCTCACGACATGGTAGCTGCTGATAATTGCGATCGTGAGCGCTGGAACCATGGTATCGGTCATGATGCTTCCCTATTCATGATGCTTCCCTATTATTGGGTGATAGCTAGTCAGGGAGATTGTCGAATCGTGTTCGGTCATCATGTCTACTCAAAGAGAATTTAGTGAATGGATCGATTTGAACTACGGGGCCGGATGAAGGCACACAGGTTCAGCAGGTCCGCTAGGGTTCTTGGAAACCGCATGCCGGAGTCTAGATAGCCTGCCGAATGCTCCCAGCGTCCATCCAGGAAAACCTCCGTAGACAGCTCACGTAATTTCTTCTGCCATCTGGTTCACGAAGCTCCTTTGTCTACCCCTAGATAGGGCTAAATGCTATCAATCATTAGTAGGGGATAGAGGGTGATACCACATCGGCACATGTAACGAACACTCAGACTCAAGTTCGATTGATGAATACATGATAATTAGGATGTTTGTCCTAATTAATTGGTATTTATAGGCTATTTTGACCAATATTAAAATGTATAAACGAACAATTTCTAGATATAGCTCCTGCATTATCAATGTATTTATCCACTTTAGTGCTATTGAAAAACATCTATTAGCATATAAGTGCCTAAATATTAGTCAGATGGTATGAGGACTGTCGCACCTGCACGTCTACTGGCGTAGTGTGCCTACGCAAAAACTAGACATTTGTCTGTTGAATAGATCCATAAGGCCCTGTATATACGATCGCCCTGTATTGCCTGTACACAATGCCATACAGGCCAGTACTTGCAGGACGAATACGGTCCATTGATTTTGAGAAAAGAGAATGGGGCCAACGGGGCGAAGCTATGCCTACCATCTGTCAAGAAGAGCAGGTTGCGAGGGAGGCAGAGGAGACAGCATTGCAGACCAATCTCCGGTGGTATGCCCTTCAGACACATTCGCATCACGAAAAACAGGTGCGGGACCGGCTGCAGGCCGGTGGGATTGAGCCGTTTCTTCCGTTAAGCAGACAACGCCGCCAATGGTCCGACAGAAAGGTATGGACAACGTTACCGCTGTTTCGCGGATACTGCTTCGCCAGGTTTGCCTTAAATAATAGTCTGGCTATTCGTAGGACTCCAGGTGTCGCGCGGATCGTTGGCATCTTGAAACCAGAACCCATTCGTGACGAAGAAATCGCAGTGCTCCAGCAGGTCGACTCGGCTGATTGTACGATCGAACCATGCAACTATTTTGTCGAAGGCACCTGGGTTGAAGTGATACAAGGCCCGTTTGTCGGCCTCCGTGGGCAATTCGTGAGACAGACGAAGCATCATGGGTTGGTGATCCGCGCCTCCCTCATTCAGCAGGCAGCGCTCATCCACATCAGAGCCGACGAAGTCGTACCTATACAGTAAGCTGACGCCTCACTTCTCCATCGATTTCCTTCACTATCGTCTGTCCACAGTATTGTGGATGGTCTGAATGCCAAGGTTGCCCATTTCTGAAGATCAGATCAAGGCTGTACTCTCGGAGTTAACTACCGGACGTACGGTCCGAGAGGTTTCTCGCGAGCATGGGGTCTCCCCAAACACTTTGTATCGGTGGCGAGCGAAGTTTACGAACGGACAGCAACCGAATGATAGTGTGCGGCTACATTCATTGGAAGCCGAAAATAGGCGTCTGAAGAAAGAATTCGCTGAGCTCACACTCGATTATGCGACACTCCGGGCAGCGTTGATCAGGGATGTGATGGGAGACTGTTAAGTGTTGGCAATTGGGCTCAACCTCAGACCAAGATAGAGAATTGATGATCATTGTAGCCAGGAGTAGGCAGAGGATGCGTGCCTTACTCAGCTGGATGTTCGTCGCCTTTGTACTACTTGTGGCGGCGGGATGTGCCCAGCAGAGGGTGGATTATATGGTCCAGCTGACAGCCCCGTCTGATTTTTTGCTCGGGCCGGAAGATGTGCTGAAAGTGACGGTCTGGAAGAGTCCGGATCTGTCGGGTGAGGTGACGATTCGTCCGGATGGCACGATCACCATGCCGCTTATCGGGGATGTGCCGGCGGCTGGTCTTACCGCCAATGTTTTGGCGAAGCGTATCGCGGACCTGCTTATGGAATACATGTCATCTCCAATTGTCACGGTTCAAGTCAAGGAGGTCAATAGCTATTTCATCTACGTCATGGGAGAAGTTGTGAAGCCGGGGAAGTATCCGCTGAAGTCGTATGCCAACGTGATGCAGGGCATTTCGCTGGCGGGCGGATTCGCCCCCTTTGCGAATAAGAACAAGATCAGAGTGTTGCGCAATGTGAGCACTGGTTCCGAAGGGCATGAAGAAAAACACCAGATCCAAATTCCGGTGCGCTATGACGACATTTTAAAAGGCACCGCCGTACCGGGTAACTTTGTTCTATTGAGCGGCGATGTCATCGTGGTGCCGTAATTGAATGCCAGATGGCTGGTTGCGCATATGGCATCCCTCATTCTTGGGATGGGCTTTGGATTATGTTCGGTAGGTCAGGCGCAGATGGGTGGAGGAGGGATGGGCGGAGGAATGCCGACTATTCCTGGAACAGAATTTGGTGGGGCGACTGACCCCAGTTCGATTCGGGTAGGAGAGGGGTTGAATGTTGTTCCCTCGGTCCAAGTTTCACAGCGATACGACAGCAATGTGTTTTTTGCACCGAAGAGCCTGCTTCAGGGACTGAATCCGGAAGATTTTGTTACGACGGTCGTGCCCCAAGTCAGAGGGTTATATACTGATCATGAACACCTGGTGAAGCTGAACGTAGTGGTGGGGGCGGTCGGCAGTTATTATGTGAACAATACCGGCCTCAGTTATGTGGGTGCGAATGTCGGCGCAGTTCTGGACATGAGCGATCTGTTGAGCCGATGGAGGCCTGGAGCGAAGTGGACGGTGTCCGATACGTTTTTTTACAGCCCTCAACCCCCAGCATTTCTTCTAGGAGGTCCATCAGGGGAACAGGCAAATCCGTTGGTGGCAGGGTTTCAGGCATATCGGACCAATACCAGCTCCAATAGCGTCAACACTCTGTTTGAGCTTCCGGTCAGCAAGACTGTGAAATTGAGCGGGAGCTACACCAATAGTTTTATTCGTTATGGGGCATCGCAAGTCCCGGGTGCCCCTACCCTGATTAGCCAAAACCTCCATGCCTATACCGCTGGTCTTTTAAAGGAGGTTTCCCTTTACGACACTGTGAGGGCAGACTTCACTGGTAGCGAATTTGACCTTGGTGGACTGGGAACATTTAGCGCAAGAGGCGCTACCCTGGGCTGGATTCACAGGTTTACCCCTACCATTAGCCTTAACGCGACCGGTGGGGCACAAGTGCTGTCGGGGGAATTGAACGGGGTGTCCTTTTCCTCGACGATTGCACCAGTCGGTAGTCTTGCCATCCATTTGAAGGATAATACGACGTTTATTACTCTCGGATACCGCTCCGGTATTACTCCGTCGTTTCAGTCCCAAGCAGCGGCTCTGCTCAATCACACGGTGTCGATCAACATAACTCAAAATACTCCGATCCGTGATCTGGTCGGTCTGCTTGGAGCGAACTATAGTGTCGCCAACGAGTATGGGGCGAATTCAGGAACAGCCTTCTCCTGGACCACGGTGGGAGGAACGGCTGGTCTGCGGTATCGGGCCACCCAGAAACTGTTTCTCACCCTGACCTATAGCTACCAAAACGTTGATAATGCATTCGGAGAGACGCGTTTTGCGTACGACCGGCACGTCGCCCAGCTGAGTCTGGCTCAGGCCTTCTACTGAAGACTCGCAATATCGCTCACATGCAACTCAATTTAGTGGCAAAGAGAAAATGAGCGTGTACGAAATCGAGCAGCAAACTGAGCCCAATCTACAGGCAGAGCCGTTGTCGGTGCTGATACGGCAACATTGGGACAATATCGTCCGTCGGAAATGGGTCGTGCTCGGCTCAGCTGTGGCAGGGGTCGCGATTGCCGCGATCTTGTGTGTAATCCTGCCCAAAAGTTATCGTTCCAGCACCCTGATCCTGATTGAAAACCAGAAAATCCCTGAGGACTACGTCAAGGGTATCGGAGGGGCCAACATCGAACAGCGCCTGACGATGATACACCAACAGGTGATGAGCCGGACGTTCCTGGGTCAGATTATGGACGAATACAAGCTCTATGAGGACAAGGTTCGGAGGGAAGGGCTTGAGCCGGTCATTGAGGTATTGCGCAAAATGATCAAAGTGGAGACCGTAGGCACCCCCGGTGGATCGGGTAAGAGTGTCGAGGCGATCACCATTTCATTCGCCCACGAAGATCCGACCACAGCCATGAACGTGACGGCGAAGCTTGCTTCGTTATTCATCGAGGAAAACATCAGGTCACGCGAGCAGCTCGTGACGGGTGTCACGGTTTTTCTGGAGCAAGAACTGCACGACGCAAAAAAGTCGTTGGAGGCGAAAGAGCGTGCCATCAGTGAATTCAAGACTCTCTATGTCAACGAGCTTCCTGAACAGAAGGAGGCGAACCTTAGGACATTGGATCGACTACAAATGGACCTCAACACCACTGTAGAGGCGTACCATAGCCTCACTGCTCGGCAGAGCCTTTTTGAAAAGGCTGTAGCGCAGTATGAACAGTACGAAATGAAAGACGGTACGACGGGTCAGCTGAGGCCTCAGAGGAATCAGCCTACTCAAGATCCCCTGGTCACTCGCTTGGGTGAACTGCAAAAGCAACTTACGACATTGATGGCGACGTACAAGGACACCTACCCGGATGTCGTCATCCTAAAGGAGGAAATCACAAAACTGGAAGCTCAAATAGCTGAACAAGCTCAGATCGCTGAGCAGAAGAAGCGTTCCCAGCCGGAAGAACCTCAACCGGATCACATCGGGGGGGGAGCGAGAGTACTTGACCCACAGCTGCAGAGGCTTTCGACACAGATCGACGAGTCCAAACTGGAGATTACGAACCTCAAGGCAAAAGAAGCCCGAATCATTCGGGAAATGAAGGACATTGAGGGAAGAGTCCAACGGACGCCGTCGCGTGAACAACAATTGATGATCCTGATGCGCGACTACGAAAATATGCAGAATAACTACCAAGCATTGCTGAATAAACGATTGAACGCCCATGTGGCGGAAAACCTTGAGAAGCGTCAGCAGGGAGAACAGATCCGTGTGCTGGATCCAGCCAATCTTCCTCAGAAGCCGGAAAAGCCGAATCGATTGCTGATTATGTTCTGGGGCCTGATAGGAGGAGGCGGACTTGGTGTCGCTCTGGCGCTAGGAATCGATCAATTGAATCCGACGTTCAAGCGGCGCGAAGAGGTGGAAGTCTTGCCCGACATTCACGTGTTGGCGACCATACCGCAGTTCTTCACTGTGAGCCCTCAAATCAGCGCGATGTCAAAGACCGGTCTTCGGGTGGCCGGCGATCATAGCTCCACCGTGCCGGCTGTGAACATGGCGGCGAAAGGTATGCCCTGGGCCTCATACGAAAACGGGAAGGAGCCGAATCTTGCCGGCCTGAATTTGATCGCCAAGTGGCAGCCTCGTTCCATTGCCGCCGAACAATACCGGATGGCAGCTACCAAACTGACCCTCTCTACCGAGGGGCGCCATTCCACAGTTGTCGAAATCACCAGTGCGTTAATGGGCGAAGGTAAGACGACGACGGTGGTGAATCTGGGCTACACCATTGCGCGAGACCTTGGAAAAAAGACGCTGCTCATCGATTGTGACTTTCAACGGCCGGCTCTTCATCATTATGCCAGGGTTCCAGCTCGATCTGGATTGATTGAATTCTTGGATGGCCAGGCATCACTCGATGAGTGTTTGTCGGTGATCGACGAGTCTCCATGCTCGATCCTGGCGGTCGGCGGAACGGGCGGCGAAAGGAACGAACTGGCGAGGATTCAACAGCTGAAAGCGATCTTGCCCGAACTTCGTGCGCAATTTGGGTATCTCATCATCAATACGCCACCTGTCTTGTCTAGCGCGACGATGGGAATCTTGGCGAGCCTGGCTGATGAGCTGGTCGTGGTGATCCGTGCAGGATATTCGCCCAGACATCTGGTGCAAAAGGCCTTCACGATGCTGGGCTTGACGGGACAACGGCAAGTGATTCTCAACTGGGTCGATGCGCACAGCATGGCGCACCATATATACGGATATACCATGCCCTACGGTCGGAATCGCGTAGTTGAAAGCATGAGGCAGTAGACGTCGAATCGTCCTCACAGCCGCATCAGTTCTTACTCCTCGCAATAGTTCCGCTTCTTCTTTCTATATCAGATGGATTCGATGGCCATGCGTTTGGTTGTATGGCGTTTCACATCATGAGGAGAATTCTATGGAACACGCAACGAAACGAGCAACCAGCAAGACGGTGCTGGACACCGAGCATAACGGTAAACTGGCCGACCATCTGCTACGTCACACTGCGGAGTCGCAGGGAAATGCGGTGCCGATCAATGGGTACCTCTGCATCGCGTCCGATGTGAAAGTCGGGATCAACGTCAAGTTTTCCAAGTTCGTCAACCTCTACGGATGTGAAGTGGGTGATGACACCAAAATCGGGGCGTTTGTCGAGATTCAAAAGAATGCCAAAGTCGGCAAACGATGCAAAATATCGAGCCATACATTTATCTGCGAGGGCGTGACGATAGAAGACGAAGTCTTTGTCGGACATAACGTCACGTTCGTGAATGACACCTTCCCTCGCTCCACCACCGCAGCAGGCACGTTGCAGACCGAGGCGGATTGGAAAGTCGAAACCACATTAGTGAAACGAGGTGCATCGATCGGGTCCGGCGCGACGATTCTTGCCAATGTGGTGATCGGAGAACAGGCACTGATCGGGGCCGGTACGGTCGTCACAAAGGATGTACCGTCGTATGCTGTCGTCGCAGGGAATCCAGGTAGGGTGGTGCGTTATTTTAACTCAAGGGGGCAGCAATGAGTACCGATAAGATCCCGTTCCTGGATCTGGTCACGGTTCATCGTGAGTTGCAAGATGAACTGGTTGAGGTGCTGACAACTGCGCTGAAGAGCGCTGGGTTTATCGGCGGGCCGATGGTGCAGGGATTCGAAGAAGACTTTGCACGATTCTGCGAGGTCAGATTCTGCGTCGGTCTGGGCAGCGGTACTGACGCCCTTCGGTTTGCCTTGATGGCCACCGGTGTGAAATCCGGTGACATCGTCATCACGGTTCCCAATACATTTATTGCCACGACCGAAGCTATTTCTCAAGCGGGCGCTCAACCGGATTTCGTCGACATCGATCCAAGAACGTATGCGATGGATCCCGGTAAGTTGCGTCAGTACCTGGAGCACAAGTGCAGGCGGAATACGAAGACAGGACAAGTCATTCACAATGCGACCGGCAAGCCGGTAACGGCCGTCGTTCCCGTCCATCTGTATGGGCAGATGGCGGACATGGATACGATTGTGGAGATTTGCGACCACTATAACCTGAAAGTAATTGAAGATGCCTGTCAGGCACAGGGGGCAGAGTACTTCTCTGGAAAGGGCAATCGCTGGTACAAGGCTGGCTCTATGGGGCACGCTGCCGCGTTCAGCTTTTATCCCGGCAAGAATCTGGGCGCCTGCGGCGAAGCCGGCGCGATGACTACCAACGACGAACAGCTTGCCCAGACCTGCCGACTCTTGCGCGACCATGGGCAATCAAAGAAGTACTTCCATGACATCGAAGGTTACAACGGTAGGCTAGATGCGATTCAGGCAGGATTTCTTCGGGTAAAACTCCACCATTTGGCAAGATGGAACGAACAGCGACGACAGACAGCGGAACGTTACGATAAATTGTTCGCTGGGGCAGAAGGGCTCGTCACGATACCTCATCAGCCGAGCTGGGCGCGGTCGGTCTATCACCTCTATGTGGTGCAGGTTGAGGACCGTACTCAGCTTCAGAAGCAGCTGAACGACGTGGGTATCGGGACAGCGATCCACTATCCGATAGCGCTGCATCTGACAAAGGCCTACGAAGGACTTGGTCTCCAGATCGGCGACTTTCCGATCGCTGAGAAAGCAGCGGCGCATATACTATCGCTTCCGATGTTCCCTGGACTGACATCGGATCAGCAAGAAAGAGTGGTGGCAGAAGTGCTGAAGGCTCTTTCTACCACTTCATCTGTGAGCTGAGATAATACAGCCCAATCTTCATCATCATTCGCCGCTTGAGTGAGAGCAGCTGAGAGAAGGACCTGTCGCAAATAGTTTGCGCGAATAGTTTGAAGGAGTACCCATGCAAATCAAAGGCAATAGGTTTTTGATAACGGGCGGCGCTGGATTGATGGGTTCTCATATCACTGATCGTCTACTGGCAGGAGGCGCTGCAGAGATCATCCTATTGGACAATTTTGTTCGTGGGAGCTTGCGCAATATTGAAGGGGCGCTGAAGGATACACGTGTACGGCTCGTGGAAGGCGACATCCGTGAACTAGATCTTCTCCGCGATCTTGCCACCGGAATAGATGGTCTGTTCCATATGGCCGCCTTGAGGATTACGGCATGCGCCGATGATCCCAGAGGGGCAATGGAAGTGATGCTGGTCGGGACCCTCAATGTGCTTCAAACGATGGTGGAAAAGAAAGTGGGCAGATTGGTCTATGCGTCATCGGCGTCGGTGTATGGATTGGCGGATGTGTTCCCCACCAGCGAAAGCCATCATGCGTTCAACAACCGCACTCTGTATGGGACCGCCAAAATGGCCGGTGAAGGGATGGCGCGGTCGTTTGCAGATATGTACGGCTTACAGTATGTCGCGCTGCGCTATTTTAATGTGTATGGGCCTCGCATGGACATCCACGGAAAGTATACGGAGGTGCTTATTCGTTGGTTGGAAAAGATTGCCGCCGGTGAGCTTCCCGTGATTTACGGAGATGGCCTCCAAACCATGGATATGGTGTATATCGATGATGTGACCGATGCCAATATCACAGCCATGGAATCGGATGTGACGGACGAAGTGTTTAATGTCGCAAGCGGGACGGAGACCAGCCTTTTGGACCTGCTTCAAGCGGTGCTGAGAGTTACCGGATCGACCCTCACGCCGCAGTTTTTGCCGGCACGTTCGGTCAATCCGGTCCCACGGCGACTCGCCGACACGGGGAAAGCGGAAAACTTGCTTGGTTTTAGGGCGAAAGTCGGTATTGAAGAGGGATTGAGTCGCCTCATCGACTGGCGACAATCAGTCCTTGCCCGCAAAGAGGCCTGACAGGATGCTGAAAAAGTCTGCCAGCGGCGTTCTCGCCTCGCTCAGAGGCTCAACGTACCGAAGCGTACGCCTTGTGCTCAACACTTCCGCTTAAGGACGTCCACGCCATGATTCCTATCGCGAAACCATTCGTCGGAGAGGAAGAAGCTGCCGCAGTAAAAGATGTCCTCCTTTCAGGCTGGCTGACGCAAGGGCCAAAGGTCAAACAGTTCGAGGAGGCCTTTGCCTCGTATGTCGGAGCCCCATACGCCTGTGCCGTTTCGAGCTGTACGACCGCCCTACACCTCGCGCTTCTTGCAGTTGGCGTAAGACCAGGGAATGTCGTCATCACAGTCAGCCACTCCTTCATCGCCACAGCTAATGCAATTCGCTACTGTTCTGCCGAACCGGTGTTTATCGATATCGATTCACGGACATACAATATGTCTCCGCAATGCCTGGAGCAATGTTTGCGTGAGGCATTCAATGTGGTCGATGGGAAACTCTACTATCGCGATGTCGCACGACTCGCCGTCGGCGAATCACCTCTATGTCATCTTGTCGCCAAAACACAGCGTGGAGGAAAAGGTGAGATGGGCCGGGTCGCGGCCATTCTACCGGTGCATCAAATGGGCATGCCATGCGATCTACCAGCCATTCTGTCCATCGCCGGTCAATTCCAGCTACCTGTGATCGAAGATGCAGCATGTGCGATAGGAAGTGAAATCCAGATTGCCGGCCGGTGGGAAAGGATCGGGAAACCCCATGGTGATATTGCCTGTTTCTCGTTTCACCCACGAAAGCTTGTTGCCACCGGCGATGGGGGAATGATCACCACTGCCAACGCCGAGTACGACAACAAGTTTCGTCTGTTGCGTCAACATGCCATGAGCGTACCGGATACCGTCAGGCATAGTGCGAACAAAGTCATTTTTGAAGACTATGTCACGACGGGATTTAACTACAGAATGACCGATGTGCAGGCTGCCATAGGGATTGAACAACTCAAGCGGTTGCCCGGTTTTTTGGAACAGCGGAAACAGCTTGCTGCCTTGTATCGTGAAAAATTGAAGACTATCTCCTGGCTGGAGACCCCCCATGAAGCGTCATCTTGCAAAAGCAATTGGCAGAGCTATCCTGTCAGGGTACTAGACCATGCACCAGTGAGTCGCGATGTCCTGATGCAGTGCCTCCTCGATTCTGGCATCTCGTCACGCCGTGGGATTATGAATGCGCATCAAGAACCTCCATACAGTGCACATCCTGCATTGAAGCAATCCGAAAAAGCGAGAGACTCGGTGATCCTTCTGCCGCTCTATACGGGCATGACTCAAGCGGAAGTGGAGTCCGTTATCCAACGACTCAGCAATGTCTAAGCAGCTGCTGCTCTTTCCCTTCAGTGGAAACGCAAGGGAAGCTCTCATCTCGATTTTTGCGATCAACAGCATTCGACCAGAATGGGAGATCGTAGGATTTTTTGACGATGACCACTCTGTCCACGGGAACGACTGTTGCGGCACAAAGGTATTGGGTGGCAGGGAATTGCTGGGCGCTTATGACGGTGCATACGTCCTGGCAGTTCCTGGTAGCCCAAAAGGATACTTGAGACGTAAGGCCATCATCGACGGTTTGTGTCTCGACAAGTCTCGCTTTGCAACGATTATTCATCCCTCGGTGATGCGAGCGCCTGACGCGACAATCGGGTACAACACCTTGTTGATGCCCAATGTCTTCGTCAGTTGCGGGAGTCGGATTGGAAATCACTGTATCGTTCTGCCGAATACGGTTCTCGCGCACGATAGCAGCATCGGCGATTATGGGTGTATCGGTTCCAATGTATCGATTTCAGGTTCGGTCGGCATTGGGCCAGAGTGTTATATCGGGTCAGGTGTCAAGATACGTGAAAATATTCGAATTGGGGAACGAACCCTTGTCGGATTGGGTTCAAACGTTCTTTCGGATATTGAACAGGGGACTGTAGCAGTTGGAAATCCAGCGAGAGCAATCAGGAAATGTGCTTCCTAAAAGTATTCGGACCGACCTCACTTGGGAACAAGCGTGTCGGGTTGCTCTCCACATCAATCAAGTGAAAATGATGAGAGGCTTGTTGTTACGCTTGAGCCTTAGTCAGCTTTGCTGAGCTCGTGCCCGCCTCATTCAACAGCCTTAACGGTCGGAAAGGCCACGTCTTATCACACTTATGCGTAACCACTTCGTCATGACACTACTGGCTTTGCTCTTTTTCCTCTCTGGGTCTGCACAAGCTTTACCACCGATTGCTATTTCAGTAGAAGACCTGCAATCGCTACAAACAGAGGCAGTTCGGGGCAACGCGGACGTGCAGAACAAGCTCGGGAAGTTATACTTTTTAGGTCAGAACGTCCCGCAGAACTCCTCAACAGCGAGCGAATGGTTCTAGAAATCTGCAGCCCAGGGCAATACGGACGCACAGAACAACCTCGGGTTCTTGTATGAAAAGGCACAGGGCGACTATGCAAAGGCCAAGGAGTGGTATGAGAAAGCCGCTGCTCAGAAGCATGCGGCAGCGCAGTCCAACCTTGGATGGCTGTATGCCAACGGGCGGGGTATTCCGCAGGACTATGTGCGGGCATACATGTGGTGGAACCTTGCAGCTGCCCATTCAACCGGTAAAGAAGAGGAATCAGAAGAATCCGTCCTAGATAAGGTCGTACGCCGAATGACTCCTGGGCAGATCGCAGAAGGTCAGCGACTATTGCAACAGTGTCAGGCACAGCAGCTTGTGGGCTGCTGAGTGAGGTCCCCTGTCTCCATCTCACACCATGTTGTTCTGGGTTCCCTTGTTGGTCGGCGACGATGGGGCCGAGTGATCTTCGGGCGCGTGTGCCGCAGACGTCAGAAATAAGGGAAGCGCGTGCGCAAGGAAAAGTCCGGCTTCACGACAACCCCTATCTGGTGTGTTCGTGGCTCTAAGGATACGTATGACTATTGAGGATGGAGGTGATCGATTGGTTAGAGAAGGCGGTACGAGAGGGGAAGAAATGGTTGAAGGCTGGTCCACAGCTGGTGCCGCCGTAAGAGTTGCGGAGGCCGACATCTGAGATCGATGGCGTAGGAACTCCTTTAAGGCAGACCCCCTTCGGCCCCTCACATCATGCTAGCGTTCACCCGTACCACGACAAACGATGGGATCGCCTATTGGAGGAAGAAGAGCCATGTGCGCACGATAGGAGAGCAAGTTGCAGTGTGTGGCCTTAATGGGCGTGGTTATGTATGAGTACTCACTTTGGAAGTTTCTGCCGTCACTCGTTCGAGAAAGAATAGAGGGGATGAGTAGGCGTCCATTGGTTGTATTAGCCTTCATTCTGTCGGTATATCCGGGATGCACCGGATCGCATCAACAAGATGCGCCGCCGGAAGCTGAAACTCCGATCCCGACGAACACCGGGACCACGAATCTCACGGTCGATGGCGCTCATATGTTCCAGACGATGGATGGGATGGGCGTCAACCTCAATGCCAATAGCTGGAATGGGGGGCAACTCGCCCCCGCCCTCAATCTGTTGGTCACAGCGAATGGTGCATCTTTGATACGGGTCATCCGCGACCCGATGGATTGGGTCACGAGCGAGTCCGTGATTCCGGACCTACACAGTCTGGATCCCTTCACGTTACAGCAGGTGTACGAAGCCCCTAAGATGAAAGATATTTGGAACACGATTAGCGCGCTGAACCAGCTCGGAGTTCGCGGCAATCAGATCATTCTCAATTTCATGGGGTGGACGCCGACTTGGATGGGTGGTAGCGGTGCCTTTGGCGGACCGAGTTATATTACCGCGGGAAAGGAACCACAATTCGCCACAATGGTCGCCTCGCTGATCTACTACGGTCGCAAGGTCAGGAACCTCGACTTCCTGTTGCTGACTCCCTTAAATGAGTCCGACCACGACTGTCGGGAGGGACCCTGTGTCGATGCCAGCCAATATGTCACGATCCTCAAGGCGCTGATGACAGAACTGGATACGATGGGACTCAGCGACATGCGTCTTGTCGGGCCGGATACTGCGAACATCAGCACCGGCAGGGGATATCTCTCTCTGATGATGGCGGATAGTCTCGTGGCCGGACGAGTCGATCACATCGGCGAGCATACATATGGCACTTCAGCTAGCCCAGGCGCACCGTTCCCGTCCAAGAGCTATTGGCTGACGGAATCGGCGGCAGCATGTGGAAGTTGCGACTCGGGGGGCACGGTAAGCGGTGGTGAGTGGAATTTTGCCAGGGCCACCACGGAATACTTTCTCACCGACGTGGCAAACGGCTACTCCGGCATTCTCGTCTATGACGCCTACGACAGCTTTTATTACCACCACAACAATTTTGGCTTCTGGGGTCTTCTGGCCTTCAATCAGCAGACCGGAATCTACACACCCCGTGCTCGATTCTATGCCAACGCGCAGCTGAATCGGTTTATTCGCCCCGGGGCTGTGCGGATCGGTGTGGACCATTCCATAGCTGGGGTGACTGTTGTGGCGTTCTTCCATCCAATCAGCGGGCAAGTGTCGATCGTCGGTCATAACACGAGCGCTTCGCCGGTCACCATAAACGGTCTGCTGCAGAATCTTCCCATCGTAAATTCGCTTGCCCTCTACCAAACGAGCGCTTCATTGCACTTGCAGCAGGGGGCGAATATTTCGGTTGTCGGGGGTGCGTTCACTGTGTCTATTCCGGCAGATACCTTCTACTCGATGACGAATTGATGGCTACCCGTGGATAATCGCCCATAAGAATGTATGCCCAGCTTCTAGAGGTGGTCGTCTGCGATAAAAGCATTGTGGAGTTGGCTTCGGGTGTTAGGCCGTTATCCGAGGGTCCGAGTAACGACAGAAGTGGATGCAGTAGTATCCGACACCTTTCAGAATAAATTCATTTGGTTCGGGTCCTGTGGGGCCATTTCATCTGAAGCCATTTCAGTAAGCCTTGGAAGGAGCGGCACTTTTTTGACCGGCGTGATCACCAGTGCGAACTCCATCCCTTGAGCGAAGATCAACCTGCCAGCATGCATCGGCCCCTCCCGGTAATGACTGGGAAGCCTACCGAAGAGCAGGTCGAGAGTTCAAATCGCTAACACCACTATTCGAAAGGAAAGTGTCATCATGAAAAAACAGCTTGGTGGCGTAGCTGAGTGGTTGCTAACGGTGTTTTTCATCACATTTCTATTGTCTGTATTTCCAGTCGGAGAAGCATCAAGCTCATGCTCGTCACCTGCGAATCCCATCGAAGCAGAAAATTGTCTGCCAGGCACGCCAAGCAGCACGTGGGACATCCCCAGCGCAGTCGGTGACACTACGATCCAGGGTTTTGCAACGGATATGAGTGTGAACGTGGGAGGCACGGTCCATTTTAAAGTCAACTCGAACACCTCCAACTACAAGCTTGATATTTACCGCATGGGCTATTACGGCGGGATGGGGGCTCGAAAAATTACGACCGTGAATCCTATTGCCTTCCCCCAGCAACCGCCTTGTATTTATGCTGCACTCACGGGGTTGACCGATTGCGGAAACTGGATGGAAACAGCATCATGGGACGTACCGGCTAATGCGGCTTCGGGGATTTATTTTGCCAAAGCCATCCGTAATGACACGGGCGGTGCCAGCCACATTTTCTTCATTGTTCGTAATGATGCCAGTCATTCTGACATCCTTTTCAAAACCTCGGATGCCACCTGGCAGGCATACAATACCTATTCGCAGAACTTTTACGGCTGCCCTGGGGGTAATTGGAACTCGGATTGTCGAGCATTCAAGATCAGCTATAACCGCCCTGTCTACACACAAGCGTTCGAAGACGATTCCTATGTCTACCACGCCGAGTATCCGATGGTTCGTTGGTTGGAGGCGAACGGCTACGACGTCACCTATTTTACCGATGTGGACGCAGATCGCAGTGGCTCGTTGATCCTGAATCATAAGTTGTTTCTGTCAAATGGCCACGACGAATACTGGTCAGGGCATCAGCGGGACAACGTAGAAGCAGCGCGCAGCGCCGGGGTCCATTTGGCTTTCTTTAGTGGGAATGCGGTCTATTGGAAAACGCGATGGGAGAGCAGTATCGATGGCGCTGGCGTGCCCTACCGCACGCTCGTCTGTTACAAGGAAACGTGGGCCGACGCCGTCATCGACCCGAACAATCCGCCAACCTGGACCGGCACCTGGCGCGACCCACGCTTCAGCCCTCCAGCTGATGGTGGACGCCCAGAAAATGCGCTGATGGGTACCTGGAGCCGAATTGTGGGGCCCTATATTGGCACCATAACGGTTCCCCAGTCTGACGGCAGGATGCGCTTCTGGCGCAATACCGATCTCGCGACGCTGAATCCCGGGCAGACCGCCACCTTAGCTTCCGGGTCTCTCGGGGATGAGATAGATGCCGATGAAGACAACGGTTTTCGCCCAGCCGGCCTATTCCACCTCTCCACCACTACTGGGATCGGCTCGTCCTACATACTGCTCGACTACGGGAGTACCGTTGGTCCGGGCACCATGGTCCACCACCTGACATTGTACCGCCACACCAGTGGATCACTGGTATTCAGTGCGGGCAGCTACAACTGGGCTCGGGGACTGGATGCCGGTAACATCCGTATGCAGCAGGCCACCGTCAACCTCTTTGCCGATATGGGGGTCCAGCCGTCGACCAGACAGCCAGGACTTGTGCCGGCTACCGCTTCTACTGATCAGGTTGCTCCAAACTCGAGCTTCACTGCTCCAGCCGCTGGTTCCTCTGTCACAGAGGGAACGAGGGTAACCATTGCCGGTACGGCTGTGGATAGCGGGGGAGGGGTCGTGGGTGGAGTCGAAGTCTCGACGGACGGAGGAACGACATGGCATCCAGCTACGGGCCGTGAGAGCTGGAGTTATAGCTGGAAGCCGACGACTGTGGGTTCCACAATCATCAAGAGTCGAGCGGTTGACGACAGCGGCAATCTGGAGTCCCCTTCGGCGGGTATGGGCATGACCGTTGTTGCGGCTCCTCCAGTATGCCCGACATGTGGATTTTGGTCTGACTCGACAATCCCTGACATGGTAGACGCGGGACCCGACAGCCCGGTGGAGCTGGGATTGCAGTTCCGCCCTACTGTAAATGGCACTATTACCGGCGTCCAATTCTACAAGGCGAGCACCAATACCGGCACCCACGTCGCCAATCTCTGGACGAGCAGCGGCACCTTGTTGGCGACCGCCACGTTCACGGGGGAGACCGCTTCCGGCTGGCAGCAGGTGCTCTTCGCGAGTCCGGTGTCCATCACTGCCAATACGATCTACACCGTCTCCTACCACGCCCCCAACGGCCACTACAGCGCCGACGCGAACTATTTTCCGACGACCGGCGCGGACAACTCCTTGCTCCAGGCCATTGCCGGCGTCTACGCGTATGGAGCCACCAGCGATGCTCCGACCCAGACATATAACGGTACTAACTATTGGGTGGATCCACTATTCAACGCTGGTCCCGCGCCGACACTGTCCTCCATTGTGGTGACCCCGGCTAATTCCACCATTTCGACAGGGAGCACGCAGTCCTTCACTGCGATCGGGACCTATTCCAATGGCAGCACGCAGAATGTGACGAGCCAAGTTGCGTGGACGTCCTCCAGCACGAGCGTGGCTACGATTAGTGGTGGCGGTGTTGCCACCGCCGCCAATGCTGGTAGCACCACGATCTCGGCCACACTGGGAACGATCATCGGCAGCACGCCTCTGACCGTGCAGGCGACCCCGCTGACGATTACCACGACCTCCTTGCCCAATGGAAGCTTGAATGTGGTCTATACGGCTACACTCGCAGCTAGCGGCGGAGTCACGCCCTATACTTGGTCGCTCAACAGCGGGGTTCTGCCAGCGGGTCTGGTACTTGCCGGCAGTACAGGGATTATCTCCGGAACGCCCACGGCGACCGGCACATTTAACTTCACCGCACGGGTGACGGCGGCGAATGGGCAATCGGTCACCAAGTCCTTGAGCATTGTCGTGAGCACGGTTGCCACACTCTGGCCCAGCACGACGGTCCCTGGTGTGGTGGCTGCCGGAGACACCAATTCGGTAGAGCTGGGGGTGAAATTCCGCTCTGATGTAAACGGCAGCATCACCGGTATCCGCTTCTACAAGGCGAGCACCAATACCGGCACCCACGTCGCCCACCTCTGGACAAGCACTGGCACCTTGTTGGCGACCGCCACGTTCACGGGGGAGACCGCTTCCGGCTGGCAGCAGGTGCTCTTCGCGAGTCCGGTGTCCATCACCGCCAATACGATCTACGTGGCGTCCTACCATGCGCCCAATGGTCGTTACAGCATCGACAGTAACTACTTCGCGACGACGGGGGTGAACAACCCTCCGCTCCATGCCCTGGCCACCGGCGTTTCCGGTGGGAACGGCGTCTACGCGTATGGAGCCACCAGCGCGTTTCCAAACCAGACGTGGAATGCATCCAACTATTGGGTGGATGTGGTGTTTCAGCCGTGAATAAGTTCTGATAAGCCAGCCTATGTCTTCTCCACGAGAGTGCTTAATTGAAACAGCGAATATGGCCACGGAACAGAAAAATAGTTACAGCCAGATCCTGAAGTCGTCGGCATTGATCGGCGGTTCATCGGCTATCACGATCGCCGTTGGGATTATTCGCACCAAGGCGATGGCGGTGCTTCTCGGACCGGCTGGCTTCGGCCTAATGGGCGTCTATGGGTCAATCATCGATCTGGCCCAGAGCATTGCCGGCATGGGGATCAACAGCAGCGGTGTGCGTCAGATTGCCGCGGCCACAGGCTCTGGAGATACGAACCGTATCGCCAGAACGGTGGTTGTGCTAAGGCGAACGTCCATTGTGTTGGGGATAGTCGGCGCTGTTCTTCTGGCCGCCTTTTCGTGGCATATCTCCGACCTCACCTTTGGCACTCACGAGCGCGCGGCTGCTGTGGCAATTTTGTCACTTGCTGTATTGTTCCGATTAGTCTCCAATGGTCAGGGCGCTCTTCTACAGGGGATGCGGCACATCTCCGATCTTGCCAAGATGAGCATACTCGGCTCTGTCTTCGGCGCGATCGCGTGCATTGTTCTTGTGTATTTCTGGCACGAAGACGGAGTGGTGCTTGCTCTTGTTGCCGTCGGCGCCATGTCTGTGGTCACCTCATGGTGGTACAGCCGCAAGATCCGGATTCAGACTCCTGTGATGACGGTATCAGAAATAAAAGAGGAAATCACCGCACTCTTGAAACTGGGCTTCGCGTTCATGGCGAGCGGGTTTCTGATGATGGGCGCGGCCTATGCAGTGAGAATGATGGTCATCCGCATGGTCAGTCTGGAAGCAGCCGGATACTATCAGGCTGCTTGGACCTTGGGCGGACTCTATGTGGGATTCATCCTCCAGGCCATGGGAGCGGACTTCTACCCTCGTCTCACCGCAGTTGCTCAAGACAATGATCTGTGTAACCGCCTGGTAAACGAGCAGACACACATCAGCCTACTTTTAGCCGGACCCGGAGTATTGGCTACTCTCGTATGTACTCCTTTAATCACTACGGTATTCTATAGCAGTGAATTTCAGGTTGCAGTGGAAGTCCTCCGCTGGATCTGCCTTGGTGCAGCGCTCAGAGTAGTCACTTGGCCGATGGGCTATATCATCGTGGCCCAGGGCAGACAAACAATCTTCTTCTGGGCAGAGCTAGCTTGGACGGTCGTGAACGTCGGGCTCTCGTGGATTTGTATAAAATCTTTTGGTTTGACCGGGGCTGGCATTGCATTCTTCGGATCGTATGTGTTTCACGCAATACTTATCTACCCAATCGTCCGACACCTGAGCGGATTTGAGTGGTCTGCTGTGAACAGCAAAGCAGGCTGGCTTTTCCTTGCCTCGATCATAGTGGTGTTTTGCGGCTTTTATGTCTTGCCTCCCATTTGGGCGACTGGTTTCGGCGCATTGGCGGTGATTCTGAGTGGTGTGTATTCGCTTCGAATGTTACTCGGTCTCATCTCCTGCGACCAGATTCCCCATACCATACAGCGGTTGCTTCTGTGGTTCCGTCCGGCCACATCCTGATGCTAACTGAGGATTGCTAGCCCATTTGTTTGAAGCGGAGCCGGTGAGCCTGTGACGATAACGGAATCGACTTCCTGTTGCTGAGGATTCTCATGCCGCATCGGCTCCTGCATTGCAGCATGATTGTGAACTGGCAAGTATAAGAGGCTCGCACGATGAGTTCTATGGACGTGATTGTGCCTTGCTACCGGTACGGCAGGTTTTTGCGAGAATGCGTCGAAAGCGTTCTTGCCGAATCCGTTCTGGATGTTCGGGTGCTGATTATCGACGACGCTTCCCCTGACAACACGGCCGAGGTCGGTGGTCAGCTCGCGAAAGAGGATTTCCGAGTCACCTTCCTGCGGCATGCCAAGAACAAAGGGCATATTGCCACCTATAATGAGGGAATTGAATGGGTTTCTGCGGATTATATGTTGCTTCTCTCTGCGGATGACTATCTGTTGCCGAATGCTCTACGCCGAGCGACGAACCTCATGAACGAGCATCCGGAGGTAGGATTTACATTTGGTCGAGCCATTGAGCTTCGCGATGGAGAGAGCGTACTGCAAGAGGAAATCGAGATCGACATTGACAGGAAAGGTTGGCGGATCTTGTCGGGGCTTGAATTCATTGAACTCAGCGGGTCTCACAATATTGTACATACACCTGCCGCAGTAGTCCGAACAGAACTGCAGAAACGGCTGGGAGGATATCGGGCCGAGTTACCGCACACTGGCGATATGGAGATGTGGTTGCGGTTCGCTGCACACAGTGCGGTCGGGAAGGTGGAAGCCTGCCAAGCGGTCTACCGTCGCCATAACGACAACATGTCACTCAACTATTACAAGCGCGAGGAGAAATACTTGCCGGATATTCAGCAACGGAAAGCTGCTCTCGACTGCTTTTTCAAAACGTGCAGCCATGTCCTGCCGAACGCTCAGCGCCTCCACCGCAAATTGTCTCGTGCGCTTGGATGCGAAACGATTGGGTGCGCTAGCGCTGCATTTAATGCCGGGAAAATGGATGTTTCCGAGGAACTCTTGGAATTAGCCCTGAGCGTGTACCCACAAATCAAAAGATCACTGCCTTGGGCAAAACTCGCCTGCAAACGGGGTATGGGAGTGAGAACATGGCAAACTCTACAACCCATTTGTTCCTGTTTGCGTAGATGGGGTTTGCATTAGGCTAATAAGAATAAAGATTCGAAACCAATGAGTTGTCCTATAGTTCTAGCGGCCGATGTGACTTACGCCATGCAGTTGGCTACTACCCTCCGATCGATAGTAGAGAATAATCAAACTAATTGGCCTCTTGAGGTTTATGTCCTATCGGATGGCTTTAGTGAAATAACGCGTGCCAAAGTTTTGGATTCATTGCCGCGAGGCGCAGCTTTAATTCATTGGATGCCAGTTAGTCTTGGAATGTTTCAAGAATTTTCGACGCTGCCCTATATTTCAAAAATGACTTACGTGCGACTTTTGTTGCCGCAACTAGTCACACAATCAGTTTCGAGGGTGTTATATCTCGATGCGGATCTTCTGGTGCTTGATGATTTGACCTCGCTTATGAAAACAGACTTGGAAGGAACTGTCGTGGGCGCGGTCTTGGATAGGTGGGATTGGCAAATCAAGCGGCGAGAACCAGGACTTGAAAACGTCCCTCGAGTTCGAGACTACTTCAATGCTGGGGTTCTTCTCATCAATCTTGAACGATGGCGCAAGGAGCGGATTTCTGAAAAAGCCTTGGAATATCTCGTTCAATATCCCCTGACACCGTTTGCTGATCAAGACGCTCTCAATGTTGCATGTGACGGCCTTTGGACAAAGTTGGATCCTCGGTGGAACTTTCATGATCACTGTGACAAGAGAATCTTGAACATGGAGCCAGAGCAGAGGCCAGGAGTTCTCCACTTTGCCGGTCCCCAGAAACCTTGGAATTCAAGCGTTCCCAATATAAACGCCTCCTTCTATGACACCTTTCGAAGACGAACCTGTTTCGCAAGAACACTTGGAGAAAAGGTTTGGGACATTCTCCAAGGTGGTTGGTTTCATATAAAAGAGATTTTGAGGCGCTCGGAGATTTTGAGACAGGCATGGAGATGTATTCGACATCCACTGCTGCGGTAGGCACCTTCTTGTTTCTATGTGTGCTGAATTGAGTACTACGTGCTTTCAGTCGATGGATTTTGTAGATGGTTCGGGGAAAGATTCTGAAGCAAAAGAACCGAGTGTGCAATTCGTGAATCTGTCGAAGAGCAAGCTCCATTTGTAACTGGATCGCAATCTAATCAGGGAAGCATTGTACACCGATATCAAAGTCTTATGCCACGAATCAGCGTTGTTATACCGACATATAATCGGGGGAGATTTATAGCCAAAGCGATCGAGAGCGTTTTACGGCAAAGCGTGATGGATCTTGAGGTTATCGTCGTTGATGACGGATCCACCGATGAGACGCGAACAGTTCTTGAAGAATATTCAGGCAGGATACGGTACATCTATCAGGAGAATGCGGGTGTTAGCTCGGCAAGAAATGCCGGTATAAGGTTGGCACAGGGTGAGTGGGTGGCATTTCTCGATTCCGATGATGAGTGGACAAAAGACTATCTTGCCATCCAAGTGGAACAAATTGTGAAATTCCCGGCAGCTGTAGCTCATAGCACAAATGCCTTTACCATACGTCCCGATGGAGAGAGAAGCAGTCTCTTTGTTGAGTCGGGTTTCTTGAAGAGGTTCGACACAAAATCGTATCTGGCACTCGAAAGACCCTTGCAGACAATACTTACGTATGCGCTCTGGTTTTTGCAATCAACGATTGTGCGCAAGGATATTCTGCTAAACGTAGGACTTTTCGATGAGCACTTGTCTATAGCAGAAGATCTGGACATTATCGCCCGAGTTGCTATCAGAGGACCATTTACGTTTCGTAAAAGGGAATTGATCGAGGTTTACAGGCGAGAGGAATCGATAGAAAACCTCTTGGCGCAAAGCCGGAAGCGAGGCATATATCGGTACACATCTTTCGGTAAAGTATATGCCAATCTACAGAAGTCTAGTGGTCTCACTGTGATGGAACGTGCCTCTATTGCGCGAGCGCTTAGCAGCACTCAACGTGCGCTGGGAAACGTATTGATTATGGAAGGAAGAAGAGTCGAGGCGAGATCAGCTTATATGCAGTCTTTGTTCTCGTATCCCTCTGGTAAGTCTCTGGTTAAGTTTGCTGGTACTTTTCTGCCCTACGCAGTTTCTCGCCTACTTGTAAGGAAGGGTAGGCCGACCTGTGCTCTGCCTTCGCCAGAAAGCTAGGCCATTGCTTAGGAAGACTGGCCGGGCTGAGTTGTGCGTACGGTATAAGCCGATATGCGTGCTCGTGAGATCATGAATTCTCAGATTCCCAAGCGCATTATCCAAACGAGCAAGCGTCGTGATCTCAATCTCTTGGAACAAGCCGTTGGAGCCAACATGAGGCTCCTTAACCCTGAGTTCGAGTATCTGCATTTCGATGATAGGCAGGTCGAGGACTTCATCGACAAGGAATTTCCGGAATATCGAAGGGTTTTTGATTCGTTCGTCATCCCGATCCAGAAATACGATTTTTTTCGATACTTGGCGATTTATCGGTTTGGTGGCTTCTACTTTGATACGGATGTCTTGCTCGCGTCGAGCCTTGCTGACTTGTTGCCATATGAATGTGTCTTCCCGTTTGAGGCTATTACGAGCAGTACCTTTCTGCGGCAACAGTGCAATATTGATTGGGAACTTGGTAATTATGCCTTTGGAGCGGTGGCCGGCCATCCCTTTCTGCAGGCCATCATCAACAATTGCGTGAGAGCGCAGAACGATGCTGGTTGGGCACACCCGATGGTACAATCCATTCCGCAGCTGTTTCGTGAGGAATATCACGTCATATCGACAACTGGTCCATGGCTTGTCTCAAGAACGCTGGCTGAATTTCCAGATGCTGGTGCGAGGGTCAAAGTGCTATTCCCAGAGGACGTATGTGATCAAGCATCCTGGAACCGCTTTGGGGAGTTTGGCATTCATCTCATGACCGGCAGTTGGCGAAGGCCAAAGAGATTCTTAAAAAGACGGTTGCAGGGCTACTGGGAACTCTTTCTTCTGAAGCGATTGATGAAAGCAAGTCGGAAGCTTGGTAGAAATAGAGCGGTACAATTTAAGACGCATGTCATATCTTCCCCAGTCTAGGCGACGTTCCAGTCCTCGAGTGAGTTCTGTTCGACTCAAGATTCAAGGCGACATCTTCTGATCCTCCTCGTTGAATGCGAATAGCTTGCCTCTTCTGTACCGCTCTCTGCTAGCACACAATTCCAGGCTATGAGAACCAGCAGGTTGTAGACGGATTGAAGGATCCTTCATCCTGACGCATGAAGGATCACGCTATCGGCTTCTTTGTGCTGCGACATGAGGAGATTCGCATGAAAACTATTGCGGTCATCGGGGCGGGGTGTTGGGGAAAGAATCTAGTTCGGAACTATTATGAACTAGGAGCACTCAATTCGGTGTGCGATGCGAATGGAGAAGTGCTGTCTGCTCTGCAAAAGACCTTTCCAGACGTGACCTATTCGACTAACTTCGAAAACGTATTGGCGGATAAGACCGTCAAAGCCGTGGTCATCGCCTTGCCGGCGGAAAGCCATTATGAGTTTGCCGCAAAGGCCCTGCGGGCGGGGAAGGATGTGTTCGTCGAAAAGCCGATCGCCCTCGATGTTGATCACGCTAAGAAATTGAATGCCATGTCGTTGGATGGGAGACGGATCCTCATGGTGGGACATCTATTGCGCTACCATCCGGCATTTCTCAAGCTGAAGGAGATGGTCGACACAGGCGTACTGGGACGACTGCAGTATGTCTACTCGACCCGCCTCAGCCTTGGAAAAATCAGACGAGAAGAAAATGCGCTCTGGAGTTTCGCGCCTCACGATATTTCCATGATATTGGCCCTCTGCAATGAAATGCCTCAGTCGGTGTCTGCAGTTGGGCATAACTATCTTCATAGCCAATTGGCGGATGTGACGACCACGCACCTGTCATTCCCGAGCGGGGTGAACGGGCACATCTTCGTTTCCTGGCTGCATCCGTTCAAGGAACAAAAACTAATCGTGATCGGGCAGTCCAAAATGGCCGTTTTCGAGGACACGCAGCCGTGGGAGAAAAAAATCGCCATATATTCCCATACCATCAAATGGCAGAACGGAATACCCGTGCCGGAAAAGGCCGACCCTGAATTTGTACCACTGGAAGGGAAAGAGCCACTCAGGGAAGAGTGTCTGCATTTTCTGCACTGTATCGAGAAGAGAGAGACTCCGATTACGGATGGGCACGAAGGGTTCCGGGTATTGGAAGTGTTGCAGCGGGCTCAGAAATCGCTGGAGCAGCGAGCAGGCACAGAAAAGGGTGCTGCCGTTACAAAGAATGAAGATCCCTATTTTGTTCATCAGGCGGCGTTCGT
Organism: Nitrospira sp.; assembly: GCA_019636815.1. Classification (GTDB taxonomy): domain Bacteria; phylum Nitrospirota; class Nitrospiria; order Nitrospirales; family Nitrospiraceae; genus Nitrospira_D. The sequence goes on from JAHBWT010000002.1 coordinate 55,000, forward strand.
GGATCTGCCGTGTCAGATCGGGGCCGGTACCAAAATCTGGCACAGGGCACACGTGATGAAAGGTGCGAAGATCGGCGAGCGGTGTATTTTGGGACAAAATGTCTGTGTCGGCAACGATGTGAAGATCGGCAGCAATGTCAAAATCCAAAACAATGTCTCAGTCTATACCGGGACGGAAATCGAGGACGATGTCTTCCTTGGTCCGTCGTGTGTCCTGACGAACATTACGAATCCCCGCGCAGAAATCGTGCGCCATTCCCTCTATGAAAAAACGCTGATCAAACGGGGGGCGACCATCGGAGCCAACGCCACTATCGTCTGCGGTGTAACGATCGGACGGTACGCATTCGTCGCCGCCGGCGCCGTTGTCGTCAAAAATGTGCCCGACTATGCCTTGATGGTGGGCATGCCGGCGAAGCGGCAAGGCTGGATGAGCCGGCATGGGATCAAGCTCTCGGCTCCGGACCAGGATGGAATCATGACCTGCCCGGAGAGCAAGTTCAGGTATACGGAAATGAGCGAGGGAGTCCTGCGTTGTCTGGATCTGGACGAGGAGGTGCTGCTTCCCGCAGAGATGGCCGTGGGCAAGGTGTCTTATGATCAGCTCAAACAAGTAGTATTCGCAACTCCCTCGTCACAATGAAGTGTGAAGCGGTGCCCAGCGTGAGCATGTAGTCCTTGAAGGAGAGCGATCATGGAGTTCATTGATCTCAAAAAGCAGTATGAGCGAATCAAACCTCGAATCCATGACAGAATCAATGAAGTGCTGCGTCACGGCAAATTCATTCAGGGGCCGGAAGTCGTGGAATTGGAACAACAACTGGCCTTATTTGTGGGGGTCAAGTACTGCGTGTCCTGTGCCAGCGGCACCGATGCGTTGTTGCTCAGCCTCATGGCTCACGAAGTAGGGCCGGGCGACGCCGTCTTCACCACGCCCTTTACGTTCATTGCGACGACGGAGGTCATCGGCTTGCTTGGTGCCACTCCGGTATTTGTCGATATCGATCCTGAAACCTACAACCTCGATCCTGGGAAGCTTGAGCTGACGATCGCAGAAACCAAACGGGGGGAATGTCGTGTTGGTACAGGCAAACAACTCCTCAAACCGAAATGGATAATTGCCGTGGATCTGTTTGGTCTTCCTGCGGACTATGATGCTATTAACCGGATTGCAAGACAGCACGGTCTGTTGGTCTTGGAGGATGCTGCTCAAAGCCTCGGGGGCAGCTATAGAGGCAAAGAGTCGGCAACCTTGCCGACATCGCCGCCACTAGTTTCTTTCCGGCGAAGCCGCTCGGTGGGTACGGTGATGGTGGAGCGATATTCACCAATGACGAGGCACTGGCAAACAGCCTGCGCTCGCTTCGAGAGCACGGTAAGGGATCACACAAGTACGACAACGTTCGCATCAACATCAATGGGCGGCTGGATACTCTGCAGGCTGCCATCTTGCTTTCAAAGCTGGAAGTCTTTGAAAGTGAAATCAAAATACGACAGGATGTTGCCGGACGGTATTCATCCGCGGTGAACGGGTTCGTCCAAGTCCCCTCTATCCCAGACGGTTTTGCATCAGTTTGGGCGCAATATTCTGTGGTGACGGACCACCGAGAGGCCTACCTCAAATCGCTCAAAGAGAAAGATATTCCCACGGCGATTTACTATCCGCGCCCGTTGCACCTGCAGACGGCCATTTGCTCATCTAGGGTACCGAGAGGGGGACTTTCCCGTTGCCGAGCGGATGTCAGAACGAATCTTCAGCCTTCCGATGCACCCATACCTGACCGCACAGGATCAAGAAAAGATCATCGCTGCGGTTAGGAATGCACACGCACAGATCTAATAGGCGAAGACCGGAGCATGTATTCCATGGCCTACGGAGATGCCGCGCCATCCGCGAGACAACCACCGACGGTAGGAGCTCTTCTTCATATCAGCGTCTGTGTGTGCACCTTCAAGCGGCCGGTCATGCTCCAGCGGTTACTGGAGAAGTTAATCGAGCAAGACACAAATGGGCTGTTTTCCTTTTCTGTCCTAGTCGTCGACAATGATCGCTCCGAGTCCGCGAGAGCTGTCGTGGAGAATTGTGCAGCTGCTTCCTCGCTAGTGATCACCTACGTTGTGGAGCCGCGACAGAATATTGCATTGGCTAGAAATAAAGCCGTTGAGAATACAAGTGGAGAGTTTCTCGCCTTCATCGACGATGATGAGTTTCCAATCAAACGTTGGCTAGTCACATTGTATGAGGCTTGTCTGAATTTTCAGGCGGCAGGGATATTAGGGCCTGTGAAACCGCATTTTGACGAAGCTCCTCCGACGTGGGTGATCAAGGGGAAATTCTATGAACGGCCCACGTATCCAACTGGGCTAGTCATCGACTGGCGGAAGGGTCGTACGGGGAATGTTCTGCTCCGTCGGCATGTGTTATTGGAATATGAACAACCATTCCGGCCGGAATTTCGAAACGGTGAAGACCAGGAATTCTTTCACCGTGCGATTGAAAGAGGTCATGTATTTGTTTGGTGCGACGAAGCTGTTGCCTATGAGACGGTTCCGCCTTTACGGTGGAATCGAAAGTTTCTCTTGAGAAGGGCGCTGCTCCGAGGCGCTATGGAACCACAGACTCCGGGATTCGGAGTGGGAGATGTCGCCAAGTCGATTGTTGCCGTTGCAGTGTACGGAATAGGTCTCCCATTTTCGCTCTTCGTGGGACACGATAAGTTTATGTGGTTGTTGGTACGGTTGTGCGATCATATGGGGAAGCTCCTAGCCGTCATTGGAATTAATCCGGTCCAGGAACAATACGTGACCGAGTAAGCCCTTCTCTTACGGCTCCACAACATTCCTGCCCCGCCTGATGATTACAAACAAGTCACACGCATATAGGTTAGAGGCGGGTTATACCTATGGAGTCGACACAGTCGATGAGGAGTCATGGCATCATCTTCTTCGTCAATTCACCGATGCCAATATTTATCAAAGCTGGTCATACGGTCTGGTGAGAAGCAGGCGGAAGGGCATGAGCCATCTCACGTTAAAGGAAGATGGTCGGATTGTTGCGGTCGCGCAATGCAGGATCAAAACAGTTCCTCTCATTGGTGCCGGGATTGCCTACGTCATGTGGGGGCCGCTGTGGAGACTGCGGGAGAACCGCCAGGATGAAAAGGTGTTTCGCCAAGTGATCCGAGCATTGCGCCTTGAGTATGTATGCAAAAGAGGGTTGCTTCTCAGGATCAATCTGGCTCTTTTCGAAGAGGACCATTCCTGGGCGTTGGCAATCCTGAAGGAGGAAGGATTCTTAAAGGCCAAGAACAATAGAGGATCTCGTACCATTATCATGGATCTCAGTCCGTCACTCGATGAGCTACATGATCGATTGCAGCCGCATTGGCAACGTGAACTGAAAGTGGCCAGGAAACTCAATCTGGAAATTGAGGAAGGAGTAGAGGAAGACCTGTTCGATCAATTCATCGAAATCTATAAGGAGATGGTGGCGAGGAAGAGGTTTCTCGAGCCGAACAACATTTATGAATTTCGGAAAATCCAGAGAGAGTTGCCTGCGGACCAGAAGATGAACATTATGCTTTGCAGGTCGGGCGACGGTTATTGTGCCGGAGTGATCAGCAGTGCTATCGGCTCCACCGCGATTTATTTGTTTGGCGCGACGAGCACCATTGGATTGAAACATCGGGGATCGTATCTTCTTCAGTGGAAGTTGGTCCAGAGACTAAAAGAGGCTCGCGTGTCTCAGTATGATTTGAACGGGATCAACCCCCACGCAAATCCTGGTACGTATAAGTTTAAGAGTGATTTGGCTGGAGAAAAAGGGAGAGACGTCAGGTTTGTGGGTTGCTTCGAATCGTGTGAGAATGTGGTGAGTTCGGTGTGCGTCAGCATGGGAGAGCGGTTGAGAGCGATCTGTTAACGCCTGATGCGAAAGCAGGTGAATGACAACTGGGAGTATCTTCGTCCGGTGGCTGGCTCTCTCATCATCAATGCTGACGACTGGGGAAGGGATCGTTACACAACCGACCAGTCTCTAGACTGTCTCCGATGCGGGGGCGTTTCTGCTGTTAGCGCTATGGTCTTCATGGAGGATTCTGAACGAGCTGCTATCACCGCACGGGACTTCGGAGTGGACAGCGGCCTGCATCTCAACCTGACGACTCCGTTTTCAGGACGCGGGTGCTCCTTGAGGCTCAGAGAATGCCAAGAAAAAATTGCCCGATACCTTCTGCGACACCGCTTCGCACAGGTGATGTTTCATCCGGGTCTGACTAGCGAATTTGAGTATGTCGTCAAGGCGCAGATCGATGAATTCGGCCGTCTCTACGGCATGGTCCCTACCAGACTTGACGGTCACCATCATATGCACCTTTGCGCAAACGTGATACTGCAGCATCTGCTGCCGCTAGGCAGCATTGTGAGGAGAAACTTTTCATTTGAAGCTGGCGAAAAGAGTGTATGGAACCGAGCCTATCGTGGTTGTGTTGATCGCATGTTGAAAAGACGCCACCGGCTCGCCGACTACTTTTTTTCGTTTCCACCGCTTCAACCAGACATACGTCTCAGGCAGATCGCTATGCTGGCTCGAAATTGGGTTGTCGAGATAGAAGCGCACCCGGTGAAGCAAAGCGAATATCAATTCCTGATGGAAGGTGGGATCGCTCGATTTTCGGAGGGCATACGAATAGCTACTGCTGAAGCTATGTCACGCTGAAGGACAGGCGGTTCAGTTCTTAATCTGTCATCGGTAGAAATATAACGACTATGCCAGGAATTGTTGGACTCCAAACTCGGATGTCTCGTGGATGGGCTGAGCCGCAGCTGAAGCGGATGGTCGAGTCCATCCAACACGAGAACTTTTACGTTGCCGGTACCTGGGCGGACGAGTCGCTGGGGCTCTACGTCGGCTGGGTTGCCAGAAAGCATTCTTTTCCCGACGGCATGCCGCTCAGGTGTGAGCAGGGTAACTTGACGCTGATCTTTTCAGGGGAGGACTTCTCTGGCCCTCAGGGTAACCAAGGTACAACAGCCTCTACTGAGCGATCTATGGGCGGTGCACCAGCCTATCTTGCGCGCCGCGCTGAGTCTGAGGCCGATTTTCCGCGCAGTCTTAATGGACGATTTCACGGTGTACTTGCCAACCGAAGGCGAAGAACTGCCACGTTGTTCAATGACCGGTACGGAATGCACCGGATCTACTATCACGAGGCTAAGGAAGCATGCTACTTCGCAGCTGAGGCGAAGGCCATTCTTGCTGTGCGACCCGAACTGCGGAGTCTAGAGCCGCGTGCCCTCGGGGAGTATGTCACGTGCGGTTGTGTGTTAGAGAACCGCACGTTGTTTAGAGGGATTCATGTGTTGCCTGGCGCATCAACGTGGACGATGCGAGACGGTTCAGTCGAGAAGAAAGGATCCTACTTTTCGCCTCGTGAGTGGGAGGAGCAAGAGATTCTCGAACCGGAAAAGTACTATCAGGAGCTCAGGAACGTATTTGCCTCGAATCTACCTCGGTACTTTCGGCCTGGGCAACCGATCGGGCTCTCGCTAACAGGGGGATTGGATACGCGGATGATTCTTGCCTGGCACAAACCAACTCCTGGAACACTACCATGTTACACGTTCGGGGGAACCTACCGTGAATGCCGCGATGTGGTTGTGGCACGAAAGGTTGCCCGTGCGTGCGGCCAAATGCATGAGGTGATACAGGTTGGGAACGAATTCCTCTTGCGGTTTCGACGTTATGCTGAACGTACGATCTATCTGACGGATGGGTGTGCCGATGTCCGGAGGGCATCAGACCTCTACCTCAATGAGCGTGTCCGTGCCCTCGCGCCCGTTAGGATGACCGGGAACTATGGCAGCGAGGTCCTCCGTGGATTGCGCGCATTTAAACCGGTACAACTGTTGTCTGGTCTCTTCGAAAAGGAGCTCTCCAACCACTGCTTGCAGGCAAACGAGACGTATCGATCATTACTTCCAGGGAACCCTGTATCGTTTGCGGTGTTCAAACAAGCTCCCTGGTACCACTACGGATTATTGGCCCTTGAGGAGACTCAGGTTTCGCTACGTTCTCCTTATCTTGATAACGAAATTGTTCGGACCGTGTTTCGAGCACCGCCGTCGATGCTAGTGAGCAATGATGTGTGTCTCCGGTTGATTGCCGACGGCAGCTCAATACTTCGCAGCATTCTCACGGATCGGGAGGTAGGTGGGGCTGGGCGGATTGGGGTCTTGTCACGAGGCCTCCATGAATTTCTAACCAAGGCAGAGTATGCATACGACTATGGCATGCCCCAGTGGGTTGCCAAAGTTGACTATGCTCTATATCCGCTTCATCTTGAGCGGCTTTTTCTAGGAAGAAACAAGTTCAACCATTACCGCGTGTGGTACCGTGATTCTCTCGCCAAGTACGTTCGCGAGGTACTCCTGGATCGATGTACGTTCTCCAGGCCATTTATTCAGAGAAATACGCTGGAGAAGATGGTGAATGGGCATCTAAAAGGAAACGCGAACTATACCAATGAGATCCATACGGTCTTAACGCTCGAACTTCTTCACCGCCTCCTCATAGACAAGCAGTGATGGACAACTGTTTGCGGAGTAGCTGCTGACAGCTCACTCTTGCTTCGAATTCGATACATCCGAGCGGATGATCGTCAAGTTGTAGGGAAGGTTTGTGGGACAGGACAAGGCCGCACACTACGACCTTCAGTATCAAAAGGAGAATTATTTTGGATATCGAGAGTGGTTATACGACAGGTATATAGCCGGATTGATCGACGTGAGTGGTTTGAATCCTGGAGCGACCGTTTTGGATGTCGGATGCGGGCAAGGGTTCTTTTCCTACCTTTTCAGTAAGCATGGAATGGTGGCCCACGGGATTGATATCTCGGAGGTCGGAATCCGAGCGGCACAACGCACCTACGGGCATAGGGGGGTTTCCTTCTCTGTGGCAGATATAGCATCCAACAATCTTTTGCGGCAGTTCGATTGCGTGTTCGCTCGCGGGTTGTCTCTGTATAACAGGCCTGATTTTTCGGACAATATTGAGGTGACAAAAAGTTTATTGAGGCTGGTGAAACCAACTGGTGTCCTCATGTTTTTGTATTATTCCAATTGTTCATCGAAGAGAAGCGATTCCTGGCGGTATCACTCGTGGAGTGAATTGCAGAGTCATTTTAGGCAATTTCAAGGCGCGAGGTTCTACTTTTCATTTAAAATCGATACATTTCTGTTTGGACGGTATGCCTTTACGAAGTTAGGCACGCAGATAAACATGCTGATGAGCAAAGTGACCCGTAAAGGAGGCGATCTCATCTGTCTCGTAAACAAGTCGCCAGCTGGCTCGTAAGTGCGGATTGTCAGCAATACGAGCTGTTATCCGGATGTGATCATATGATTGGTATTGTTGCTGAGAGGGAATATCTTGAGGTGGTGGCCGAGTTTTTTGAACTTTTCAAAACTCCTTGGGAAGCCGCTGTACCTGATAGAAGGTATCGAGTTGTTTTGGCAACCAACGGCGATGTTGGTTGGGTCAATGCGGACGTATTGCTCATATTCGACCTAAAGGAAAATGACTTCGACCGTGCAGCGGGGATGAAGGGGACATGGCTGCAGGGGCCTGTGGCTATTGAAGGGAGGCGAACTGCGTATCCGGTCTATCGCGGTGCTCTGGTGTTTGAGTCAGGCACCCAGGATGGAGTCGCGACTCTTCAGGGGAGGCCAGTTGAGTATTGGGTTCAAGGAGAAGAGCGTGTGGTACGTCGAATCGGCTACCACCTGTTCGAAGAAGTTCGGTATTTATTGAAAGAAGGTCAGCCTGCAACGTACGCTCTGACGCCGACATTGGATATCCATATCGACTTCTTAAGACAGCTCTTGATGGAGTCCAAGGTTCCTTTCATCGAGATTCCTGCAGTCCCACCCGGATACGACCATGTGTGTTGTCTGACCCACGATGTGGATTTCTTTGGAATCCGCCGCCACCTTTTCGATCGTACGATGGCAGGGTTCCTCTATCGAGCTTCCCTTGGCACGGTGATCGACCTAGTCCGCGGTCATCGTTCCTTTAAAGAGGCCTGTCGGAACTGGGTGAGTATTTTGTCCTTGCCCCTCGTGTTCTTGCGGGTACTTCCGGACTTTTGGCGCCCTTTTGAGGACTACGCCAAGGTAGAAGACAGAAAAAGTTCGACATTCTTCCTGGTCCCATTCAAGGGGAAGGCTGGAGTGGCCCCAGATGGTTCGCTGAACAACTGGCGAGCCACTCCATATGGCATCCAAGATGTTCGGGAAGACTTGAAGGCTGCCGCAGCTGGTGATAGCGAACTTGCCATACACGGAATCGATGCTTGGCGCGATACTGAATTGGGACGCGAAGAATTGCACCAGTTGGTATCACTCGTGGGCCAACAGAATATAGGTGTCAGAATGCATTGGCTGTATTTTGATCACGACTCCCCCCAAAAACTCGAGAAAGCTGGTTTCGATTATGATTCGACGTACGGGTATAACGAGGCCGTGGGGTATCGAGCGGGAACATCCCAACCGTTTCGACCAGTCGGCTGTTCGGCGTTGATTGAGTTGCCCATGACCATCATGGATTCCGCCCTGTTTTCTTCTGGCCGCTTGAGCCTCACCAGTATGCAGGCCATGTCCCTCTGCAGATGTATCATTGAACATGCACGACGAGCGGGTGGAGTAGTCGTGATCAACTGGCACGACAGGAGTCTAGCTCCCGAACGCCTTTTGGGTCGCTTCTATGCCGAGCTATTAAATGAGGTACGGGAGGGAGGGCGAGTGTGGTTTGCGAAAGTCAAAGAGGCAGTCGAATGGTTCCGTTGGCGTCGATCAATCCAGTTTTCTCGGGTTCGTTCCTCAGGAAACGACATTCAGATCAAGATTGCCGTGCCTCCCAGTGTGGGCGGTGGAGCGTTGGTGTATGTCTATCGAGCCGGACCCTCGGGTATTGAAACGGATGAGATGCCACTTGATGGAGGCGGTCTTTTTAGCATTGAGGTATGAGGAGGCAGAGCGACAATGTATTCGCAGGTCTCATTGGAGAAGCATGATGCAGTCACAGACGTATGAAATTAGCACCATGGGCCGTAAAATCCAGGCTCCTGCAGTACGCTTGGGTAATGTCATCGTCGTCATGAACGGCAAGTTTGTAATGGTTGGGGAAATCTTTGATGCGTATTGGCTAAAAGCGGATACGTTGCCGGACTTGAATTGTCTAGTTGATCAGTTGAAGGCTACAGGCAACAGACCTGACGTAGTTACCTTCGTGCAGCGGGTTCCCGACACGGAACCACGATATGATTACTATATGGAATGGGACAACGTAGCAGCGATTCCAGTGAGTACGTATGAGAAATGGTTTCGGGAGCAAATTTCTTCTGCGAGTCGAAGGAATATCCGGATGAGCGAGAAGAGAGGTGTGACAGTCAGAGTCGAGCCTTATGATGAGAGGTACGTCCGGGGGATCATGTCGGTCTATGATGAATCTCCAATCAGGGCGGGGAAGAAATTTTGGCATTATCGAAAACCGTTCGAAGCGGTCGAGGCGGAGAACGGAACATATCGAGAACGGAGTACCTATTTGGGAGCCTATCTTCAGGATGAGCTTATCGGCTACATGAAAATAGTATGGGATACTAACAGCGCCGCCATTATGCAAATTATCTCCAAATTGGAGTTCCGAGACAGGCGGCCGAATAATGCGCTCATGTCTCACGCGGTTAAGCTTTGCGAGGAGAGGGGGGTCGAGTATCTTCTTTATGAGCGCCTAGTTTATGGGAATAAAGGAGAGGATTCGCTAACAAGATTCAAGAAGGAAAATGGTTTCATCCGCATGGATCTTCCTCGATATTATATTCCACTGACCTTGAAAGGGAAAATAGCGCTCATGCTCGGATTGCATCGGGATGTGAAGGAAATGGTGCCACAGCGGTTGCGCCAACAGTTGGTTCATGCCCGAGATAGATGGTATGCGAACCGCCTCAAGATTATTGGGGGAACATAACGTTCAATCCTGCATCTTAAGAGATGCCCAATTCCTTCATCGTTGCAGCTGAAAACCAGCCAGCTTCTCTGTGTCGTTGGACACTGTGTAATCGAGATCAGGAATTTATCAGACCTTCCTTAAATCGGTCCATCACACACAGTGGAGTTGCGATGAAAGAGTCGGAGGGAAATCGATGCTGTTTGTATTGTTCATGATTGAGGAGCGGTAATGAAAACCATCTCTTGGCCGCATTCTCGCTCACTGATGACTATAGTGCTCCCCTAAAATCAAGCCACCTGAGTTGCTTGTTGCGCACGGAATGACGTTGGTCCCCTTTGGAGACAACTCTTAACCAGAGCAGACGACCTTTTCGGCGTCCTGTTCTTCCTGACGTTGAGTGATGAACTCGCTCGGGGTCAGGTGCCCAAGCGAGCTGTGTGGGCGGTGGTGATTGTAATCTATCCGCCAGGCTTCGATGATGGCCTGCGCCTCAGCCAGCGAGGCGCACTGATGCACGTTCAAACATTCGTCACGGAGTCGGCCGTTAAAGGACTCAATAAAGGCGTTTTCGACGGGTTTGCCTGGTCGAATGAAGTCGAGCTGGACACCTCGCCGATACGCCCAATCTTCGAGGGCCCGCGATTGAAACTCAGTCCCATGATCCACCGTGATAGACTGTGGGACTGAGACGCCATGTAATACCCGATCTAAGGCCTGGCTGACTATTTCCCCTGACATCCGAAACCCGGCCTCTAGCAGGGGACTGAGCCGACTCCAGTTATCCACGACCGTTAAGATCCGAAACGGGCGCCCATCAGCCAAGGTATCATGCACGAAATCCATGCTCCAGCGCTCGATCGGGCCCACCGGGACCGGAGCTGGGCCTCGGTGCAGCGCGATATGTTTTCGTCGCCGCACCCGCATGCGCAGCTGGAGCCCCTCCAAGCGGTACCATCGACGGACTCGCTTGCGGTTGACTGCCCAGCCTTCGCGTCGGAGCAACACCCAGATGCGTAAATAACCAAACCGAGGGCGGGCATGGGCCAGATCTCGAATGCGCATTCGCAGCGCTGTTTGATCCTTGGCCGTACTCTGTCGATACCACGAGGCCCGACCGAACTGGGCCAAGCGACAGGCCCGCACACAACTCACCGAGAAGGTATCCCAAAACCAGTGGGCCAGTTCCCGGCGGCGGGCGGGCCTCAGACTTTTTTTCGTAAGGCCTCCGATAACATGTGTTTGTCGAGCGAGAGGTCGGCCACCAGTCGCTTCAACCGGCTGTTTTCTTCTTCCAGCTGTCGCAACCGGCGCAACTCGCTGACGCCCAGATGGGCATATTTCTTCTTCCAGGTGTAGAAGGTGGCCTCAGCCACACCGAACTGCCGGCAGAGATCCCCAATCGGGGTGCCCGACTCGGCTTGCCGGAGGGCGTAGACGATCTGCTCTTCTGAGAATCGTGACCGCTTCATCGATCCACTCCTTTCGTCGAGGACCGCCGAAGCTGCCAGTCTACTCCAGTTTTAGGTTGTCGTCGTTTCCGGGGGAGACGTCACACGTGATAGACGGCTTTGCGATTCACCACCAGGCAGTCTCGAACTCGCAGCTGCACCCACAACCGGCGATAGCCAGACGTCGGATACTGCTGAATCCAATATCACAACCGCTCCAGCCACGATGGCTCTGTGCGGCCTCGGCGTCAGGCCACTCGGGTGGTTCAATGCAAGCCGGCTCGACTCACGCAGAGCACCTGGCAGCTCCGTCGCTCTGAGACACCCGACACGCTGGCTCTCACGCATCGGATGTCCTCCGGTCCAAAGAGTAGGGTTTCAAGGCCTCCCGTAAGATGTCATTGTCCACGACCAGATCCCCGATCTTCTGCTTCAACTTCTTGATCGGTTCGTCCTTCAAGGCCTGCTCGTCCTTGGGCCGAGTCCGGGGTGTGTTCTCTGCCCACAGGAGAAACTTCTCGTGCCACTCATCAACCTCCGCCAAGGTCAGGCCATGTTGGCGAGCCGCCTCCGCGACTGAGGTCTCCTCCTTCAGGATACTGACGACCAGCGCCACCCGACGCTTCGCCGTCCATCGTTCAATGGGTTCGGAACATTCTTGAGCCATCTCCACCTCCTCGGTCCACGCCAGGACCTTGTCGTCGCGGTGGTCTCAATTTCAAGGGGAGCAGGATATGGCCAAGAACATTGTTAGCAAGATGATCGTTCTCTGTGTGTCTGGTGTGCTCGGTATACTTGGTTGCGAAGCGCTCGCCCGAGTTGTACTCAACCCCGCCGATTTCTTATCTCCGAGGACAGTTACTGACGACGTGCTTGGGATATCCATCGTACCGCATAGTTCCGGATTTGATGAATGGGGGTTCAGAAATAGCAAAGTACCTACCGCTGCTGATGTGGTGACAGTTGGGGACTCCCACACTTATGGGAATACGGCCACAATGGACGATGCATGGCCATCAGTCGTAGCGAGAGCCACGAATATGCAAGTATATAATCTTGGACTAGGTGGGTATGGCCCAAACCAATATCATTATTTATTAATGACCAAGGGGCTCAAACTCAAACCAAAGTGGGTCATTTGCGGGATATATATGGGTGATGATTTCGAGAATGCATTCATGATCACCTATGGGCTGGACCACTGGGCGTCATTACGAGTCGGACAGTGGAACAAAGTTAATTCAGACATCTGGGGGATCGCTGCACCTCCAGTCTGGGGAGCCGATATCCGAAACTGGTTGTCTGAGCATAGCATGGTGTACAGGCTTATATTTCACAGCCCCCTATTCGCAATTTTGAAGGAAGCCGTTCGGTTCGAAGAGATATTGACAAAAGGCGATCCGTACACGACCGCCGTGGTCATTGAGGATCAAAATATTCGCGAGGCATTTCGGCCCATTGGCATGGCGGAACGGCTGGACAAAAATAGTGCCCCTGTTAGGGAGGGAATGCGGATCACGTTCCACCTCCTGAAGGAAATGGACCAGGCCTGTAAACAGGTGGGTTGTAAGTTCCTCACTGCAATTATTCCTACGAAGGAGACGGTGTTTGGCGAATACATCACGCAGAACCCTCAGCTGCATTTACGGAGCGAACTTGAACAGGTCATCAGGAATGAGCAGTCCGTCAAGATAGATCTCGTTGATTTTCTCTCTAGAGAAGGAATCGCCTTTGTGGATACGCTGCCTGCGCTGAGACGATCAATTAAAGATCAACTCTATGCACAAACAACGAGAGATATGCATCCAGGAAAGAACGGCTACCGGGTGATCGGGGAAACCGTTGTAGAATACCTTCTTAAGCATACATCTGAGACTAGAACCTATCTCAAAACAGTTGACGGCCTGAATATTCTTCACTATAAGTCCGGTCATGCTCCGCCTACGCGACGATCAATGGGAGCGGATACGGGAACATTTTCCCGAAGAGCACCTGCCGGATACCCGGGCGGGTCGTAAGCCCATCCCCACTCGGGCAGTGTTGGAGGCCGTGCTCTGGATCCTGAACACCGGGGCCCAGTGGCACTTGCTCCCCCAGTGCTATCCGAATTACAAGACCGTCCATCGCCGGTTTCAACAGTGGTGTCAACGCGAGGTATTGCGGGACATTCTCACTCAGTTGGCCAATACGCTGCGCGACGAAGGGGCGATCGATGAACGGGAGAGTTTCATTGATGCGACGTTTGCGGCGGCCAAGGGCGGCGGCGAGGCCGTGGGGCTCACGAAGCGCGGCAAAGGCGTGAAAATCCTCGCGATTGTGGATCGGCATGGACTGCCCCTTTCCGTCAGCACGCACGCGGCGAATCATCATGAAGTGACCTTGGTCCAACTCAGTTTCGACTTCTACATGCTGGAGGCCAAGCCGGAGCACCTCATTGGCGATCGGGCCTATGACAGTGATGGTCTCGATGACGACCTCAAGCAGGACGGCGTCAACCTGATCGCGCCGCACCGGTCCACGCGGAAACTGAAGACCCAGGATGGCCGTCATTTGCGCCGCTATGAACGGCGCTGGCTCGTTGAACGCTTCTTTGCCTGGCTGCAATGGAAACGGCGGCTCCTTATTCGCTGGGAGTATTACGCCTCAAACTTTCTCGGCTTTGTCCGGCTCGCCTGCATCACGATGCTCCTCAAGCAATTTTGAGATAGGTTCTAATACAGTCCAGTCCTCGCCGGCAAGGATGTCCATCCTCGTCAATGAATGAGCCCATGGGATTGCAGGACAAGATTGGGCACAGTGTTTCGCACGCGATCTCGTGGGTGCAACGGAATACGTATCGTGGTTATGAGCCTGCGGACGGGAACCTCTCGCCGTTATTCAGGCTGACGAGAGGTCGTGTCCTCCCGATGCGGGTGTTGCAGCAAATCGTGCTACGTGTGCCCTTCAATATCCGTCCATTGCTTGGCATCGCACCCCACGAGTCCGCCATCGGTCGTGGGTACTTGGCCTGGGGTCTTCTCCTCCTGTATCGGATGAACGGAGATGAAGCTCTGAGGAAGGAAGCAGTCGCTTGCCTGCGATGGCTCATGGTGAATCGAGCCTCTCACTCGGCCGACTTCTGCTGGGGAGATCCCTATGAATATGCAACCAGAAGCGGACGACGTCCGTTTGGCGAACCGCTCCTCATTTGGAGTGCCCTGATTGGCCAAGCCTTTCTCGATGCATACGAGTTGTTGCACGACGACCAATTTCTGAGCGTTGCACAAAGTACCGGACGTTGGATACTCAGTCTACCTAGGCAACAAATAGGAAGTGGCAGCTGTTTGAGTTACGTCGCTTATCGGCAGTCATCCATCCACAATTCGAATGTCATGGGGGCCGCATTCCTCGGGCGCCTTGGATCACTTACAGAGAACTCTCACGCGATAGCGACCGCAAAAAGCGCGATCGCATATACCTGTGCCAGGCAGCGGAAGGACGGTTCTTGGTACTACGCAGAAGAGTCAAAATATCATTGGATCGACAACTTTCATAGCGGCTATAACCTTTCTGCGTTAAAGGTCTATAGGGATGCGACGAAGGACGAATCATTCGATGAATGTATTGAGAAAGGCTTGAGGTACTACAAAGACTACTTCTTTGAAGCAGATGGATGCCCCAAATACTTTCATGACAAGACCTATCCAATCGATATCCAGTGTGCGGCGCAAGCGATCGAAACGCTTGCAAGCTTTGGTGAATACGACTCTGACAGTATGATCTTGGCCAGGAAAGTTGCCGCTTGGACCATAGAAAACATGCAAGGCAAAGATGGGCATTTCTACTATCGTGATCTAGGCTGGAAGAAGGTCACAACTCCGATGCTGCACTGGGGACAAGGAACGATGATAAAAGCGCTGGCCGTTCTTCTCCGAAAACTTGTGCCGATGTCCACATGATGGTTGTCTCGATGGCCATTCCAGCACAAGCTGTCAATCTGAAATACGCGCTCATCACACCGGCTTGGAACGAAGAAAAGCATCTTGAGGAGTTAATTCGGTCGGTGTCAGACCAGACTGTGCTGCCGGTTCGATGGGTGGTTGTCAGTGATGGATCCACGGATAGAACGGATGAGATCGTCAGATCTGCAGCATCACGATTTCCTTGGATTATTCTCTTGAGACTTGAACGGGATCCTGAACGACATTTTGCCGGTAAAGCTCATGCTGTCAACGCCGGGTATGCCTCTCTAAAAGGGGTTGTATTCGACCTGGTGGGGAATCTGGATGCCGACATGACGTTGCCGCCGGACTTCTACGAATTTCTCATATCAAGATTCAAGGCAATTCCGAACCTGGGTGTGGCAGGAGCTCCCTTCGTTGAAGATACAGGCAATCCTGGATCGCACAGTCATGCCTTCTCGAACCTGGACCATGTCTCTGGAGCTTGCCAATTATTCAGGAGACGTTGTTTCGAACACATTGGAGGGTACCGCCCCATTAAAGGAGGAGGCATCGATTGGGTGGCAGTGACGACAGCTCGGATGCTTGGATGGACCACGCGGACGTTCGTAGAAAGAACCTGTGTTCATCATCGCACTATGGGAACCGCAGACCGTAGTCCGGTCAAGGCCCGATTCCGTCATGGCCAGGAAGACTATTACGTCGGGAATCATCCGTTGTGGGAAGTGGCACGGAGTTTCTTTCAGATGAAGAATCAGCCATTCATCGTGGGAGGGCTGTCTCTGCTTTCTGGATATGTTTTTGCATGGGTTTCTGGAAAGCTCAATCCTATTCCTAGTGAATTGCGTGTGTTTCACCGTCGAGAGCAGATGAAACGGCTTTACAAAGCGTTCCAATTTATGAAGCGCCCCCAAGCATGACCTCCTCTAATCAGTCCGTCAACGTACCTCTCTCCCCTCGCCTCCTATCTCAAGGGGTGAGCACAGTTCTGATGCTGGCCTACACTCACTATGAGTCAGATCCCAGGGTGATTCGAGCGGCTGAGGCTGCTCTCGAAGCTGGATTTTCAGTCGATGTCATTGCCTTGAGGCGTCCGAGCCAACTCTCAACAGAAATTGTCCGAGGGGTGAGGGTTTACCATGTCCAGGCCCGATACCGGGGAAGTTCTCGCCTAAGGTATGTGTGGGAATATATGCGGTTTTTTGTATTGTGCACTCTCATGTCGGCTTCTTTGTTTCTGTCGAAACGTTACAAAGTTGTCCATGTTCATAACATGCCGGATGCTCTCGCATTTGCAGCTCTCGTTCCCAAGTTGTTCGGAGCCAAGGTTCTCTTAGATATCCATGATCCCATGCCGGAGACGTATGGCTCAAAATTTCGAAACCTTGCGACTCACATAGTGAGACGACTACTCTTACTTCAGGAACGATTGAGCGTGGCCTTTGCCGACGCGACGATCACGGTCAGTGATCCTTTGAAAGATGGGGTCTTAGTCGCACGTGGATATCGTCCGGAACAGATCGGTGTCATTGCAAACTTTGCTGACGATCACATCTTCAGACCGTTAGAAATGCCGGCTACTAATGGCGTGGTACGGTTCGTATTTCATGGAACGATTCTGGAGAGAAACGGCCTGCGGACGCTCGTTGAAGCCGTGGCACTGGTTCGAGATCCTCAAAAGATGCGAGTTAGAATTATCGGAGAAGGTGATTTTAGTGCGACGTTGCATGCATTGATTCAAGATCGTGGCGTGAACGATGTAATAGAATTGTTCAATCAAGCCTATCCATTGTATGAGATCCCAAAGCTGTTAGCCGACTGCCATGTCGGGCTCGTTCCCTTGGATATCGGAGATTCTACGGTAGCCAATTTTGCGTTGCCGCTGAAGTTAGTCGAGTACACCTGTCTGGGGTTACCATCAATTAGCGTACGAAACGAGGCAATCAACTACTATTTTGGTTCAGACGAGTGCATGTTTTTTCGATCGGGGGATGCAGCCGCCTTGGCTCAGCTGATTACCGAAGTTGTAGAGAATCCTGCCCGACTGATGGACTTTCGAAAGAGACTTGAGCCGATTCGTGAACGACTGCAGTGGAGTAAGGAAAAGGAAAAGTATATTGCGTTGTTGCATAAATTAGGTGGTGAAGGAAAACATCAGACTGCTCTAGGAGGGCGCACACATGTATGAGTCCGAGGTCAATAACCGCCTTGAGGCTATTGATACACTTCCGCCATCAGTGGTGAAGCAGTTTGGAGAACTACGAGCCCAGGTGAAGTCTCGAACGATCTTGCCGTGGGGTGAGCATTGTACTGAGTGTTCATGGCCAACCTGTTATACAACGTGCGAGCTCTATGAGGCCCGCTCAGATGGCAATTGTCGGTTATTTGCAGACGGAATGGTCCGAGTCGACATTGAGGATGACATCAGGCCATACCTTTTGAAGCTGAGATTTAAGCGGTGGGGTAAGCTCTGGACGGTTGGAAACCTTGCGCTCTATGAGCCAAAGGAAGCCTTGCGGAAAGAGAAACAGAACATTATGGTCGGTGCCCTGACCCGTATTGTTCCCTTGTCGACCAAGCTGAGGGCGCGGGTCCTTGGAAAAGTATCCTATCTCCGAAGATGTGCAGCGGAGAATGAGCCGGTGCGAGTGGAGCTTCCCGATTGCTTCGTTCTGGAATGCTATAACCCGAATGCTAGGCCGATCTCTCTGACAATCTCGGTTCGAGCGCGGGAAGCTACCAGTGATAGCAATTTTCAGCGAGTCATTCAGGTGGCTCCAGGATTTCTTCGGGAGTGCGTTACCACCAGAGATATTTTTCGATGGGTGAATCCTGGTCAGCCATTCGAAGTCGAGATCGTGCCTAATGAAGTTGATGATACGGTACTGTACTTCGGCATGATGGATTTCGCTAGGCTGTTGCCCCAGGCGAAATGGATTGAGGCTGGGGAAGGAGCGACAAAGCCTTGGAAATGCATCGTATGGGATCTTGACAATACCTTGTGGCAAGGAACGCTTATCGAGGATGGACCAGACCGACTCAAGCTACGACATGACATCATCGATGTGATCAGGGAAACGGACCAGCGCGGTATTTTGCACTCGATAGCAAGTAAGAATAATCATGCTGACGCCATCCATGTCCTGCAGATGTGGGGGATCGACAAGTTCTTTCTCTATCCGCAAATCAGCTGGGACCCTAAAAGTCAGTCGATCGCAAGAATTGCGCAGCTGCTCAATATAGGGGTTGACAGCTTAGCCTTCGTAGACGATCAACCCTTCGAACGAGAGGAAGTACAAAGCGCGTTCTCCAAAGTCACCGTCGTGGATGCAGCTGACGCAAGAGAAATTCTATCTCGTCCAGAGTGCCAAGTGCCAATCACAGAAGAAAGCCAGCAAAGACGGGGCATGTATCAGCAGGAGAAAGAGCGCAAGTTAGTTCAGGAATCATTTGAAGGCGACTACACGAAATTTCTTCAGGAGTGCAAAATCGAATTGATGCTTACAAAACTCACCAGCGAAAATTTGGAACGAGTCTATGAATTGGCACAACGGACGAATCAAATGAACTTCTCAGGTTCCCGGTACTCGCGCGAAAAGTTGGCGGAAATCCAGCAATCCCAGGACCACGAGACGTTTGTAATCCGCTGCGCCGACCGATTCGGAAGCTATGGGATCGTAGGCTTTGCTTTGGTGAATGTTCATGAACCTCGATTGATGGATCTGATGTTTAGTTGTCGCATTCAAGGCAAGCGAGTGGAACACGCGTTCTTAGCATACCTTTTAGAGAGGTATTCTCTTCCTGAAAGACACGATTTTTTTGCTAATTATCGAAGGACAAGCAAGAACGAAAAGCCTGGGAAGATGTTTGAGGAGATCGGGTTCGAATGCGTTGATGAGAGGGAGGGTCTTATTTCCCTCAAATACTCCAAATTCCGCTCTATCTCGAAGGACAGCATTATTCGTATACATGAGGAGAGGATGAGAGGGGAATAGGAGGGTGAGGATCGCGGCTGTGTTGGAGAGGGTCCAAGGAAAGTACCGAAGAACTGTGGCGGCAGTTTTGTGTCGAAGACTGGTAAAAATGCAGAATGCCATGCCGCTGATTTCATTCACGTTCGATGATTTTCCTTTGTCGGCCTTAGAAGTAGGAGGCAAGATTCTTCGCCAACATGGCGTGGCAGGCACGTACTACGTATCGCTCGGTCTCTTGGATCGAGAGGAATCAGTTGGGCGTATCTGTTCTGTTGTACATCTAAAGGAAGTGCTGAGCCAAGGGCATGAGTTGGGTTGTCATACGTTCAATCATTGTGATGCCTGGGATACCGAACCTGAATCGTTTGAAAGGTCAATTGTGGAAAATCAGCGTGCATTGGTGAGCCTCATGCCAGGATCCATATTTGAGACGATGTCATATCCGATCAGCACGACCCCACGACCTACAACGAAAGAACAAACAGGGTTACACTTTTCATGCTGCAGGGCGGGAGGACAATCGAACAATGTTGGTTCAGTCGATTTGAACTATGTGCGGTCTTTCTTCCTAGAGCAATCGAAAGACGATCCTGGCAAGATCTTTGACTTAATCGAACGAAATCGGTTGGCTAACGGATGGCTGATTTTTTCTACTCATGATGTCACGGATCGGCCATCGAGGTACGGTTGTACACCACGATTATTTAGAGATGTGGTCAGTAGGGCGGTTGGCTCAAATACCCTGGTCCTCCCTGTATCCGCAGCTTTGAAAGAGGTCCTCGGCGGAGCGCGAAATGGTCACGATCTCTTTGACGACTCATTTCGCCCAGGGGGGTTCTCAACATGAAAGGGCTTCTGGCTCTCCTGGTCTGGGGCCTCTGGCTTTTCTGGATGTTTTATAAAGATGGAAGAGAAAAACGATCGGTTTCTTCTGCTGTCTGGATTGTGGTCGCGTGGGTGGTAATTTATGCGTCCCGACCTGTGACCGAATGGTTCAGTGCTGGAGAAAACCTCAACCGGCAATTGGCGCTCGATGAGGGCAATCCACTGGAAGCTATCATCAGTCTGTCGTTAATTGTTGCTGGTATGGCCGTACTTTTCAGGAGGCGGATGCAGTTGTCATCAGTCATTGCGGGAAATGTATGGCTTGGTGTCTTTTATCTCTTCTGGCTTCTGAGCATCGTATGGTCAGATTATCCAATGATCACCTTGAAGCGACTGATCAAAGATCTTGGTAATATTGAGATGATATTGATCGTGCTGACGGATAAGGATCCAACCGTTGGAATGAGGGCTGTCATCGAAAGAGTCTCCTATATCTGCATCCCTATGTCTGTACTACTGATTCGTTATTACCCAGAGTGGGGAAGAACCTATACGGGGTTCGATCAAAGTGAGCTGATGTGGATTGGTGTGGCGACTCATAAGAACACATTGGGAGTGCTGGCATTTGTCGGGGCATTGTTTCTCCTCTGGGATTTTCTCGATTTGAGAAATAAGAAGAATCAAAGCAAAGATAAACCGTTCATCCTTTCCAAGTGTGGGGTGCTTTCGCTCTGTTGGTATCTTTTGCTTATTGCGAACAGTGCTACCGCTCTTGTGTGTGCTGTCATAGGATCATTGTTGCTTGTATTCTTTAGCTATTCGTCTGGTACGAGAATGTTTGGCCGTGTTGAGGCGATGGCACTGGTGACGATGCTCCTTTTCATAACGGCTGATTCCATTTTTAATATAAAGGAACTGATTGTAGTCGGTTTGCTGGGACGGGACATGACCCTCACCACCCGCACAGAGGTCTGGCCGATCCTACTAAGTTACCAGGATAGTCCCATCCTGGGGGCAGGGTTCAATAGCTTCTGGGCAGGGGAAAGGCTTCTCAAAGTGTTCGATACGGTCGGCGGCATTATTCAGGCTCACAATGGATATCTCGAAACCTATCTTAACGGTGGATTGCTTGGGCTGGGATTGCTATTCATGCTTCTTTTTTCAACGTATCTTCGTATCAGAAAGAAGCTTGTAATTAACCAACCTGGATCAAGCATGCGGCTTATCGTTCTCATCTTGGCGATCATGTACAACAATTCTGAAGCCTCATTCAACAAAGTTGGGATTATGTGGTTCATCACATTGTACGCTCTCATGGAATATCGCACGAAGCTCCGTCCGCACACCATTTCCATACGGAAGCCTTGAGCAGTCCGGTTCTTACCGAGCGACTAGCTTGAACTATTGCTATGGGCAGACAGGATCATCCAGATTCGAGAGACTCGGCCTTGGATTTTACAAAAGGCGTCCTCGTATTGTTCATGGTGCTGTACCACTGGATGAACTATTTTGTCGGAATTGAGGGGCCGGTTTATCCATACCTCAGATTTATACCTCCTTCCTTCATCTTTATTTCTGGTTTTCTCTTGTCAAACGTCTACCCGAAAAAGTACGGGGTCAGCAGTCCAAAGTTATACGTCAGGTTACTGGTCAGAGGTCTCAAAGTCTTGATGCTGTTTACTCTACTTAACGTAGCGGCGAATACGCTGTTTGTGGAGAGCTATCGGGGTTCGATACAAGGTGTGGAGTATTTTGTAAGCAATGCAGCTGCTATCTATATTGCTGGAAATGGAGCGATGATTTTCAGTGTTCTCCTGCCGATAAGCTATCTGCTTATCTTATCAACCTTGATATTTCTGGGTATGCAAGCGACCCAATACACTCTCAGTATGCTCTGTGTGGCATTGTTTATCTGTGTTACGTTCCTGGATTATTATGCTATCTCAAGCCCGAATTTGTCACTCATTGCAGTGGGGATTTTAGGAATGGTGTTCGGGCAATATCCGCTCAAACAAATTGCTGATTGGTCTGGGCATTCATGGGCGATAGCCAGCTTATATGCCGGCTATCTTATAGCCCTCAATGCTTGGGGGGAGCGCTATTTCTTGGAGGTCATCGGCGTATGTCTGAGTGTAATGCTCTTATACGGTGTCGGCGTCAAAAATTTTTGGAGTCGCCCAATTGGAAGCACTCTTGTCATGCTAGGGAAATACTCTCTCTTCTCCTATATTGCTCAAATTGGTCTTTTGCAACTCTTGCAGAGAAGTTTGGCAACGGTCAATATTCATACTTGGATGGTGTGGGCTCTTTCATTTTTCGGAGCATTTGCTCTGACGATCCTCATCGTGCGTGTGGCACATCAAATTCGTTCCAAATTCCAAGTTATCGATAAGATGTACCGACTCGTTTTCGCATAACACTCACAACTATTGCAAAACATCTATCGAACAGTGAGGTTTGTTGGGGCTGGCGGTGGGGTTGTACCACCAGTTCCACCACCCCCACCACTCGTTAGCGGATGCGGATAGGTGTAGGGGGTATAGTAAACTGTCCAGGTATTAGTGGTTGAGCACCGATAGAGCACCCCACTTCCGCGGCCATCCCCCGATCGATTCCATGAACCCTGATCTGTTGCCCAATACATTACCCCACCACCGTTATCACCACCGGGAGCGGTTGTATGTGTGCATGTTGTGGGGCGGTTCGCTAATGTCCCGTGACCGATGCCAACCGTTCCGTTGAATGGAAAGGTTGACGATGTTTGGGAAGCGGCTGAAAGAGCATTGTAATAATCACGATTTTCCTGCACATGCTGGGCACAGTATTGCGTACCACTCCATGGACAACTGAATTCCAGGTCGATCTTTGTTCCACCGTTCGTCCGGTTCAGAAAGGCTGCGATAGGTGAGAGCTTACCCCACTTTGGAGTTCCTCCAGCTTCTTTACGTCCAGGCTGATTCAAGCACGGATAGCCACGATGGGTCGCAGCTGATTGTGTGTTGCCATCAACCGAATTTGACCCGTCACAGATCCCATACATTCCTGAGTTGGCTCCTTGATCTCGATAGTGAATAAAGTTGAGAGCACTACCGCTGATGGTTCCGACTACAGTTGCGACATTATCCCACACAAACATTGTCCCAGCCCCTTGGTTCAACACCAGACGGTAGCCATCTTGCATTCCACCGGCGGTCTTGGTCATGTTATTGCGATAGACCTCAAAATTCGTTACACCGCCATGTGGCATGCCATGTGTGTCGAAGCCTCTGCAGTTTGTCGACTTGTTATAGCGGACCACAGTAGAGTGGTTGATTGCGCCATCGACGCACGCCACGGCGCTTCCACCATTGCTAATGATGAATGTGTTATCCTCCACAAACACATTCTGCGAAGTGCCTTTAGTATCCGGATTGGCGACATTGAACCCGTTTTGCCCACACCAATTCTTTACGATCATGTTGTCAGCCACGGTCTGGACGGTGTTGTGGTCGATGACACCGGAGCACTGCGCAGAATTTGCATTTGATCCTAGAAAGACCAGCGCAGCAGCATCAGCAGTGGAACTGTTATAGCCAGTCCAGCGATTATGATCAATCCGAAATTGAGTGAGTGTGCCGTTTCCGTAGAACCAGATACATGTCCCGCAGACACCAGTCCCATTAAAGTCAAAGCCAGAGATCCTGTAAAACTTCGTATTAGTCCCACTAAAATATAGCTGGATCATCGTATTGGTGCCCTGTGTCACGTCGCATGCCTGCTGAGTTGCACAAATCAAGGTCACACCCTTGCTATTGGAGAGATTGATCGTGCCGCTCGACCAGTTATAGCTACCGGACTGAAATGTGATTGTGGTCCCATCACTGGATCCATTGATCGCGGATTGAACATCAGAGATCGTGCTGCCCGCAGTACAGTTCCACGTCGTCCCGCTGCCGCTGCAGGCGGCTTCGGCAGAAGAATTCACGCTTAGTACCATAGCAATACACAGTCCCAGTAAAAGCGATAACAATCGCATGGAGGTCCTCCGTGTTCGTATCTTTTTATTAATATCCATAATATGGAATGGGTGAATCGCTTGTTGAGTTAATTGCGTCACGTGCATTTTGCTGATCCTTATGAATTTAAGGCCCTTTTATACCACCGAGTCACAAGCAAATAGCGTGCTGGATTCTCTCGTTTTCAGAATTTAAGAATATTGCATTTGCTACACCAGAAGCCCATGAAATATAACACGTAATTTATAGACATCTTGATCCTGACGCCGTCATCTGTGCAGGGTTGGTCTTTTTGGTTCTTATATGTACTCCCAACTCTATCTGTCCATACAATTATTCAGGAAAAAAGGCGTGTGCTAAGTCCTTAGTTGTTCTGGTGTTGGCTCATTGGATCGTCTTGCTGACTTCGTTCGAGGGTGTGCTCTCGCCAGCGCTGTTATACGCCGTGACGGCAAAGTAGTACATTCTGCCGACAGTCAAACTGTTCACGGTGCTGGACGTGACGCTGCCCACGTTAATGGTTCGTGTATAGAGGCGAGGAGCCTCCCCGATGTAGACTTTATAGCCGCTGACCGTCGCACCAGTGACCGCATTCCACGTGAGCGTTGCCGAGGAAGTAGTTGACGGCGGTGACGATGGTGGTGACGAGGTGGCGGACGAGATAACCAACGTCACCGGGACGGTTTTCGTGTACCAGGTGCCCACCTTAATTGTGATAGTGGCTTTGTAGGTCCCTGCTCCTCTCCCACTCGTGTTGACGGTGACCGCAAGCTTCGCAGTTTTACCCATGGATGTTTTGGCAGGTGACACCGTGAGCCACGAGGCGTTGTCCGAGGCCGTGAGCGTAGCTGTGCGAGAACTGGTTCTGGAGACGGTGATTGTCTGTTTCGGTGGGTTGGTCGCGCCTTGCACCGCATAATAGGTTTGCGATGTTGGGCTAATAGTCGTTTGCGCCAGGCCCTCCGAAGTGAGCCCAAAGCAGGCGAACACTATGATCCAAAGAACCCCGTGAATCAACAGAGCAGGCGAAGCGCAAGTTGTTCGATAAGGTGGTATTGTTTGAGTGTGTGCTCTAAAAAAGCGTCGCATCAGATAGCCCTTCCTGGATGATGTGCGTTACCCTACGGAGCCGTTGGACCACTGAAATTGATGTGTTTGCCTCGGTGCTGCTCGTTCTCTAGTGAGGTGTTCTGTCGTGGCAAATGGCTTGAGCAAAATAAATGCCAGAATTGGTATTGTGTCCTATTCGCATATTTCCACTGAGTTATAAGTACTTTTCTGATCCAATGGATCGGAGAGTTGTTCTCTTACACATCAAACTGTACGCATTTTCCTTCAGTGGGTAACGTCATTCTGGCACAACCTACCTGAGTTGATTCATATATCTGATATTGAATCGGGCTTCGGTACCTAAACTGTCTGATTCCGAACGCCTTCTATGGCGGTCTACGAGAGGAGCTTCTCAAGGAATGGATCGATCAAGAAGCTTTCCCATAAGGAAGGACATGGGATCAACGTTTCTAAATGTACATGACGTTGCCCTGACGTTGGTCCCGTTCGGAGACAACTCTGAACCAGAGCAGAGGGCTTCTTTGGCGTTCCGGTTCACCTGCCGTTGTCCAACAAACTCATCCGGGGTCAGGTCCCCCAGTGAGCTGTGCGGACGCTGCTGATTGTAGTCACAGCGCCAGACTTCAAGGATCGCTTGGGCCTCCGTCAGGGAGGCGAACTGATGGACGTTTACACACTCGTCACGGAGGCGGCCGTTAAACGACTCGATAAAGGCATTCTCCACGGGTTTGCCCGGTCGAATGAAGTCGAGCTGCACGCCCCGCCGATAGGCCCAGTCTTTCAGCGCGCGCGATTGAAATTCCGTCCCATGATCGACCGTAATCGAGCGTGGCCGCGGACCATCGCCCAGCACCCGATCGAGCACCTGACTCACTCCCTCGCCGGTCATCCGCAATCCGGCCTCTAGCACGGGACTGGAGCGACTCCAATTATCCACCACCGTCAGAATTCGAAACGGTCGCCCGTCCGCCAGGCTATCATGCACAAAGTCCATGCTCCAGCGCTCGTGTGGGCCCACCGGCACCGGGGCCGGCCCGCGGTGGAGCGCCATATGCTTGCGGCGATGCACCCGCATACGCAGCTGCAAGCCGTCGAGGCGATAGAGGCGGCGGACGCGCTTGCGATTGATCCCCCACCCTTCGCGCCGCAACAACACCCAGATCCGCTGATACCCGAAGCGGGGGCGAGCGTGGGCCAGGTCACGAATGCGCAGCCGCAACGCCGTCTGATCCTTGGCGGTGCTCTTTCGATACCAGGCGGCTCGACTGAACTGGGCGAGGCGACAGGCCCGCAGGCAACGGACCTGAAACGTGTCCTGGAGCCACGCGGCCAGTTCTCGACGGCGTGCAGGCCTCAGCCTGTTTTTCGTAAGGCCTCCGACAGCATGTGTTTGTCGAGCGAGAGATCCGCCACTAGCTGCTTGAGGCGCGCGTTCTCCTCTTCCACCTGCCGCAGCCGGCGGAGTTCGCTCACCCCGAGATGCGCGTACTTCTTCTTCCAGATGTAAAACGTGGCCTCACTGACGCCGAGTTGCCGACAGAGGTCCCCAATGGACGTACCGGATTCGGCCTGTCGGATCGCGTACACGATCTGCTCTTCGCTGAATCGAGACCGCTTCATGGGTCCACTCCTTTCGCACGGGACCGCCGAAGCCGGTATCTTACTCTCGTTTAGAGTCGTCGTCGTTTCCGGGGGAGACGTCAAGACAGGGCTAGCGGGCTGGCGGTTTGCCATGAATGTAGACATGTGGAGTGAAACAGGGAGAAAGATCGCACCACGCATGGTGAACCCATACTATTTTCTAAAGCCGGCTATCCCCTGGCCGATTAGAATAGGGGTGCGACGCCTGATCGCAAATCGTCGACGAAAGCAGGTGATCGACTCCTGGCCTATCTTGCCGCCTGCAGCTCGACCACCAGAGGGCTGGCCTGGGTGGCCGAACGGCAAGCAATTTGCCTTTGTCGTGACCCATGACGTCGAGGGAGCGCATGGGTTAGCGCGGTGCCGGGAGCTTGCCGATCTGGACAAAGCGTTGGGCATTCGTTCAGCGTTCAACTTCGTACCGGAGGGGGAGTATCGAGTTCCCGATACACTCCGAGCAAGTCTGGAACAGGAAGGCTTCGAAGTTGGTGTCCATGACCTGTATCACAAAGGCTCGCTGTATCGTTCATCGCGGCAGTTTGAAAAGCAAGCTTCGAGAATCAATCAGCATCTCAAAACCTGGGGAGCATCAGGATTCCGGTCTGGTTTCATGCTTCATAACCTCGATTGGCTTCATGGGCTCGATATGCTCTACGATTCTTCCACCTTCGATACCGATCCGTTCGAGCCGCAATCAGATGGAGTCGAGACGATCTTCCCATTCTGGGTTCAACGAAACGGCTCAAGGGGCTACATCGAACTGCCCTATACGCTTCCGCAGGACTCCACGTTGTTCGTGCTCCTGAAGGAAACAACAATCGACCTATGGGCGAAGAAGCTTGATTGGGTGGCTTTGCATGGTGGCATGGCCTTGGTGATTGTACATCCGGACTATATTTCTTTTGATGGAAAGCTAAATTCCAGAGAGTATCCGGTCGATCTGTATGAGCGTCTTCTCAAGTACGTCGTGACTCGTTATGGGGATGCCTGTTGGTATGCCCTTCCACGCGATGTGGCGGCCTTCGCTGCACAGATCAAACCGCACTGGGTTATGGCACATTCACTTCGGAGTGCTGGTCTGACGACAAGAGACGCGTGTCATCTCCCGAGCAAGGGTCCTACATAAGACATCTTCGACCATGTGACTGATACATTGACTCTCCCTTTCTTTCTTCGCCAAGTAAGTCGATCTTGACGCTGCATCGCGATCGTTTAGAAGTCAGTCATCTACAGCGCCGTGCCGTAGGGCAGAAGCTTTCCTCCACTTTCTTATGCACACCGGAACTCGCTGGCGGGATAGGTTTTCCTTGTTGGGAGACCGGACCAGGGGCATGAAGTCCTCCGTTCCTGTGGGAGTTTTTCCCGAGAAGGTCTTCCGCCACCTCGCTGACAGGGAGTTCAAGCGGTCTGAACGATCGGGGCATTCTTTCCGAATCTTGCTTGTCTATCGCCACGAGACACAGAGGCTGGGTGTGCTCCTGGACGCCGAGCTTTTGGACAAGACCATCTCGGTGTTATCCCGGTGCTGTCGTGACACTGATTACATCGGGTGGTACCGGCAAGACCGCATCTTGGGAGTCCTGTTGACTGCGCTACATCCGGATTTCGCCAAAGACGGGTGCGAAAAACTGAAGAGCCGTTTGCTAACCGGTTTGCGAGACGCTCGGACGTTCCCTGATGGCTACTCCCTTCAAGTTCGCGTGCTCCAGCAAGAAGAGCTCACGGCATTCAATGCCTATGACAATCCTACTCCGTTTCCTGGTTCAAAAGATTAGGTCCAATAACCTTTTTCAAGGAGTGCAGCTATGCTACGGCTTGGTGTGATCGGGTATGGGTATTGGGGGCCAAACGTGGTGCGGAATTTTCTCGGGCATCACGACTGCAAAGTCATGACGATCTGCGACAAGTCTTCCACAGCCCTGAGCCGTGTGATGGCGGCGCATCCTGGCATCGGTGTGACGACTGACCCAGATGCTGTGATTCTCTCCACAGACATCGACGCAGTGGCAATCGTGACACCTGTGTCGTACCACTACGAACTCGCCAAAAAAGCGCTTGAGAATGGGAAACACGTGTTCGTCGAGAAACCTTTCACCGCAACCTCTGCCGAAGCCGAGGACCTGATCGAACTGGCGGATCGCCGCGGGCTCCAGATTATGGTCGACCATACCTTTCTCTTTACCGGAACTGTCCGCAAGATCAAGCAACTCATCGATGAGGGCACGTTGGGCCGTCTCTACTACTATGATTCGACGCGCGTGAATCTCGGACTCTTTCAACACGACGTGAACGTGCTCTGGGACCTTGCCCCCCATGACTTGTCGATCATGGATTACTTGATCGGGGCCGAGCCCGAGCTGGTCGTGGCGACCGGGGGAGCCCACGTGAATAATCTCGAAAACATCGCCTACCTCACCGTCTATTTCCCCGATAATGTCCTGGCACACGTCAATGTGAATTGGCTCTCTCCAGTGAAAGTGCGTACGACGCTGGTCGGTGGCCAGAAGCGCATGCTGGTCTGGAACGACCTTGATATGGCGGAAAAGCTCCGCATCTACGACAAGGGTGCCGACATCAAAAGTGAATCGGGGGTGCATGCGGCCTTGGTCAGTTACAGGACCGGTGATATGCATGCACCGAAAATCGAAGAGGCCGAAGCGCTGAAGGTGGAAACGCGCTATTTTTTGGACTGTATCGTGAATGGAGCGAAACCGATCAACGATGGGCTGGCTGGGCTGCGAGTGGTTCGTATTCTCGAGGCGGCCGAACAGTCGCTCAATCAGCACAAAGAAATTGTGTTGGCTTAGTCGATTGAATGGGAGGCTGACATAATCGTGACACTCACCAAAGGAGAGCGGGCGGCTACGCGTTCGACCATCCTCGATGAGACACTCTTCAAACAGATGATTACCAGGGAGCGCAAGCGGACAGAGCGTTCCGGGATGGCAATGGCGCTGTTATTGATCGGCTTTCCGAATAGGTCGAGCGAGGAGGGGTCGGCTGACAGTACTGTTGTAGCGAACGCCTTGTCGACGGTCACATCGGATCTTGACATTCTGGGCTGGTTTGAACCGTCGAGTGTTATTGGTTTGCTCGTGATCGAGATCGCCCCGGCCGACCTAACCAGCAAGTGCGATCGGCTCGAAAGCGAAATTCGGAATGCAGTCGCGCTTCATGGTGGTGAAGAGCTTGCGCGACAGGTCTCGATCAGGGTGCTGGTGTATCCTGAACCTACCATCTCAAACGAAGAACAGGTGGCACCTATGGATCCAGTCCTGTATCCGGAGCTCTCGAGAAATCAGTCGGCCATCTCAAAGATTCGGATCCTTAAACGAGGCATGGATCTTGTGCTCAGCGCCCTGCTGGTACTCCTACTGTTGCCGGTATTTTCTCTCATCGCCGTCCTTGTCAAGCTGTCGTCGCCCGGGCCGGTTTTTTTCAAGCAGACGCGGGTGGGGCACCTAATGAAGCCCTTCACGATGTACAAGTTCCGAACGATGTACGCGGATGCCGACCACGGAGTTCATTATCACTATGTTAGTTGGTTCATTACCTCCAGCGACAAGGCGGACGCAAAGGATAAGGCCTCTTTCTTCAAACTGACGAACGACGACCGGATCACACCGATCGGACGCCTGCTCCGAAGAACGAGTCTCGATGAGCTGCCTCAGCTCTGGAATGTATTGATAGGCGACATGTCGCTGGTGGGACCTCGGCCCCCACTGCCTTATGAGCTGCAACAATACAGGCCGTGGCACCGCAGACGGCTACTTGAAGCCATGCCGGGTATAACCGGCCTGTGGCAGGTAGTCGGCCGGAGCCGTACCACCTTCGACGAGATGGTGCGGCTTGACTTGCGGTACGCCAGAACTATCTCATTGTGGTCCGACATCAAAATCTTGCTGGCGACACCAGCTGCAATGATCACTGGCAAGGGGGCATGTTGATGCGATGCAGCTCCTCGGACTCTCCATTTGTAGCCGAATCAGAACTGGCATCTCCAGGCATTGACCGTTATGAAATGTCTTGAACCGGATTGTCTTCTGCACCACCTACTCGGGGATCCTGAATTGCGTATCGGTCGAGGCTGTTCGGTTGTCTTGGGCCTGCTTTTTTTATCTTTCACGGCCTGCGGAGCCGATCCTGAACGGGCAACTGTCAGCTTGATCTGGGACCCTGTCAACGATTCAAGCGTCGTTGGCTATTACATTCATTATGGAAAGCAATCCGCCGACCAGCCAGGCTCGTGCGCGTACGATGAAATGCAATTCGCATCGTCCCCCAAAGGAACTGTGACCGGCTTAGACCCAGGATCGATCTACTACTTCGCCGTGAGCGCCTATAATGGAGTTGAGGGCAACTGTTCAAATGAGGTGTTCGCCCATACTTGAACTCCGACGGTCAGAGATTCGTGTCCATACTTACTTCTCTGCATTTCGCATTTCATCTTGCCTTTAGCCACATCATCCGCCTCCAGAGGGAATGACGCGGACTGTGCCATCTCAGGAACCTATGCATCCACGAACGTTTAGGAATCCATGGATGGGGTTACCGCGGCTCGTGCATTTCCAGCGAAGGGACTTGTGTGTTTTTCTTCTTATTATTACCGCTATTCTTTGGTTCTATGGGCCTTTGACCCTAGTCCTCTCCAGTTCTCTGGAGGACGAATATGCCCAGCATTATTCTCATCTTATCTTGATCCCGTTTCTCTGTGTGTACCTGCTGTATCTTCAGCGAGCTGCGATCTTTGCCACGGTGGAATGGAGCCCATTCCTCGGGCCAATCCTAATGGTGATCGGGGGTGCGGTGTCGTTCAGTGCGAAAGAGCCTATAAGTGAGGCGCTAGACAATTTCTCTCCCACGATAATCTCCTTCGTCATGGTGTGCTGGGGGGCCTTTCTGTTCTGCTATGGGACACAAGCTTTTCGCGCGGCGTCCTTCGGATTGGGTCTTATGATTTTTATAGTTCCGTTTCCTTCTTTTGTGCTCGACGCCATCGTTGGTTTCCTGCAGCGCAGTTCGGCTGATGCGGTGGAGTTGCTTTTCTCTGCCCTGAGCACTCCGGTCATTCGTGAGGGATTTATCTTCAAGCTGTCGAATTTCACGATCTTCATTGCAGAGGAATGCAGCGGCATCCGCTCCTTTCTCGCGCTGGGCATCATCAGTCTGGTCGCCGGTTACTGGTTTTTGACATCTATGTGGGCCAGGGTCGCATTGGTGACGGTCATCATCCCTCTGGCCATCATCAAGAACGCCTTCCGCATCGTCGGGTTGACGCTTCTGGCGAACTATGTCGATCCGACCTATATCACGGATAGTGCTCTACATCGGACCGGCGGAATCCCGCTGTTTCTACTTTCGCTGGCCGTACTCGTTGGTGTCGTGTGGCTCCTTCGGCGATGGGAGTGCCGACCGGCCTCCAGGATGGTTCAGTGAGGGAATGGTATGAGTATGGTAACGTCCCATACGGTCCACGTCATCAATCCGTTAAGAGATCCTCGTTGGCCTGGATTCGTTGAATGGCATTCGGCTGCCTCGGTTTTTCATTCGCGTGGGTGGTTGCGCGCCTTACAGATGACCTACGGCTATGAACCGCTGGCGGTTACCACGTCGAGACCCACCGAACCATTGACGAACGCACTGCTGTGTTGCTTGGTGCGAAGTTGGCTGACCGGTGACCGGGTGGTCTCCCTGCCATTCACGGACCACTGCGAACCGCTTGTCGAATACATCGAGCAACTCCGAGCGCTCTGTGCGCATCTCGAAGCGCTCCGAAGAATACAGGGTTGGAGGTATGCTGAAGTGCGAACCAGTCGCGCCTCCCTCAGTGCCACAGAGAGCTTTCGGGAGTGTACTATCTATCAGTGGCATCGGCTCGACCTTCGGCCCAGTCTGGATGCGCTATATAAGGGATTCCATAAAGATTGCATCAGACGGAGAATTTGCCACGCGGAACGCCAAGGGCTTCGGTATGAAGAGGGAAGGAACGAATCCCTGGTGCGGTCCTTTTACGACCTCATCGTGTTGACGAGATTGCGTAAACACCTTCCGCCGCAACCGTTCAAGTGGTTTCAGAATCTCGTCGCCTGCATGGGGAAAGATGTCTGCATTCGACTGGCCTTCAAGGGAGGTAGGCCTGTCGCGGGAATCCTGACTATGAATCACGGGAAAACGATGTCTTACAAGTACGGCGGTTCCGATGCCCGGTTTAACCATCTGGGGACGACCCCGATGCTTTTCTGGCAAACCATCCAAGCTGCGAAATCAGTCGGAATGGAAACGCTCGATTTAGGTCGGTCGGATCTCGAGAATCGAGGACTGATCAGGTTCAAGGAACGTTGGGGGGCACAAGGTGTGCGGCTTACTCTGTGGCGTAGTCCGGCGGATGAGGTGTCGCCTTCCTTGGAACGTCAGAAGATGCGTTTGGCAAAAACCGTTTGTGCCTCTGTTCCTGACAAGATGCTGGTCTTAGCTGGTCGGCTCATGTATCGGCATGTCGGCTGAGTCGTATAGTCCGGCGCGGAATGTGAAGATTCGTTGTATCCATGTGTAGGCGGATGCCAGATGAAACCATGCCATATCCCGCCATGTCAGTACACGTGTAGTTCGGGGAAATCCAGGCCATGATAACACGCCCTGCATTGCTTCTAGTCGGGCGTAACGCCGACGTTCGGGATCAGATGAAACGCATGCTTGCCTCGGACTATGAGCTACTAGAGGCATCGGACTCCGCGGATGCCTTATCGCATGTTCGCCAAGCTATGCCACCGGTCGTGGTACTGGGCTTGGGGTTGCCTTCCGATGGTGCCTCGGCCACCGAACAGTTGGCGATTCTGCAGGAGACGCTTCGACTGAATCAGGACGCGAAGGTCATCGTTGTCATGGACAATCGTGATCGAGCGAATGCCATCGCCGCGCTCGAAAGTGGGGCATACGATATTCTTGAAAAGCCGGTGCAGCTCGATGTGCTCAAGGTCGTGTTGCAGCGGGCGACGTATCTTTTTAACTTGGAGCGGGAGAGTCGCGCCATTCGGGAACAGGCCAATGCGACTGAATTTGCAGGTCTCGTGGGAAACAGCAAGCCTATGCAAGGCGTGGTCGGCATGATTCGCCGCGTCGGGCCATCTGATGTGCCGGTCCTCATCATAGGGGAGAGCGGGACGGGGAAAGAACTCGTCGCTCGGGCGATTCACCGACTGAGTGCGCGCAAAGAGGCACCTTTTATTGCCATCAACTGTGGTGCGATCCCGGAGACATTGCTGGAAAGCGAGCTATTCGGGTACGAGAAGGGCTCTTTCACAGGTGCGGCCCAGCAGAAGAAAGGTCGGATCGAATCCGCACAAGGCGGCACGCTCTTTCTGGATGAAATTGGGGATATTCCACTCAGCCTGCAGGTCAAGTTGCTCCGGTTCTTGCAACATCATGAGATCCATCGATTAGGGGGAAAAGACCCGGCCTCGGTTGATGTACGGGTGCTTGCCGCGACGAACGTTGATTTGAAAGAAGCTATCGACAGTGGTCGGTTCAGAGAAGATTTATTTTACAGACTTTGTGTCATTACCCTCCGCGTCCCTACATTGAAGGATCGGGAGAGTGATATTACGCTGCTCGCGAGAACGTTCCTAACGAAGTTTGCAGAAGCAGAAAAGAAATTATTGAAAGGGTTTACACCACAAGCGATCGAGGCGTTGCTGACTCACAATTGGCCTGGAAATGTCCGAGAATTGGAAAATAGAGTCAAGCGTGCGGTTGTCATGGCAGAAGGGCAATACGTCAGCCCTTCGAATCTGGAATTGAAGGACCTCTCTTCCATTGATAGGAATTCTACGACACTCCGAGTTGCACGCGACCTTCGTGAGAAGGAGCTGGTGAAGTCGGTGCTGCAAAAAACCGACGGCAATGTGTCCAAGGCAGCTGTTGAATTGGGGATCAGCCGTCCCACTCTATACCAGTTACTTTCTCGGTATAGGTTAAAGTCACAAAAATCCACCGATCCTCTAGAAAAGGGAAGAGCGTAAAAAATTGCCAGGTATGTCAGGTATGTAATGTTGTTTTACATTCATAGAATTTCATAACAAATTGAAATATTGACATAATTTTTATATCTATACTTCAGCGATAAATGAATGTAATATTTTTTTACAGTAAGAAGTAGTGATCGAATAAAAATGTACACAAAACCATAACTCTTTTAAATGCTTACGATTAACTAGCCTGATGGTACAAGTTATGCTTAACAACTGCTCAACAGTGACTGAAGTATTTATCGGTACAAGTGTGAGGAGGTAGGAATGATCAAAATGGGTGGGTTTATAAGGCCTCTAGTTTTAGGAATGGCAATAGCTACGTTAGGATTTTCAGGGAATCCGGCGGTAGCTCAGACGACTGACAGATTGAATCCAACACCAACGCCAATAGTAACACCTAGACCAATACCAACACCCAAACCAATACCTCAACCTTGTGACCGGAGATGCGCATCCGTTCCTGAACCGGGATCCTTGATCCTACTGGGTGCTGGCTTAGCCGGGCTTGGTATCTGGAGGCGGGCTTTCCAGAGAAATTAACCAAACTGTCTATAAAAAGAGAGAATCGAGTAGAAGGGCCAGTCCCTCACAAGGGGCTGGCCCTTTGTTTTTTCACCAGAATCCGTAGGTGCTTCCATGCAATCAGGTCATGTAGTTCGAGAGCAGGGGAGTTCTGCAACACATAACGCTATGGCTCATTGGATCGTCTTGCTGACTTCGTTCGAGGGTGTGCTCTCGCCAGCGCTGTTATACGCCGTGACGGCAAAGTAGTACATTCTGCCGACAGTCAAACTGTTCACGGTGCTGGACGTGACGCTGCCCACGTTAATGGTTCGTGTATAGAGGCGAGGAGCCTCCCCGATGTAGACTTTATAGCCGCTGACCGTCGCACCAGTGACCGCATTCCACGTGAGCGTTGCCGAGGAAGTAGTTGACGGCGGTGACGATGGTGGTGACGAGGTGGCGGACGAGATAACCAACGTCACCGGGACGGTTTTCGTGTACCAGGTGCCCACCTTAATTGTGATAGTGGCTTTGTAGGTCCCTGCTCCTCTCCCACTCGTGTTGACGGTGACCGCAAGCTTCGCAGTTTTACCCATGGATGTTTTGGCAGGTGACACCGTGAGCCACGAGGCGTTGTCCGAGGCCGTGAGCGTAGCTGTGCGAGAACTGGTTCTGGAGACGGTGATTGTCTGTTTCGGTGGGTTGGTCGCGCCTTGCACCGCATAATAGGTTTGCGATGTTGGGCTAATAGTCGTTTGCGCCAGGCCCTCCGAAACGAGCCCAAAGCAGATCAACGCAGTAACCAGAAGAACTTGCCGGAACCATGGGATGGCAGAATCGTGATTCGTGCGACGAGACTGTGCTGCTTGCTGTGACTGTGCCATAAAAGATTGCCTCCTCAGTGCCATTGCCTAATCCTCGGTGAGAAGTGTTCCACTTCGTCAGTGTCGTGATGACCAGTTACAGTGCGGATTGAGTGCGAGCCGAGCCTTCATAAATCTGATGGGGCATGTGGTATTTTTGACCCAGAGAACACCGTATTGGGCCCATTAAGATTGGGCCGGAGGCGTAACCGCTATGATTTCATTCGAACAGAGACTCTCCGACTCGTTCTCGTTGAATGCGCGGATAGCGAAAAAATATGGTGTGTTGGGCTCGAGACCGGTGATCGTGGCGGATGGACTCTCGACCGCTTGGCTTTCTCCACGCACACAAGAATTTAATTCTTCTGAACCTAACTCTTCAGCGCCTGAATCTTCCGAATTTGACTCTTCTAAGCTCGGTGTTTCTTCTGAGTGCTTTCCATAATAAACGGAGTAGCGGACTACATCGATGTCAGTGGGGCGATCCCAGGTCACACGAGCGGTGACTCCAGTTGGCGTCGAAGTCATGGTAATGATCGGATCTTCTTCTCCGTCACCATGATTCACGTCTTCGGAACTAGAATCTTGATTCGAGTCCGATTCTGCCGTAGCGTCTGTGGGTGTAGAAAGACTCGAAATTACCGGTCCTCCAGCTCCCTCACCTGTGCAGCCGGTTAGTGATATGAGAGGGGGAATTAAAAGTGCGACATAGGCCATTGAGGTAATGGATCCCCGAGAGACAAGGCCAATCAAAAACTTAAATATCAGCATAGAGACACTCCTCTAGGTGAATTAATGCACAGCTGAAATGGGATTGAGCTTTCACGCAGTGGTGATCACTATGAGACGGAGAAATCACCACCATCGTAGTACTACGAATACGTTTAAGCTGAGCCAGCAAAAGTGATGCCGTGATAGGCATGATTGAAAAGGGTATGATTTCTAAGTATTTTTTGTACGTAGTCGAGACTAGAGGGTGTAGGATGCGAATGGTTTAGCCTTCAAGAAGGTCGAGAAAGAACAACAAAATGCCCAATGGTCCCTCGGGGTTTCCTCTTATCCGTTGCACCCCGGCGATGGGGAAAGAGTCAATATGACGATCAGCAGGACGGTGTGGGTTATTTTACGTGGGCAAAGTCTCATGCAACAAGGGAGTAGAACCTATCTCAAAACAGTTGACGGCCTGAATATTCTTCACTATAAGTCCGGTCATGCTCCGCCTACGCGACGATCAATGGGAGCGGATACGGGAACATTTTCCCGAAGAGCACCTGCCGGATACCCGGGCGGGTCGTAAGCCCATCCCCACTCGGGCAGTGTTGGAGGCCGTGCTCTGGATCCTGAACACCGGGGCCCAGTGGCACTTGCTCCCCCAGTGCTATCCGAATTACAAGACCGTCCATCGCCGGTTTCAACAGTGGTGTCAACGCGAGGTATTGCGGGACATTCTCACTCAGTTGGCCAATACGCTGCGCGACGAAGGGGCGATCGATGAACGGGAGAGTTTCATTGATGCGACGTTTGCGGCGGCCAAGGGCGGCGGCGAGGCCGTGGGGCTCACGAAGCGCGGCAAAGGCGTGAAAATCCTCGCGATTGTGGATCGGCATGGACTGCCCCTTTCCGTCAGCACGCACGCGGCGAATCATCATGAAGTGACCTTGGTCCAACTCAGTTTCGACTTCTACATGCTGGAGGCCAAGCCGGAGCACCTCATTGGCGATCGGGCCTATGACAGTGATGGTCTCGATGACGACCTCAAGCAGGACGGCGTCAACCTGATCGCGCCGCACCGGTCCACGCGGAAACTGAAGACCCAGGATGGCCGTCATTTGCGCCGCTATGAACGGCGCTGGCTCGTTGAACGCTTCTTTGCCTGGCTGCAATGGAAACGGCGGCTCCTTATTCGCTGGGAGTATTACGCCTCAAACTTTCTCGGCTTTGTCCGGCTCGCCTGCATCACGATGCTCCTCAAGCAATTTTGAGATAGGTTCTAGTGTCTTTTCTTCCTCCGCGCTCGGTATCGGCCTATCTGACTCCTATAGAGGGCGAGACAGCAACGGCAGAAGCAATGACATAAATCGGGTTGCAAAGATCTGTGCACAGACTAAGCAAGCACGATGCCAGGTTGGAAATAATCTGATGTGTCTCGTGGTATGTCTCGAGTGTGAGAGATCAAAAAAACCTATCCATAGGGTATCGTCTCTCGTATGATTCATCACGGTTGCGGTGAACTGCTGCCCTCATTAGCATTTGGAGATCAAGTATGCCGTCTGTTCGTCTCATGACGGAGGAAGACATAGACTCCGCGATTGTCACCAGTGCACCTTTTTCTCCTGGAAAGGTCTGGTGCTATATCGGGACAAGTGCTCTGTTGCTCGCGCTGATCGGTACGTGGCTGGTCTGGTTTTCGGCAGCGATTCAACGGAATCTTCAAGAGGACGGTATTCGAGCGGCTTGTCAACGGGCCATGCCGGACCAGGCTGAACGATGCTTCGATACGGTCGTGCTTCAGCGGGGAGGGGGGCGGCAGTGAAATCACTACGGCATCAGCGCGCTTGGATCTCCAGCGTTGTTGTACTGGTTCTGGCTGCGTCAGCTGAATCGAGCTGGGGACAAGGTGCCGAATCGCATGCCAAACCGAGAGTCGAGCTGTCGGTTAGGTCCTGGTTGTTCACGGCCGGTGAAACAAGATGGAGTCATGACGCATCCGGGCTTGATCCCCGGCTGGGCGATCCGACGTCAAAATTGGTGTACAAAGACAATGACACCCAGATCATCGAACTGGGAGGGAGAGTCAATTTCGGCCGTCGCGGGTTTCTCCGGGCCGAAGGCGGTTTTTCCGTATCGTTTGATCGAGGCCTCCTCGTGGATGATGACTTCACGGCGGTGACTGGACAGCAAATCTTCTCGCGTACACACAGCGATATTACGGGGTCAGGCACTCAATATGGGAGCCTCGATCTCGGGTTCCGTGCGGCCGAGTTTTCAGGATCACGCGGGTATGTTGATATCTTCGCCGGCTTTCAGTATTGGAGGACCAGGTACGAGGCGACCGGTGTCCGACAAGCGATCTGTAATCCATCGGGAATTCCCGGCTTGTCCTGCACGCCCAATCTTAACCTGTCTGGTGTGATAGCCATCACGAATACCACGCATTGGATCACTCCGATCCGTATCGGAGTCGATACTGAATACCGTGTCACTCGTCGAGTGAGCCTTGACCTCAAGGCCTCCGTAAGTCCTATTAGCGTCCTTTATAATGAAGACGTGCATCATCTTCGCTCCGACCTTCAACAGGATCCGAGCTTTTCGATGTGGGGAGTCGGTGTCAGCGCCAATGCAGGGGCCGGTGTGAAATTCTCGCTGTCGGGGAACCTCGCCCTAACGGGTGGCTACCGTGTCATGTGGAACCGTACCTATCAGGGTGAGTGGGAGAATCATCCTATCGGCGGTGGTTCTGATAAAGTTTCTCTCACCGAGTTTCAAACGATCCGCCACGGGGTGCTCATCGGGCTGACCGGTTCCTTTTAGACTCTCTTGAACGATCACAGGAGCTAGCGCCTCGAGCGTCCTGAGGGCAGGGTTTCTTCTTCGTACTCAAGGAAAAGACGCTTAGCCTCCGGATGGAGTTGGGCAGGGTGTCCGTAGGGGATGCCCAAACTCCTGAAGAGCGGTGTCAATTTCCCATTGGGATGCAGATAGCCGGCTCTGAGCGGGACCGTGCGCTTGCTATGACGCACCAGGCGGCACGCCGTGGGCCGGATCGAGGTCAGCCAATCGGCAATGTCTTGAGGATTGCCGATCGAGGCGGAGAGCAACAGAAGTTTGGCCTGCGAGGGACAGAAGATGATGGTCTCTTCCCACACGACTCCACGTTCGGGATCGGCCAGATATTGCGACTCGTCCAGAATCACGAGCCCCAACGTATCCAACCGGATATCGATTTCGCCGCTGGCTGCATCGTAGAGCAAATTGCGTAGGATTTCCGTGGTCATGATCAGCAACGGGGCCTGGCCGTTTTCTTGACGGTCGCCGGTCAAAATGCCGACTTTATCCGATCCGAAGAGTCGAGAAAACTCCGTATATTTTGTGTTGGACAGGGCCTTGAGCGGAGAGGTGTAGATGACGGTGCGATTGTCCTCCATGGCCCGGCGGGCTGCTTCGACGGCGACGTAGGTCTTGCCGCTTCCCGTGGGCACACTGATTACGACGTCGGTTTCGCTCACCGCAGATAGGGCTTCGGTCTGCCAAGGGTCCGGTACGAACGGTTGTGGAGCAGGAACGCCGATGCCTTCCAACCAACTCGCGAGTGAGACGGCGGATTCAATCGTCGCCGGAAGCGGTGGCTGTTGGGGTGCTTTCTTCCGGGTGTCGGGTGGAGGGGAGTGCAGGCGGTGTTCGCCGGGCTCTGATCGAGCGTGTCGCGCTTCCAGCAGAGCCTGGAGGTCGGATTCCAGACCGGCGCGATTGTGGCTCGAATGTTGAAGCAGCAACTCGATCAGGCGTCGCTTGCCGGCGCGAAAGTGCCGATGAATACGGCCGCGGGCAAGGCGATGCAAGAGGGCGACGGGCTGTTGAGCCAGCCGTTGTTCAAGTTCATCGGTGGTCATGCGTTCAAGCCTCGTCCCTCAGTCCTAACACCGTTCACGGCAATTCCTCCAAGACTCCGCGCCGGATCAGCGCGAGTGCCTCCGCCGCGGCGTCAGCCAAGCCAGGATGGGTGGCTTTGAGTGTCTGCAACTGTGACAGGAATTCTATTGTTCTGGCAAGCAGCCGATAGATATCACCTTCTGCCATCGTGGTGAGTCGACAGAGTCCGATCCATGTGAGGGTCGGCTCGGCGACCCATCGTTCCGCTAAGGCTGCCACGTCCGCGCGGAGGAGCGGAGGGTCTTCATGCGGCGAAAGACTTTCTGCGAGCTTGCGAACTTGCCTCAGCAGCGAACTCAAGCCGGGACTAATGCGTGGAAACGCTCCAGGGCGATCATCGTCGTGGGCCAAGCTGGCCATGACCCCGGTGAGGAGCGACGGATCCGCACCGGTGAACGCGTCGGCACGAATCAGTTCCGTGATCAAGAGTGAGTGATCGATGCGAATCAGGCGCGCCCATTCTCCATCGGCGGTCAATTGCGTGGTCGGCGTAAGATACCCGAAGGTTTGCAGGACTTCCACCCGTTCTTGAAAGCGATGCCACAAACTGGTTCGCAGCGCTTGAATAGACTTCGTATGACGGTGCTGCTCTTGGCGAAGTCGGGAGGCCGTGGGAAAATCTTTCTGGCAAGCCGGGCGGGACGAACAGGTCGGGCACGGAAAATCACCCAAGGATTGTACGACGGCATCCGGCAATGGTTCCGCGGGAGGCGACGCCAATATCGGGAGGATGGGGAGTCGCGGGGGAAGTTCCTCAAGCTGCTCGCTGAGCCGATCAAACGTCTCTGCAGAACACCAGGGATAGGTCGGGATCTCCGCACAGTCGTAAGTTCGGTCGTAGACTTCCCGTACGCTCGTCACCGGGCATTCGGTGACGGCGCCATCAGGCCGCAACATGGTCAACATGGAGTTCTTCTGGCCTTTGCTCCGATACTGTCTGAGGACGATTCCTCGCCCCTTGGAGAGTCCCACCACTCGCCCCGGCGTCAGAAAGGACAATCGTGCCGCGATCTCCGGCGAGTCTGAGCGATGGGTCTGGTGCCGGGCAGGACGTCGCTTCCGCACATGGTCGAAGGTTTGCCATTGTGTGATCCAATCGGTGCACACCCGTGGGCCGAACGGTTCTAACTGCGTCTGAACCAGGTCCAATTTCCGTTCGAGGAGTTCGGCACGTTGGTTGAGTTGGAATTGCGCAAAACTCTTCGCCAGGATGCCCTGAATGTGTTCGTGCGGATGGGCCTTGAGGAGGTTCAGCACCATCGGATAGCTGATGGTGAATTGGCTGTCGATGGCCTCCGGTTGTCCCGTCAGCCCCTTGGTGAGCACGTTCAGGTCGATGTAGGGAGAGGGCGTGATCACCGCAAAACCCACGTAATCTTTCCCCCGGCGGCCGGCTCGCCCCGCGATCTGCTGGACTTCGCCGATCGTCAGATCGGTGAAGTCACGCGACTTACGGATGCTGGATTGGGTGATCACGACTGTGCGTGCCGGAAAATCGACCCCTGCCGCCAGGGTGGTGGTTGCGAATACCGCATCGAGATGGCCCTGTCGCATCAGCTCTTCGATCGCGATTTTCCAGGAAGGGAGATGACCTGCATGATGGGCGGCGACGCCGATCCGCTGCACGATGGGAATGAGAGGATGCTCGGCAATGCTCGGGTATTGGGCGATGACCCGTTCGAGTGCGGCGCCGATCGCCGCTTGCCGAACCGGAGGAAGTACGAGATCGGCATGGTCGAAGGTCTCCATCGCTTCGTCACAAGCCCGACGGGAGGTGAGAAACACGATTGCAGGCGTAAGATGTTTGTGGCGGAGGGCGGTGACCAGATCAACCGGATGAATCGACGGCGGCATGCAGTTTCATTCCCTTTGAGATCACGACGAGACCGGATTCGGTGACGGTAAAGCGCTGAGCATCGGCCTCTCGATTGTATCCGATTTCAGTGTTGGGGGGGATTATGACATCTTTATCGATGATGGCCCGCCGGATGCGGCTGTGTTCGCCGATCGTGACGTTTCCCATGATGATGGACTCGCGAATGTCGGCATGATCTTGCACCCGGACATTGGGAGATAAGATCGCATTCTGCACGCGTCCGCCTGAGACGATGCATCCCCCGCAGACGATGGAATCGAGCGCAACCCCCATTCGTCCACCTTGATAATCTTGGGCGAAGACGAACTTGGCCGGCGGAAACTGTCCCTGATACGTTCGGATCGGCCAGTCGGGGTCGTACAGATTGAACTGGGGATCGACGGCCACCAAATCCATGTTCGCTTCCCAATAGGCGTCGAGCGTGCCGATGTCGCGCCAGTATTGGACGGCCTTTTTATTGGCATCCTGAAACTTGAAGGCATATACCCGCTTGTGTTCGATCATACGAGGGATGATGTTTTTTCCAAAGTCATGCGCCGTGCCTTCCTGGGCGTCGGCGATCAGATATTCGCGAAGCGCCTGGGTGCGAAAGAGATAGATCCCCATCGATGCAAAGGCATGGGTCGGATCGTTGGGAAGGGGAATGGGATTCGCCGGTTTCTCATCGAAACGGGTGATCCGGTAGTCTTCGTCCACCGCGATGACGCCAAATCGGGTTGCGTCTTGGACTGGGATGTCGATGGCGCCGACCACCACATCCGCGCTTTTCGCGATGAGCCAATGGAACATCTCCGCATAGTTCATTTTGTAGACATGGTCACCGGCCAGGATCAGCAAATACTGTGGATTCTCACCGTCGATCAAGAACATATTCTGATACACGGCGTCGGCGGTGCCGCGGTACCAGTCTTCGCTGATCCGTTGTTGAGGAGGGACCGACGCGATGTATTCCCCCAACTCGGCGTTGAGCACATTCCAGCCGATCCGGATATGGCGATCCAGAGAGTGCGATTTGTATTGGATGAGCACGACGATCTTGCGGAGCCCGGAATTGATACAATTGCTCAGGGTAAAGTCGATGATGCGGTACTTCCCTCCGAAGGGGACGGCGGGTTTCGCGCGCTGCTCCGTGA
The DNA here is from genome assembly GCA_019636815.1 of Nitrospira sp. Taxonomy (GTDB): domain Bacteria; phylum Nitrospirota; class Nitrospiria; order Nitrospirales; family Nitrospiraceae; genus Nitrospira_D. The sequence continues at coordinate 98,954 of JAHBWT010000002.1, forward strand.
GCGGAAAAAGCCGCTCGCCTTTGCCGCCGGCCAAGACCATCGTGAAAATGTTCTTCACAGCCTGAATTCTAGCAGGACCATCATGAAATAGAAAGGAAGCGGAATCGTTGACTTCCTTGCTCATGCGGATAATACTAGCCCCAGACTGAATCGTCTCGGCGGGCTGGTCAACCGTCTGATGCATGAAGTAAAGGAGTCAGCATGAAGCGTGATGTGGTTGTCGCTGCGCTACCGCGAACTACGCCGAAGCGTGTGGTGAAGCTTTCGCCAAAGCCGCCCGCCAGTCCCATGAGCGATCTCACGTGGCGGCTGGAGCGGTTGGAAGGTCAGATGCAAAAGCTGTCTGAACTTGTGCGGGATCATGCGGAAGATATGGATCGTCTGGTCAGGATTGTCGCGGAAAATAGTGACATTCTCCGCCGACAGCTGCTTCGGAAGCACCATGAAAAGGTTCGCGTACGGAAGCATCTCCGTGAAATCCGTCCTTGAAGCTGGCCAAAGCCATGGTTGCTGCAACTCTCATGTCGTTTCCTTTTTGATAAATCCGTCGAAGATATTTTAGCGGACCATCAGGATGATCGGCGTGTCTTCGCATATCGGCCGTACGCGGCGTGATGGGCCGTGGCTGTGGATCGCCTCCTTCTGCGCCACAGTCGCAATCATCGGCTACGTTGGCGATGAAGCTTCGGCAACAGAGCAATCGATGGGTGTAAGTTCCGGGACGGTTTCGTCGGTTACCCTATCGTCGGCATCAACGTTACGATTGAGTCTTGAAGAAGCGATCGGCCTTTTTCTGCGGCAGAACCTGGATCTCTTGATCGCTAAGTATGGAATTGAATTCAGTAAGGGGCAGCAGATTACCGCCCGATTATTTCCCAATCCCGTTACCTCTCTGGAAATGGCGAGCTCGCCGGTCCATGGTCGCACGTTGCAGAGCAGTGGACAGATCTCCCCTCAGATCCAACAGTTGTTCGAGTTGGCCGGTAAACGAGGCTATCGGATCGAAAGCGCAGAATTCGGACTCCAATCTGCGGAGGCCGCCTTTGAAGACGCCGTTCGGCAACTGAGCTTCGCCGTTAAGGATGCGTACAACCGCACCCAGCTGGCTCGGAGACGACTGGCTTTGGCGGAGGAAAATAGAGAGCGCTTTTCACGTATCCTCGAAGTCAACTCGATTCGATTCAAGAAGGGGTATATTGCCGAGGTGGATTTGCTCCGTATCCGGTTGCAACTCATCGATTTTCAATCCCAAGTGATTCAGGCCATTCAAGAAGCGCAGTCGGCTCGATCGGACCTTCGACAATTGTTACGAGTTTCGCCGATGAGCGAATTGGAGCTCACCACCGAGCTGGATTATAGGCGGGTGGATCCCAACATTGCCAAGCTCCGTGCCGTGGCCATCGATGCCCGACCCGATGTTCGTGCGAAGCGATTTATGCTCTCACAGCGCGAGGCCGACCTGAGGCTCGCCAAAGCGTACCGGATTCCTGATGTGACCGTGGGGGCAGGGTATGTGGTTCAAGGTCCGCACGGCCCCGACAACTCTAATCAAATGGCCTTCAGTCTTGGTGTGCCGCTGCCGTTGTTCAATCGTAACCAAGGTGGTGTCATGCAAGCCGAAGCTGCGATGCAGGCTGCGGGAGCGGACCTCGGCAAGACGCTGAACCAAATTGAGAATCAAGTGGACGTTGCCTATAGCAACTTGATTGAAAGTCGTCGATTGGTCGAGGCATTCCTTGGCGGAGTGCTTGATGATGCGAAGGCGACATTTACGATCGCCGAGCGAGCCTATGAGCGGGGCGGAGTCACGCTGATCGACTTGCTCGATGCGGCGAGGACGTCGAGGACGATTCAGCAAAACTATATTGAAGCCTTGTTCAACTACCAGCGGAACGTGATTCAACTGGAGAATGCCGTTGGACAAGAAATCACGTCATGATGATGCGCTCCTAATAGGCCACGAAGCGCAGGTCCAGACTCAAAGATGAACAACGTATATGGTGTATTTACACAAGCATAATTTTGGCCGCTTCACGGCTTTAGCATCAAGCGCGATCTTGTTGTTGCTCTCAGCCTGTGGCCAGTCCGAGCAACCTCCTAAAGTTGGCGAGGCTACCAGCATGTCAGCTAAGCGCGGAGCGTCCGCCGTGGGAAGCCCTCGTGTCGAAACGAATATTGTCGAGCTCAACGCCTCTCGACAAGGATTGCCCCTGTTGGGCAAGATTGCCTACGGTGAGGATAAGTATTCAAGGATTTCATCCCCTTTGCAGGGGCGAGTTGTAGAGGTCAGGGCTCGTTTGGGAGACCGTGTGAAGGTGGGAGATGTTTTGCTTGTTGTTGATAGCCCTGACATCGCACAAGCGTACTCGGAGTATGTCAAAGAAGATTCTGAGCTGCAATATGCGACGAGGACTTACGAATTAGCCAAGGACCTCTATGAAACCAGAGCACTGGCGCTGAAGGATTTGAAGCAGACTGAGAACGAATTAGTCAAGGCGCGTGCGGAGTTTCGTCGCGCGAAAGAACGATTGGTTTCTCTCAGAATCTCGCCGCAGGAGTTGAATAAACCTCTGGATCAACAACAAATCACATCGCGCTTTGAGTTGAAAAGCCCGCTGAGTGGGATTGTCGTGGAACGTACCGTGACGCCGGGGCAGTCCGTCACCGGAGATCCCGACCCTGTCCTTTTTACGGTCGCCGACTTGGATGTCTTGCAAGTCGTGGCTGATGTTTATGAGCGGGACCTTGCGCTTGTACGGGAAGGCCAGTCAGCTACTGTGAAAGTCGAGGCCTACCCCGACCTTGAATTTCCCGCTACGGTGACGGTCGTGGGTGATGTGGTCGATCCTGCGACCAGAACGATCAAGGTTCGGGCACGTGTCAACAACGAGTCTCGCAAGTTGAAACCGGAGATGTTCGCTCGCCTGCAGCTCGACGTTAGTGGCATGGCGCAATTTTTGACTGTCCCGCGTGAGGCAGTTTTGGAGGTCGATGGCAAACAAGTTGTCTATGTCGTAGACAATGAGAACCGGTATGTAAAACGGGAAGTCAAAATTGCCAATATTTCCGCAGCTCAGACTCGGGTCCTCGATGGGCTGAAAGAGGGGGAGCGCATTGTGACAAAAGGGGCCGTTTTGATCAAGAGCCAAGAAGATTGAGACACATGACCGATCGTCTTTCTTGTCCCTAGGGCATGGAGGACATCGCTGCCCATGAGAACTTATGATCACCAGAATCGTTGAAGTATCCTTGGCTCAGCGATTCCTGGTCTGCACGCTTGGGTTTTTACTTCTATTCGGCGGCCTCTACGCGTTCCATCTCTTAGACATCGTGGCCTATCCAGACCCGGCCCCGCCGATGGTGGAGTTGATCACTCAGTTCCCTGGGTATTCGGCCGAGGAAATCGAACGGCAGATTACAATCCCGATCGAGGTTGCGTTGAATGGAACTCCTGGACTTACAGACATCCGGTCTCTTTCGATATTCGGGCTTAGCGACGTCAAGGTGTACTTCGACTTCGACAGTGACATCTTTCGAGACCGCCAGGAAGTGTTGAATCGGCTCAACTCGATTCAATTACCACACGGGGTGCAGCCCGTGCTGTCTCCCTGGTGGGCCATCGCTGAAATCTATCGGTATGAGTTGACCGGTCCGAACACGAGCCTGACGGACCTGAAAACGATACAGGATTGGCAGATCCGCCGCGCATTCAAACGTGTGCCTGGTGTGATCGACGTGACGACCTTCGGTGGCACCACGAAGGAATATCATGTCGATATCGATCCGGGAAAGCTCATCAGCTACGGCGTCAATCTTTCACAAATCATGACGGCGTTGGAGAACAGCAACGCGAACGTCGGCGGCAACTATTTGACGATCGGCTCGCAGAGCTACAACATCCGAGGGGTGGGGCTCATCAACGATCTTGATGATATCGAAAACGTGATGGTGGCGGAAAAAGAGGGAACGCCGATCTTCGTCAAGACGTTGGGAAAGGTGAAGGTCGGGCATCGAGCGCGCCTTGGCAAGGTCGGCATCGACGACCGTAATGATGTGGTGGAAGGCGTCGTTCTGCTCCAACGCGGGGCTCAGGCCTTACCAGTCCTCGAGAAAGTCAGAGCGAAGGTCGAGGATCTTAACCAAGTGAAATTACCTGATGGGATCAAGGTCAAAACCCTCTATGACCGGACAGCGCTGATCCACACGACCATGGAGACGGTCACCGACATTCTTATTAGCGGCATGGTGCTTGTGTTTGTGATCTTATTGGTGTTTCTGGGGAATCTGCGTGCGGCCTTCATCGTCGCGTTGATAATCCCGCTCTCGTTGCTCTTTACTTTTACAATGATGGTGTTTGTCGGACAATCGGCCAATCTGATATCACTGGGCGCGATCGACTTCGGTATTATTGTGGACGCGACGTTGATTATGGTCGAGAGCATTTTCTTTCATTTGGCGCACAGTAAGACGCATGGGCCCAAGATTCACGAACACATCATTCTGGCTGCACGCCAGGTTGGGAGGCCCATTTTCTTTTCAACGGCGATCATTGTGGTGGCCTTTATCCCACTCTTTACGATGACCGGGGTCCCTGGAAAAATCTTCGCGCCCATGTCCATCACATATGGGTTCGCTCTGCTTGGCGCTCTCCTTATGGCTTTTACACTCGCACCAGTTCTGTGCTTGTTGCTCCTACGGTTGCCGGTCAAGGAAACTGATACGGCACTTGTGGGGAGCGTACGTAGAGGCTATTTAAAGGTCGTGATCTGGGCTTTGGAACATAGGCTTGCGGTGGTCGGGTTTGCAACGGGATTGGTGGCGCTCACGTTCCTGGCGCTGCGATCGTTGGGCGGAGAATTCATGCCGCCCCTGGAGGAGGGGAATTTGTGGGTGCGAGCCACAATGCCGGTCGATATTTCCTTCGATCAAGCCGATCGATTGACCAACGACATTCGTGGAATGTTCAAGGAATCGCCGGAGGTGGAAACGGTTGTGTCCCAACTCGGCCGGCCTGATGATGGGACGGATCCGACCAGTTTTTTTAATGCAGAATTTTTGGCGACCCTGAAATCCGCATCGGAGTGGCGTCGGGGATTGAGCAAAGACGATCTTATCGAAGAAATTGAACATCGATTGAAATCGATCCCGGGAGTGATTTTCAACTTCTCTCAAGCCATCCAAGACAACGTGGAAGAAGCGATGTCGGGTGTGAAGGGCGAGAACTCGATCAAATTATTCGGTGCCGATTTAAAAATCATGGAAGCGAAGGCCGCCGAGGTTGAATCGGTGATGAAAGAGATTCCCGGCGTGAAGGATTTGGGCATCTTCCGGCTGATCGGGCAGCCGAATCTCTTAATCGAGGTTGATCGTGAGGCCAGCGCGCGTTATGGGCTGAGAGTCTCAGACGTAAATGCCGTTGTTCAAGCCGCTATTGGGGGGCAAGCGGTGACTCAGGTGTATGAAGGAGAAAAGCTCTTCGACCTGGTTGTCAGGTTCCTGCCTGAGTATCGGCAGGACATCGAGTCCATCGGGAATATTCTGGTCAGCACGCCGGATGGAGCGCGCATTCCACTGAAACAACTCGCAGCCATTACTATGCAGACCGGAGCCTTTATCATTTATCGCGAGAATAACGAGCGCTATATCCCGATAAAATTCAGCGTGCGGGACCGTGACCTTGAAAGTACCGTCGTGGAAGGGCAGGGGAGATTAAAGCAGCGGGTATCTTTGCCGGAAGGGTATCGTATGGAGTGGGCCGGGCAATACGATCAACTCAAGGACGAGCAAAAACGGTTGACAAAGATCGTTCCTGTGAGCCTGGTTATCATTCTCTTTTTGCTCTATACGACGTTCGATTCTCTCAGGAACGCCTTGCTGGTGCTGGCAGCGGTGCCATTCGCGTTGGTCGGTGGTGTCTTTTCGCTGGTGATGACGCACACCCACTTCAGTATTTCGGCAGCGGTAGGGATGATTTCGACCTTCGGTGTCGCGATATTGGGCGGAGTGTTGATGATCTCGTGCATCGAAGAATTCAGAAGAGCCGGTCTCGACTTGCGACAGGCCGTGTTGCGGGGCGCCGATGTCCAGATGCGCCCCATTCTGATGGCCACCTTAGCCGCGGCCATCGGACTCCTGCCTGCCTCACTTGCGACCGGCATCGGCGCTCAGGCGCAGAGGCCTCTGGCGCGTGTCGTAGTTGGAGGGATGCTGACGGCGGCATTCTTGATTCTCGTGGTCTTGCCGGTACTCTACGAAATCGTCCATTATCGTGATACTCTTGAAAAGTGGGAATGAGCAGTCGGTTGATGTATCGGACAAGAATGAAAGGAGTGCCGTCATCGTGAATCAATCGTTCCTATTCCGACTGGGAGTAATCGGGATGCTCGGCCTGATGGGTGGAGCCGAACCGCTTTACGTATGGGCGAATCAAAGCCAGGTTTGGAAAGTTCAACTGCCCTATGAGGCGCCACCCCAGAATCCGGAGGTTCCGGATGTTTCGGTTCCTCCAAACACCGCTCCGCTCAGTTCCGAGGAGCTGCAGCGTGCAGAGGCGTTGCTCCCGTTACTGGAAGGGAAACAGGAATTTTGGGCCATGGGCGAGTTCGTGCATCTTGGTGAATCGTCTGTTCCGGTCTTGGTCAAGGCCTTGACGATGCCGAGCCCACGGATTCGCTACAATGCGATCGAAACATTATTGATGATGAAAAGCGTGGCAGGGGTTCCAGCACTCCTTGCCACCGCCAAAGAGCCCAATGAAATCCCGCGAGTCCGCGAACATGCCTTGCGAACCGCCGTTCGTTTGGATCCTGCCCAAGCGCCGGAAGCTATTGAAGTCATGGCGAAGGATCCTAATCCGTCAGTCCGGAAGAGTGCGGTCTTTGAAGCCAGATATGTGCGGCAAAAGGCCGTTATCCCCATCCTGATTCCCATGGTGGGCGATGACGAACGCTTCGTGGCATTATCGGCGCTGCAATCACTGTGGATCCTGACGCGCCATGAGACGGAAACGCATGATTGGGAAACGTCGACCAAGCAGGATCGTGCGGCATGGTCGAACGAATGGGTCGAGTGGTGGGAAGACAATAAAGACGTATTTGAAATTCCTGAGCCGAAACGGCCGAGGCGGAGCTCCTAGTGACCGGCTTAGGAAGTTGCGGGCTAAGAGATTCCTATGGTACGAATATGAGCAGATGCTGACAAATGCTATGAAGACCAAAACAGGCACCTTGCTGAAAATTGCCAAGCTCGGAAATCCAATTCTTCGAAAAATCGCGGCTCCCGTCAATCCGCAGGAGATCAAGTCGTCGGACATCCAACGGCTGATCGACGACATGTTTGAAACGATGTACGACGAGCCGGGGATAGGGTTGGCTGCGCCGCAGGTCTCGCGCTCAATCCAATTGATCGTCATGGGGTGTAAAGGCGAAGGGGGATTTCCCGAAACGGTCCTCGTGAATCCGTCGATCGTGTACTATGGGCCCGAACAGGTTGAAAACTGGGAAGGCTGTTTGAGCGTCGACGGATTACGGGGGAAGGTCACCAGGCCGTCCTTAGTGCGCGTCAAAGCGCTCGATCGAAAAGGAAAGGCCATGGATTTTGAGGCGACCGGCCTCTATGCCGTCTGTATTCAACACGAAGTCGATCATTTGATCGGGAAAGTCTTTCTCGACCGCATGACCGACATGTCTACCCTCACCCAGCTTGACGAGTTTTCGCAATATTGGCAGAAAGAACCCACGAACGTCATCTAACAGGATGTTGAAAAAAACCGCCAGCTTCGTTCTCGCGTCGCTCCGAGGCTCACCGTACGGGATAAAGTACGCTTCGCCATGTCGCTCGCTGCGGCCTCGCCGGACAGTCTTTTTGAACATCCTGCCTGCTGTCCAATCGTCTTATTTGATCAATCGTTTGTGAAGTCCCTTTTTCGCGTCCTCCAATATCTCCGTCCTCACCGTCGCCTTGCGATCACGACGTTGATCTGCGCCGCTTGCGCCACGGCGATGGAATTGGTTCCCCCCTGGGTCATCAAAATCATCATTGACGACGTGATTCAGGCGAAGCAGGCCACGTTGCTGCCATGGGTGATCGGCCTGCTGATCGGCGCCTATGTGCTCAAGAACGTCTTTGCCTCCCTGCGCATTCGGCTCAACAATCAACTCGAACAGAAGGTCGTTCACGATCTCCGTCGCCAAATCTTTTCCGCCCTCCAACGCCTGTCCATCACGTATTTTGAGAATCGGTCGACGGGCGAAATCATGTCACGAGTGACCAACGACACGGAACATGTCGAGCGGATTTTTATCGATGGGCTGGAAGGGATGTTGACGGCATCGCTTACGCTGATCGGGATCACAGGGCTGTTGTTCATGCTCAACTGGAAGCTGGCCGCGCTGTCTCTTCTGCCGATCCCAGTGCTTGCTCTGTCCGCGAGCTGGTTCACGTCGAAGGTGCATGGGTATTATCGGGGGACCAGGCAGAGTGCCGCTGAACTGAACGGCTACTTACAGGACGCCTTATCCGGCATCAGAGAAACGATGGGGTTTGGACGCCAAGGGCATGAACAGGCAAGGTTCAATCGGCTGAGCCAAGCCTATAGCGACAAGAACCTCAAAGCGATGGTGCTGTGGTCGGTCTATTCACCCGGGATGATCCTTGTCGCCGCATTCGGGACCGTGTTGATTCTCTGGTACGGGGCCGGAGAGGTGATGGAAGGACGGCTCACGCTCGGCGAGTTGGTGCTGTTCCTGTCCTATTTGGCGATGTTCTACGTGCCCATCAATCAGATTCATTCCGTCAATCATATGTTGCAACACGCGTTGGCCGCGAGCGAGCGGGTCTTCGAGGTGCTGGATACGGTTCCACAAGTCTCCGATCGTCCTGGGGCGGTGGCTCCGGTCCATCGTGCCCATGGGGAAGTGCGGTTCGATCGGGTGCAGTTCCATTACCGACCGGATGTACCCGTCTTGCGAGGGGTCTCAGTCACGGTGCCGGTTGGTGAACGGGTCGCCCTGGTGGGGATGAGCGGGGCTGGAAAGAGCACCCTCCTGAAACTCTTGATGCGGTTCTATGACGTGACCGATGGGGCAATTTCAATCGATGGGAAAGATATCCGCGATCTTCCCATCGCCTATCTGCGGCAGCAGATCGGGTTTGTGCAACAGGAACCGTTTCTGTTCAACGGGACAGTGAAAGACAACCTCCTGTACGGGGATTTGACCGCCGATCAGGATCGGCTCGAAGCAGCGGCTCGCGCTGCGAGAGCGCATGAGTTTATTGCGGCGCTACCGGAAGGATACGACACATGGATCGGGGAACGTGGGGTGAAGCTGTCAGTCGGGCAAAAACAACGAGTGTCCATCGCCCGTGTCTTGTTGAAAGATCCGCCCATCGTGATTTTCGATGAGGCGACCTCCAATATCGACACCGAGACAGAGGTGAAGATCCGTGAGGCCTTGAACGAACTCACGATGGGAAGAACCACGTTCATCATTGCTCACCGGTTGTCCACACTCCATGATGTCGACCGGATTCTGGTGCTCGATAGCGGCCGGTTGGTGGAGGAGGGACGGCATGACGCATTGCTCAGCCGCGGGGGAGTTTACGCCGGTCTCTACGAAGCCCAGTTCCAGGTGTAGTGGCGAGTCAGGCCCGCCCTGTCTTCGGCAGTTGCGGGTCCGAAGAGGCTGCCGGTATACTCACCATGGGCGGACAATTCAATCGAGAGAATTGATGGTCTTGGTGTACGAAAGCGATCCGCTGGATGATGAACATGCGCGAGGGCGATTCTACCATGTCTGCCAAGGTCGTATCGATCGGACTCCTTTGAGCGTGCCGGCGCCCGAGGATCCGTACGAATGTCCGCAATGTGGGATTGATCTCGAAGCGGAAGATTTTTTTGTGGCCCTTCAGAAAGGATCGGTCTAGGCGTCATGGCTACAAGTGCAGGACGAAAAACTGTCGGAGTGTCGCGCGGCTTGATGATGCTCTGCGACATTTGCTATGCCCAGGTCATTGCGGACAAGCTGACTGACGAGAAGAATTTTGTTGCAGATGCAGACACGCTCTTCGATACGATCTGCATCGGCTGCACCGACATCAATCGCCCCCTCATCGACGACATGGCCGGCAGCGGCGAGTGAGCGCTTCGATCAATCATTCCCTTATCTGTGACATGAGCATAATGAGGGGTCGAAACGGCTGACCTCCTCCTCTGGGTCGACCCGATTGAAAACAACGCGTTACTTCCGAGCAACTAAGATCAGGCCGGATAGAACGCTCATTAAGGACGAATGGATCGAGTTTGTTGTCAGGTATCCTGAAAAGGAGTACATACAGGCGGATGGCCGAATCAGGCGATGGGCCAGAATCGTAGAAATGGACAACCGGTATCTGCGAGTTATCCTGCTGCGCGATGGGGAAACTGTTCACAATGCATTTTTTGATAGAAGGTGTGCGCCATGAAAATTTGTTATTTCCAAGATACCGACACATTGTATATTGAATTCCGTCCCGGTGACATCACCGAATCCAGAGATCTCGACGAAAATACCATTCTTGACGTGGATGCGAAGGGCAATGTGTGCGCAATTACTTTTGAGCATGCAAGCCAGCGCACTGATGTTAGTCATTTGATCGTGGAAGGCATTGCTGCCTAAGGAGATTTCCTCGGACAGGCCCGTGTTTGTTCCACACCAGTTATCCACTTCGTAATCGCACCGATATCGATCATATGCTCATTGATGACAGGACGGGGAGCTTATGTTACTGGATCTTCCACCAGTTGTTTGCTCCTTTTCTTGGGGTGAAGATTCTTTTAACTGGAGCAACAACTGATCCCGCTTCTTCTTTGGCAATACATGATCGAAAACAGAACTTTCCAAAGATACTCATCTTCAAATGGCCCTTCACGTATCCTAAAGCAATTTGGCGGCCATTTAGAGATAAGTGCAGTGGCAGCATCCAAGACACTTTGCCGGTCATTCCCGTCTTCCTCATAGGCAGTTCTTGAGTAGTGGAAACCCGCAAGGTAATCCGGTAAGTGAAGTAGAGGTTCCTCTTCTTCGCTTTTTAGTACAACATTGAAGTTTGTTCGTATCCCGGTTGCACGTTCTGTGTTGGGGAGATCATTCGAGGCTTCAAGAACGTCTTTGAATATCTGTTGATTCAATTCGCCATGAACGTCGGTGTCACACACGGCGGTTACAGTTACAGACTGCATTGGTGAGTTGCCTTTTTGCAGAAGATGTTGATTTCTTCCAACCATGTGTCCGTATAGGTCGGCCAGAATATCTCCAAATAAGTGGATTTTGAGAGTGGCCATCGGCTTGGCAAAGGGAATATGTTCCTGGGATCTCTTCACGCCCTTGTCATAGATCTCTTGACCTGTTTGATGGTAACGCTTCCATGCGAGGGTGTTCTTCCAAATTATGTTTACAGCCCCATAAAGTTGCCGCTTGCATATCAAGCGGAATATGGATTTCGCCGTCGTGCCGTCGTCTTTGGCCCATTTTTTGAGGCCGAAAGGAGTGCATGCGACGAGTGCATCGCGGACACGGTTGACATCGGATGACCAGATTCCTATGGCTGCAAAAACAAGCGGTGTGTTCTCACTATGAGAGTAACGGCCTGCTGCATCAAAGAAGCAGGTAAGGTTGGGAAACTTATTGGACATGACGTCAGCCCTGAGTTTAAGTGCAGGAGAAGCTCAGTGTGAGCCTATGAGCAAGGGGAAGGTAACCTGTGCCTAGTTGTGGGCCGCTAGCACTATTTACACTCCTTCCCGTTGAAGTGCATGCAAGTCGATTCGCCTGATTTTACCTTCCAGGTTTTGAGGACGGGCATTTGATCGTCGCTTTTCCAATCAACCACAAAGTCAACCAGGCCGGAAACCGGAAGCTTTTCCATGTGAGGTCGCGCGATGTCCGGGACGTCGATGTAGAATACGCTCCCGAGTTGAGAAATCAGGATTCGGTGATTCTCAACGTCAATATAGATGACCGGGCTATAGAAACTCTTCTCCTCAGCGTGACTCGACCCAGCAATGCCACTGGACAGCAGTGCGGTGAAGAGCGTGGTGCACAATAATCTCATCGTGGTGGCTCCGTCCATGACACGCCAATGCTGTGACATTAGCATATTCACCGGCGGAGAAGAAGTACGTACGGGTTCGATCAGCGAATCACGAAATCGGCAGAGACGACGTGTTCGGATTTGATCCAGTAGCACCGCACATCGGGCGTGGGGTTCATGAGAGAGACGAGAAGGTAGGCAGGAATAGGGAGATTGATCTTCGGCCAAATTTCTTCGTAATCGCTGGCGATTTTGATGTCGGTGACCGATGGACGGGCCGGATCATGAGGATGTGAGTGGTAGACCACTTGCAGGTCGAGTCCTCGATTGCGCATGTCTTTCTTGGCGGCAGAGAAATCCTGCATGTCCATGACAAAGGCGATTTCCGCCCGCTCATCCGGTGAGAGACGCTCGAGGTGCGCAGCTTTCGCTGAATCGAACGACGAGAGGTTTTGTGCACCTTCCACTGCGACGATGTTCTTTATGCGATACAGGTGGCTGACGACACCATTGGTTCCCGCCAGCAGCCCACAGCATTCGTGTGGAGTGAGTTCGTTCGCGTGGGCGATGATGTCATCGAGAATCGTCTTGGGGATGACCAAGTCTGCCACGTTAGATGGTGCAAGTGACGGTGTAGTCGAGACTAAGATCTTTGATCTTAGGATTGGGCCCGCACAGCGGGCAGGCAGGATCTTTGGGTCGGCCGACCTTCCGGAACTTCATGTCGAGCGCGTCATAGATCACCAGCTTGTTGGCGACGGTCTCTCCAATCTCAAGGATTTCCTTGATGGCCTCTGAAGCCTGAAGGATGCCCATCGTGCCTGCCAAAACACCCAGGACTCCGGCCTCCTGGCAATTCGGTACCAGTCCGGCGGGTGGGGGTTCGGGATAGAGACAGCGGTAGCAGGGATAGCCCTGATGCGGCTTGATGGTCGTCAGTTGGCCTTCGAACCGAAACATGCTGGCAGAGATCAAGGTTTTCTTAGCGAAGAAACAGGCGTCGTTGACCAGGAATCGCGTCGTGAAGTTATCGGAGCCGTCGAGTATCACGTCGTATTGCGAGACGAGGGGGAGAATGTTGTCGGCATCGACCAGCTGATGATAGGTGTTGATGGTGATGTCTGGATTGATGGCTGAAAGGGTCTTTCGTCCGGACTCCACTTTCGGCTGCCCAAGCGTAGCGGTCGAATGCATGATCTGCCGCTGCAGATTCGACAGATCCACGACATCCCCATCGACGAGGCCGATCGTGCCGATACCGGCGGCGGCGAGATACAGACCGGCAGGAGACCCTAACCCGCCGGCACCGATCAGCAGAACCTTGGCCTTGTTGAGCTTCAGCTGGCCTTTCCCTCCGATATCTTGAAGGATGATGTGCCGGCTATAGCGTTGGATCTGTTGCTCGGTCAGTTCCATGAGAGTCCCAATAACCTGTGATCAGCGTTCTTTTATTCCACGACGTTCAATTCAATCGGGTCGACGACGCAGCCCTTGGCCCGTAGACCTGCAATGGCACGCTCAATTTCCGCCGTGTCACCTGAAAACTCCACATCCGCCCATCCGGTGGTGTCGCGGACATCGGCTCTTCTGACATCGGTGACCACATTATACTCGCGCCCGATTTGATAGATGATCGGCTGTCGGATCTTCTCTTCAGGAAAACGAATATGGAAGCGCAAATGTGACATGGTTATCCTCCCGCGATTGCCGGGATGATGGAAACCTCGTCGCCGTCTTTGAGGGAGGTGTCTTTTCCCTTGAGAAAGCGAATATCTTCCTCGTTGACATAAATGTTGACGAAGCGACGGAGTTCTCCCGTTTCGTCGCAGAGACGATCCTTAATCCCGGGATGGGCGTTGTTCAACGCCTCGATCATCTCCACCACGCTCTCGGCTTTGGTCTCGACCTCGCCCTGGCCTTTAGTCAGAGGGCGAAGCGGAGTCGGAATGCGAACTTTAATCATGCGTCACCACCACCGTTCTTTCCCATTTGAAAAGTCTTTTCGAAGTCGACCAGGCTGGGCTGAATGCGAACCGGACGACCGACCGAGTCGATCACCGCTTCCTGCGTCTTCAAACCATTGCCGGTGACATAGGCCACTGTGACCTCGTCTTTCTTGATGACACCCTGCTTCACTAGTTTTTTGAGCACGCCGATCGTGACGCCTCCGGCCGTTTCCGCGAAGATGCCCTCGGTCTGGGCCAGCAGCTGGATACCTTCGACGACTTCTTCATCCGTCACCATATCCATGGCCCCATGACTCTCGGCGGTGGCCTTGAGTGCATAATACCCATCGGCCGGATTGCCGATGGCAAGAGACTTGGCAATCGTCTGCGGTTTCACCGGTTTGAAGAAATCTCGACCCGCCTTGAAAGCGGTAGAGATTGGTGAGCAACCTTCGGCTTGGGCACCGTTGATCTTCGTGCGAACCTGATCGATGAGGCCCAAGGCTTTCATCTCATGCAGGCCTTTCCAAATTTTGGTCAAGAGCGAGCCGGACGCCATCGGAATGACGACCTGGTCAGGCGTTCTCCACCCTAATTGCTCCACCGTTTCAAAGGCGAGCGTCTTAGAGCCTTCGGCGTAGTAGGGACGGATATTGATGTTGACGAACGCCCAGCCGTGCTCGCCCGCAATCTCGCTGCACAGCCGGTTGACATCGTCGTAGTTGCCTTCCACCTCCACGACATGTGGCTTATAAATCAAATTGCCCAGCACTTTCGCGGCCTCAAGGTCTCCGGGGATAAAGACATAGCAATGGAGATTGGCAGACGCGGCGTGGGCGGACACGGAGTTCGCGAGGTTGCCTGTGGAGGCGCAGGCCACCGTTTCAAAACCAAGCTCCCGCGCGCGTGTCAGGGCGACGGCGACGACGCGGTCCTTGAACGATAGCGTCGGATGGTTCACCGTATCGTTCTTAATGTAGAGCTCATCAAGTCCGAGATAGGCGCCGAGGTTTTTGGCGCGCACGAGCGGAGTGAAGCCGGCGTGCGGACCGACGAAATTCGTTCCTTCGATCGGCAGCAGGTCGAGATAGCGCCACATGCTGTGCGGGCCGTCCTCGATCTTTTTGCGTGAAATGGTCTTCTTGATCTCGTCGTAGTTGTACTTGACTTCGAGGGGGCCAAAACACATCTCGCAGACATGGATCGCTTTCGTCGGATATTCCTTGCCGCACTCTCGGCAAACCAGCGCTTTCATTTTGCTCATCGTCACACCACCTTAGTTACTCCCTATGCCGATGGACGCGCGGCGCATCCTGCATAGGGATCCCCATCGTCGAACAGCTCGGTAATCGTGGGATGTTCTCCGCAGAGCGCACAATTCGGGTTGCGTCGGACCTTGATCTCCCGAAATTGAGTTTTACGAGCGTCGAAGTCGAGCAAGCGACCTGTCAGCGGGCGTCCGACCCCGAGGATGAGCTTCAACGCTTCCGTTGCCTGAATCGTTCCAATAATACCCGCCAGCACCCCGATGACTCCAGCCTCTTGGCAGGACGCGACCAAACCGGGTGGCGGGGGCGCCTTGAACACACAGCGATAGCAGGCCGATTGCTTTGGAATGATGGTGGTGACACGGCCGTCGAATCGAAGGATACCTCCATGAATCAGTGGCTTCTCAGCGAAGAAACAGGCATCGTTGATGAGAAACTTCGCCGGGAAATTATCGACACCATCGATCACGACATCGTAATCACCGATGATCTTAAACGCATTTCCAGCCGTGAGCCGTTCCTCGTACATTGAAACTGAGACATCCGGGTTCAACGCCTGGATTTTTTCTTTGCCGGACAGGACCTTGGGGCGTCCCACATCCGGAGTATGGTGAAGGATCTGGCGCTGGAGATTGGTCAGGTCCACCACATCGCTGTCGATCAACCCAATGGTACCGACTCCCGCTGCAGCGAGATACAGCGCGGCTGGTGAACCGAGACCGCCGGCGCCGACGAGAAGGATCCTGGATTTGGCGATCTTCTTCTGTCCCTTGCCGCCGACTTCGGGCAATAGAATATGGCGGCTGTACCGGTTGATCTGTTCTTCAGTGAATTCCATGTTCACGGTATGCTGAAAATGTCCGCCAGCTTCGTTCTCGGCTCGAAGAAATTAGAAAGTATGCCTCTAGTATCTTCATCGTCTGCGCCCTTGCTGCGCGACCATTGAGCATCACTCCTTCACGTGCCCAATTTGCCTGCTAACTCACCATCAGATATTGAAATACTTCTCGATGCTGATGTAACGCTCACCTGTGTCACAGAGAATGGTGGCCACATTTTTGCCGGGGCCCAATTCTTCAGCAATCTTCTGGGCGGCAAACACATTTGCGCCGGCTGAAATCCCAACGAGGAGTCCTTCCTTCTTCGATAATTGCTTCGCCGTTTGATAGGCCTCGTCGTCCGTCACGGTCATCACGCGGTCGAGAATCTTTCGGTTCAGAACTTTTGGAATAAAGCCCGCCCCAATCCCCTGAATCTTATGCGGGCCTGGATCACCTCCTGACAAGACCGGCGAGGTGGCTGGTTCGACGGCAATCACTTTAATCTGAGGGTTTCTTTCTTTAAAGACTTCTCCACAACCCGTGATCGTCCCACCGGTTCCGACGGCGGCCACAAAAGCATCGATCTTTCCTCCGAGCGCGTCCCAGATCTCCACCGCCGTCGTCGCTTTGTGCATCGCAGGGTTGGCTGGGTTCGAGAATTGATCGGGCATAAAATACGATGGATTCTGCGCCAGGATACTTTCTGCCTCTTTGATCGAACCCTTCATGCCTTCCCAAGCCGGGGTTAAGACCAGCTGCGCGCCGTACGAAGAGAGCAGGCTGGCCCGTTCCATGCTCATGCTCTCAGGCATGACGAGGATCAGTTTGTATCCGCGTACTGCTGCGACGAGGGCCAAACCGATACCCGTATTCCCACTGGTCGGTTCGACGATGGTTCCGCCCGGCTTCAGCTTGCCTTGCCGTTCAGCCTCGTTGATCATATTGAGGCAGATCCGATCTTTGACGCTACCGCCTGGGTTGGAAAACTCTACTTTGCCATAGATCGTGGCTGATCCATCTTTGGAAAGGCGGTTCAACCGCACGAGCGGAGTGTTGCCGATCAGTTCCGTAATGTCTTTGCACGATGGTGTACTCACCGACCGCCCCCCATATAGAAGAGAAACTCCACCTGGTCTCCTTCATTGAGGTGGGTCGTGGCAAGATCGTCGCGCTCCAGCACCTTGTCATTCACCTCGACCGCGACCATCTGAGGCTCGATATTCTTGGCTTTTAATAAATCGAGGACCGTTCCGCTCTGGAACTCTTCAGGCTTCCCGTTGATTTTGACCTGCACAAATTCTCCCAAGTTGGCTTAGAGATTAAAGAATTTTGAAGCTAGCAAAGGCACGCTCTGCTTGTCAAGGCGACCGTGTGGGCTGTTAGGGTCACGATCTGAAGATTTGGATTCATTCCGTCTCGCATACAGGGGTGGATCTTGCCACAGAAGAAAGAATGAGACGCGTGCCGACTTCCCCTTAGCAGCCTGATTTGGCGAGGTTTGACGGAGTCTACAGACCGGCAGAGAATATGCCGCCTGAGTCCGATCCTCATGGACATGATGAGGGGATAAGGAATTTGGTCATGCTATCAGAGCCGATTCGGATTAGGCCGGGTGAAGCAGGAAGGCTGATTGTGCACCTCCCGTATTCCCCCGATCACGTGGCGAAGATTAAGACGGTGGCAGGCCGCCGATGGCATCCCAAAGAACGGCATTGGACGGTTCCCGGAAGTGAGGGGACGCTCGGCACACTGTTGAGTCTTTTTCCTGGGGAACCCGTCGATGTCGATCCGGCTCTTGGGGCCGTGAAAGCCTGCGCCGACGGGAAGCCGTCTTTGGCTTTGCCCGTTCCGGTGCTGGTGGAGCTCCGCGCAGCCTTGCAGGCCCGTCATTACTCCAGGAGAACCGAACAGACGTATGGTCATTGGGTCACCCGATTTCTGCGCTTTCATCACGGACGCCCTCCTGCCGAGATGGCTAAGCCGGATATCAATGGTTTCTGACGTATCTGGCGCTACACGAGAAGGTCAGCGCCTCGACGCAAAACCAGGCGCTGGCGGCGATACTCTTTCTCTACCGACACGTGGTTGGGCGCGACATCGGCGACCTCGGTGAGGTCATCCGTGCCAGAAAACCCGAACGTCTGCCTGTGGTCATGACCCGCGGCGAAGTGAAAGCCGTTTTGACGAACCCTGACCGGCGATAGGTGGTTGATGGCTGGTCTCACGAAACGAGCCACGTGCCACACATTCCGGCATTCCTTCGCCACACATCGGCTTGAAAGTGGGTTTGACATTACGAACCGTCCAGGAGTTGTTAGGGCATCGTGATGTCAAAACGACGAAGATCGATACACATGTCCTTCATCGAGGGCCGTCCGGTGTCCGCAGCCCCCTGGATGGGATGTGAACCCAGGCAAGGGTGGGTGTTATGCTGATCCGCATAAGAACCCGTGATAAATGTTCATGCATCCGTAATAAATTGAAAATACAGCGGTTATGGCGTATTGTTCACTGGCAATTGTGGCGTGTTATACGGACGGAAATTGGCAGACCCGGCTTTTATGCGGATCGGTCTAAACATTGTTAGGCACCACAGAAAGGGGAGTATCGCTTGAACCTTCCTAGTAATCCGGTTACTTGGCTGAAACTTATCGGAGCACTCTCATCGGGTGCTGGCTCACTCGTCCTTGCCTGGCGCGTCAAGGAACTACTGAAATGGGTTGTTTATTGCCTGGTGGCTCACGAGCAATCGATAACTCAACTTCGCAAGATCGCATCAAATCAGCCCCAAACAGAGCCACTCGTTGAGGGAGTGCCCAAGCACCTACTCAAGATACAAGACAAATTGGGCTTGGCCCTTCTCATCGTTGGCTTCTCGCTGCTTGGCGTCGGCATGCTCTGCAACGCAGCCACACACCTGTTCGGGAGCCCTTGAAAAGTAGTGCCCAACAAGCAGTTCCACGCGACGGTCCTCGCCCTGCGCCCTGCGGCCTCGGCCCGCGCGTGAACTGCGACGTTAGGCCGGACGTGATTAAGGGGCTTGACCATGACGGAGGTATGACGTATCGTCATACTCGGAGGAGAGACATGGCACGATCAAAAATCGCGATATCCCTCGATGAGTCCACCTTGGAACGCCTCGATACCCTCGTCGAAAAAGCCGCCTTTCCCAGTCGGAGTCAAGCCATTCAAGAGGCGGTGGAGGAAAAACTCGCCCGACTGGACCGAGGCCGCTTGGCCAGGGAGTGCGCGAAGCTCGACCCCGTCTTCGAAAGGACGCTTGCCGAGGAAGGCCTGTCTGAGGATGCTTCGGCATGGCCCGAATACTGAGGGGTGAGGTTCGTTGGGCGGATCTCAACCCGGTCCGCGGCAAGGAACAAGCAGGGCGGCGCCCCGTG
>JAHBWT010000020.1 GCA_019636815.1 Nitrospira sp.
GACTTTTCCGACCTTGCCAAGTTTCACATGCTGCTTGGCTTGCCAGAGATCGTGATTGTACTGCATGGCAAGCCAACTCTCCGGCGAACGGCCGAGCGCCTTGGAAAGGCGTAGCGCCATTTCAGGACTGATACGGCTAGTACCCGTAAGAATACGATTCAGCGTTGAAGCAGCTACATCGAGCTTCTCGGCCAATTCACGGCCGCTCAGATTGTTGGGACCCAGATAGACCTGGATAATGAACTCGCCGGGATGGGGAGGATTGTGCATAGCCATGTTAGTGGTAGTCCTCATAATCCAAGACGTAGGCGTGTCCGTCTTTGAACTTGAAGGTGAAGCGCCAGTTTCCAGTTATCCACACCGACCATCGACCGCGCTCCGATCCCTTTAAGGGATGGAGCCTGAACCCAGGAACGTTCATGTCCTCAATGGACTGAGCCGTGTCCAAGGCTGTTAACAGCATGCGCAGGCGTTTGGAATGGTGCGGTTGGATACCCGCCGCGCTTCCCGACTCAAAGAACTTCCTGAGTCCCTTGTGTCGGAATGATTGGATCACAAGCCAGATATAGCATGTTGCGCATCACGCAACAAGGCCTAACGAACAGGATGGTTGCGAGTTGTTGCGTGAAGGAGCAAAACACTCCTGGTGTCATCATCCTTCTCTGAATGCCCGCTTAGCGGTACCCCGCCACACGGAAATTACCAATCATCTGGCAAACAAAATCTGCAAGGATCTAAAGATACCGAAGTTTTAGTTCGTGAACGTACCTTGATCGAACAAACGGGTAAGGAAGCTGACCTCCATGTTATTCGTTTACCGAGAGCTGGTCCGCTTAAAGAGGATTAGTCAGCATCCTCTGGCCAGACCGCATTGTTCGCTCGATCACACCGCAACGGTGACCCCGTTGCGCGTGAGCACATCAAGCAGCTTTGGAATATCCGGCGGTCCGGGGGAAATCTCCTTGTCGAGGGCCGTGAACATCTGAGCCGCTAACGCGCCGGCTCCCGTAATCTCAAGCATCTGACCACCGCCAGGTCCGTAGCGAAAGCCATGCACGGTTCCTCGGGGAACGTGCACGAGAGTCCCAGCCGTGCAGGCATAGATTTTCCCGTCGCATAGAAAGTGAATCTCGCCTTTCAGGACGTAAAACGATTCGTCCCAATCGTGACTATGCGGTGGAGGACCTGTTCCTTCCGCACCCTGCTGCAAGGTGATCCCGTAGCTTTGCGTCGCCGCGTTGGACGCCAACACCGTCACCTGTGTTCCGACCACATTCAATGCGGGCTCATACTGATCCGGTCTCAAAACAATGGGTTGAACGCTCATGATCTCGCTGCCTCCTATAAAAATAGCGATTATCTACCGTGCCGCCTAACGCTACTTGTCAGATGCACGTTGCTTAGAACGCAGCGTCTGGAAAGGCTTGTTAGCTACTGATCGAAGCCGTGAAAGTCAAACGATTGCCGAACGGATCTCCGATGGACATATCTTTACCCCAAGGCATCTCTTGAATCCCTGGGCGAGCATACATGTATTGCTTTGCGAGAAGTTGTTTCTGGAAACTTTCTACCTCGTCCGTTTCGATTCGCACATGGGCGCCAGGGCTGCAGTCTCCGTGGTGCTCTGAAAGATGAATGACGCAGCCATCCTTCGATATCTGCATGTACAGCGGCAGGTTCTCCTGGAAGCGGTGCTCCCAATCGACTTTGAAACCCAGAAAGTCTACATAGAACTCCTTCGCCTTGGCCTCGTCGAAGATGCGAAGGATAGGTGTGGTCCTTCCAAAGCTCATAGACTTTCCTCTCTCGCTCATTAACGCCAGGGTTAAGCCGCGCCGCGAGACGGCGCGGCTTGAATGACTTGATAGATTCCCCCGCCTTGACAGGCGGGGACCTCCCGCTGGATTAGAATAACCCCGCAATCCCGGTGGAAATCTTCTCTTGCACAATCGGGGTGGCTTCGGGAATATCTAAACTTTTTTGCCGCACGTGGCCGACCATTCTCATCTTCTGTACTTTCTGGGCGGCTGCCGTTTGACTTCCCGCCGGCTGACCCAATGCTTTGCCCACCTTGCGGTCGGTAATCTGCACGTCGGTGACGCACAGATAGGTTACGCCATCTTCCTTGGGCGCCTCATGCATGCCGGAGAAGCCGGACATCCCGCCGAATCCAGCTCGTCCCCCGCTCATGGCCATGGCCTGCCTCATCATGGCGTTCATGTCCGGCATGCCGGCCATTCCCATTGCAGGACCGTCGCCCATGGAGCCGGCCGAGACCATCGCGGTGCCTCCGCTGCTGATCCCCGCACCGGGGCCTGATTTGGCGACGCCTTCCGGCATCACACTATCGGCAGCCTTATGGCAGTAGATCACCTTGGCCTGTATCCAATAGTTCGCTTGTTCCGGATCTTGAACCAGCTGATACCCTTTTGCCGACAGCTTCGTGTTCACCTCGTTCAACGTTACCTGTTGGTTTTCCGATACATTCCTGAGCTGGGTATATATGGTTCGGTTGGTGTTGGGATCCAGAAAAATGGTGTTACTGTTCATGAGACCTGAGCGGATGACGTTGGAGCAGCCTAATTCAATCAGACAGGCTAAGGTCAAGGCTGAGGTTAAGCACGTTCTGAACACCAGAGCCCTCAATCGCGATTTCTTAGCAACGTGGTTCATCAGAAATTTCCAGCGACGGCGGCGCTCAGTTTCTGTTGGAGCAGCGGCGTTGCTTCGGCTTCTTTCAATTTCTTTTGGTGGACATCGGCAGCCAGCCTGGTCTGGTACACACCTGGCTCTTCCCCTGTTCCGGTTTTCATACCGCTGGGAAGCGGCACGGTGCCTTGCTCTGTGATCTGGACGTCGGCCACGCAGGCATAGTTCACGTCGTCCGGCATTTTGGGAGCTGAGTGCGAAGAACCGAACAAGTCGCTGATACCTTGAATCGCGCTCAATCCCATGGATGCCGCCGCACCGCCCATCGCACCATAGGGGCCCGCCATGCTCGCCATGCCGGCAAGGCCTTGCATGGCTCCCATCGTTGAATTGAAGGCAGATCCATAACCGCTCGCCACCATCGCCTCGACGGGCATCTCGGGCTTCGTGACGTTGCAGTAGACGATGTTCGCTAACACGATGTAATGCGCGCTGTCCGGATCGCTCACGACCTGATAACCTTTTGCGCCGAGCCGGGCACCTAAATCGTGAAGCGACACCTCTTGGTTATCGGAAGAGTTACGAGTCTGGATGAAGACGGTCTTCTCAGTGCTCGGCGGCAGAAAGAAGTTGTTGCTGGAGATAAGATCCGTGTCTTTGATGTTGCCGGCGTAGGCAGTAAGGGGGAGGAACAAAATGAGAGAGGGCGCCAGGTATCGCACAGACACCTCACGAAAAACCGCCCGGATTGTACGCAAGAGGCAGTTGAATAGCAATGGCCGAGCCGACTGAAAATAGAAGGTTTTTGCTACGGGTAGTCTTGAAGATTCGCTCCCCTTGGGCTAGCATGGCGGCCTCTTCAGCTTTCTAAGCTGTCCCACCAGGGAGGGCGGTCGATGCAAATCAGCATTGTTCTCGTCTTCCTCATACCGTTCATGGTGGTAAGTTGTGGTGGCGACAAGCACCTTCCGTCACCCAATCCTCCGGAATACGATCCCAAGAAAGTCTTCACTACACCGGCTGCGCCACCCGACATCCCAGCGGTGTCGGGTGCGAAACCGACAGAACCGGGCTCACCGCCAATCCAGTTCCCTCCGTTCGAGCCAGACCCGATTGACAAGGGCAAGTGGAAGAGGGTGGCGGTCCATCCGGATTCGCTGCAGCAATTCAACGACCTCAAAAGCCCCTGTGAGGCCTTGTCGAAAGTTATCCAAGGCATCGGCAGTGCGCAACTCTTTGCCGGAGTGGAAGGGCAAGCGCTCAAACAATCGCTTGGCTCGCAGGCTGAGTCAGTGGCGCGATCCTTAGACCGACATCTGTTTAACAATCTGAGGTCGCAACTTGGTTTGGCAGAGAGTACGTGCCCGACACCAGCGCCCGCGCGAAAGAGTAGCCTCGACAACCCCCTTCCCACTCCACATCTCCTCTTGGCCACCGGTCCAACCCAGGGATCGTTTCAACTTGCACAGACCACAGCCCCGAGTCCGGCACGGGAGGGGTACACCGTTCGAGAAGGTTCGGTGAAGCTCGACATCCCTCCCGATGCGGTAGGCAGGAAAACTCGGGAATGGCGTATCGAGGAGGGGAATTCACCCAGCACAGCTGGAGACCGTAAGGCCTTTTCGCTTATCAATGGGGGCTATGCCAAGAAATGTCCCGTGCCGGACCCTGCGGAGGAAGGCGGGTATGCCGTCGAAGGAGACTATGAATTTTCGTTGGTGGTGGATCAAACGATCAACTATTCCAATTCGATTCGAACGGAGTACTACGCCGTAGGTGTTCATGCGACCCTCAAAGGCCGCGTTGGAGATGATGCCAAGCTACAGTACGTCGACCTCGATGCGCTCCTGGTGGCTGGGCGGGGCGGGACGAATCTACCGACCAGGTTTGCGCATCAGCGCCAGCACATCCGGTTCTTGCCCTCGAACGGTCTGCCGACGCAGTTTTCCAATTGGTCGGTCTCCGAGTGGGACGCTGAGCTGGGGGAGAAGGCCCCCGCTTCATCCATGGCCCTGTTAATGTTCGCGGTGACGCTCTTGTCTGGGCCGATCTACATGGATGCGCAATTTCAATGGGGCACACCCAACACCTGCGTGGAGATTGTCTTCACGCCAGAGACCAAGACCAAAAAGTTTGTTCCCAACGAATCGACTCTGGTGAAAGCGGAACTGCGCACAAAGAAGGAGAAAACCGTCGTTCCTGCGACGTTCAAGGATGCGAAGGAACTGCCACGAGAACGCAACGGCACCGTGTCCCCACGGGAGTCCAAGTCGCAGCCTGACGCACCGGCAATGTTCACCTACCAGGCTCCGGCGACCAGGATGAAACACAGCGGTTTCTGGGTTGCCGCAATTTCGCGTGCGGGAGTCGCACAAGCCCGTGAAGGGGAATGGGAGTTAGCCCCCTCCTCTTATGTTCTTGAATTCAAGTCGCACATCGTTCAGGAGCCGTTGAATTTTATTGCCAATCCGAAATTTGGCATGCAATTGAGTTCGAATGGGTTCGATGCCCACGTGCAAGCGACAGTCCCGCTCCGACATACGAAGGATCGTGGATGGGTTGGGGAAGGTAGGATGCAATACGAAACTCGCACAACGACTCAGCGGGCTCAGTGCGAAATTCGCATTCAGGGCACCGGCACGACGACCTTTCATGTCAACGGTGGGTCGATCAGCAGTGATCCCGAGCCATTTGCCGTGAGCTTGATCATTCTTCCAGGTCAATCAGGGGAAGTGGCGGAGACCCACTGTTCGAGCGGCAATACCCCCGCAAAATTGAAGGAGCTGTTTGCCTCACAAGGTGTCCAGGGCGGCGAGGCCCACGGCGTGACCAAAGGAGGCGGATGGAGCTCGGCCTTCAACGTCACTCGCTTCAGAACATTTAATTGGAATAAGAAAGGTTATGAGATCGGAGGCTGGACACAGGTACGCGATTCCGATGTCGTGGCCAAGAAGACGATGAATGTCAACTGCGGCATAGGGCTGAGCAGGTGCCAGGAAGAGACGACGTTGATCTTACGACTGGCGGATGAGCCGAATGCGAGCTCCTCCCCACCGAGATAGAGGGCGTCCAGGGAGGCCATTCAGCTCCTGGACATCGGACTTAGTTCGAAATCTGCGGGATGCCATTGCCCGCGCAGCCTATTCGATTTTCCAGCACGAGGAGGCTCATCGATGCGGTTGAAACTCATGGTCTGTGCCACAGCAATTTTGCTTGTAGTGTGGCTGATGCCCTGGCCCGTTCAAGGAGCGAAGAATGCCTGTCCGCTGACCGTACGACAGGAAGCCAAGGCCACGAACGCGTTTAAGAAGCTGGCACCGGTGTTTCAGGAGCCTCGTTGCCTCAATTGCCACGGGGCCGTCAATCCCTTCTCTAGGGACGGCGGACACGGGGGCGGATACATCGACATACGCGAGGAAACCAAAAAATTTCTGCAGCTGCCGGACTTCCAGAATTCTCTGACCGTCGGAGCCGACCCGGACGGAACACGCACGGCCAGGGATATTGCCAGGCTTAAGGAAATTGCCGAGAGTCCCTCTGAAATCACGGATAACGATTTCATCAGGCAGAAAGCCTTCGATCCTATGCGGAAAGCCTGCAAGGAATGTCACATCTCTTCCTGGATCATTCCCATGCGGCACAACCATTTCGTCGGCCGGAGCGCAAAGGAGATGTGCGTGCACATCAAGACATCGTCGCTCACCAATCAGCCGGACCTCTTCCTACGCCACATGCAGGATGACGAATTGGTGCTTGAGGGTTTCAAGGGTCGGCGCGGATTGCTGGAACCCGTAGGTCCGGAACCTCCCACGATGTCGTTCGCCACGCTTGAGAAATATGCCAATGAGTGGATCGACGCGATGGGCGAGAAATTTCATCGACCGCCTGACTGCGGATGTGTGGTTCACGGTGACTACGTCCTGGAATTTCAATCGAGCATTGTGTCCTCGGACCCGTATGGAGATCCCGCGCAATCTCGAGCGTCGGCGGTCATTCGCCTTGAAGCTAGTGAAGCAGCGAGCGCAGACAGCGAGATCAATTACATCGGTCAGGGGATGATCGCCTATCAGACCGGTCCGATGCCGAATTGGGAGCCCTGTACCGCGCTCGTTCGGGGACAAGGCACGGTTCCGATGCGGGTGTTTCAGGCTTTCATCCATATTGAGGAACCATCGAGTGAGTCGGTGATATCCCAAAAGGGATCCGCGACAATCGAATTGCTCTATGGGCTCCTTGGGGGGTCGCAGGAAACCACCACGGGTATGCCGGCTGACATCAACTACAAATGTGTTCCCAATAAACCCAAACCTTATTCCTTTTGGTCTTCTCACTACATCAGTGGGCGGGCCGAAGACAGCACCGATCCTATGAAAATGTTTCTTTTGAAGGATTGGACTTATGTGGGGCAAAACGGCGTGGTGGCAACCAAGACACTTCGAAGCACTTGCGGCGGGATGTGTGACCAGGAAGTGGCGATCTTCACGCTGCGGGAAGGAGATGGTTCTGAAACGTCCTCGTCGAAGTGAGACGCATCAAGGGCTCCAAGGAAAGTTCTTGCGTGGGAGCCGATACAACGAGGCGTCGCTCATCGAGCGCCTCTCAGAAGAGAACTGCACCCGGTCGTTTGTCGTTGGACCCACCCACCATCAGCCGAGATCACACTGCCGTTCCCATACGGGATTCGTCGACGAAGGTCTCGGTAGAATCGTCGAGGGCCCGACCCTGGCGGCCTTTCGCGGGTAAAATGTACAGTTGTTTCGCATCGACCTTGTCTTTTTGCTCCGGCGGCGGCGTCATTTCGTAAACCACCTGCCGGCGGTGATCGGCCAATTGCAGCTCAGGATTGTAGACACTGTTGAACTTCCAGAGCATCTTGATAAAGTTGGTCTGTCCACGCATTAAATGCCCTGCCGCAATCTTGGCGGTACCCTTGAGCGCGGCCCAGCCGAGATGCTTCTTGTTCAAGACTTGTTGGGTCTTGACGAGTTCCGCATAAAATTCCGGGAGCGGCATCTTGGTCGGCATCACGGCATGCTGAATATCGAACAGACGGTAATCCCGCGTGTGGAGCTTGCGCGATTCCGTCACCCAGCTTTCGGTGCCGGGGTACGGCGTGTTGACGCTGATGTTCACGATCTCCGGAATGTCCAAACACCACTGCCGCACCACCTCGAACCGCTCCCGATCCCAATCCGGATCGGCGATGAGATTGATGGCGACGGTGATGCCAAGGGACCGTGCAAATTCCAGCGCCTCGAAGTTTCGGCCCAACGAGATGCGCTTGCGGTGCATCTTGAGGCCTTCCGCATCGATGGCCTCTACGCCCAAGAACATGTATTGAAGACCGAGCGTCTTCCAGAATTGGAAGACTTCTTTATTGCGTAGCAAAACATCGCCACGTGTCTCCATATAATACTGTTTCTTGATCCCTCGCCGAGCTACTGCCTCGCCGATCTCCATTCCCTGCTTGGCTTGGATAAAGGCCACGTCGTCGACCAGGAAGATGCCCGGCTCTTGAACCTGCTCCAGTTCCTCCACCGCTTTTTCTGTGCTGACCGTGCGATAGCTGCGACCATAAAACGTCCAGGCGCTGCAGAAGGAACAATCCCACGGGCACCCCCTCGCAAACTCGACCGAGGCACAAGGATCGAGCACCCCAATGAAATACTTGTGGCGGTTACGGAGTAAATCACGCGCGGG
Organism: Nitrospira sp.; assembly: GCA_019636815.1. Classification (GTDB taxonomy): domain Bacteria; phylum Nitrospirota; class Nitrospiria; order Nitrospirales; family Nitrospiraceae; genus Nitrospira_D. Next base: position 8,350 of record JAHBWT010000020.1, read on the forward strand.
ACGAACATCGTCCAGATTTTCGATGAATTGGGCCGGAGGGCCTTCTCCGTCGAGGGTGACGACACCGGGAACTTTTGTGATGGCCTTGCGGTCATGCTCGACGGCGTCCAAGAGTTTGGGAGCGGCAACTTCCCCTTCGCCCTTGAGCACGCAATCGATGGCCCCGTTACCGTGCTCCAAAAAATCTTTCGCCACGAATGACGCGCTATGGCCGCCGATGAACACGAAACTGTTCGGGAGCTCTTGCTTGGTCAGTTTAGCCAGATCGACGATCTCCGGGACATTCGCGAGGTAGTTACACCCGAACGCCACGGCATCGGGTTTCCAGCTGCGGATGAGGGCCTCATAGTCTTTCCAGGTGTCTGCCTGCAGATCGATCAAGCGAACGTCATGGCCCGCTTGGCGACAGGCCTGCGCAACCATCTCCAGTCCGAGCGGTTCGAGGCGCAGATAGATTTTGGTGTACATGAGCGGACCGGGATGGACTGCGAGGAACTTCATCGTTCCAAACCTCCTCGTCTATGACATGCTGGGCTAGGACCCTTGTGTTTCAGAATACGAGGACAGGCCGGCCCAGTGGGTTACTCGTGATGTGAAATCGATGCGGAGACAGATTCTGACAGAATGGAGCCATCGGCGCAACATTTAAGTGCGCAAGACTAAAGACGATTCGTGGAAGCTCCCCTCAGATCATCTGGCTTTTCTTTGACTCAGTCCTTATCATAACGGACATGCTGCCTCCCGAGCGCACGCTCCGCCAGCGCATTATTGAAATCCTGGCCGACACGAGGATGACCACCGATCAACTTGCTCGGATACTGGGTATTCCTGAACGACAGGTGGAGGAGCACTTGGCTCATGTGGTAAAAACGGTGACGCGGGACCGTTCACGCCGGTTTATCCTTGAGCCGTCGACCTGCTTGGATTGTGGATTCATGTTTCGGGATCGAACCAGATTGACACGGCCAAGCCGTTGTCCGCATTGCCGGAGCGAAGGGATCTCTTCGCCTCGCTACCACATCGCAACACGCGCGGCGGCTCGCGAAGACATCGATAAGCCACGACGGAGAGAGGCCGAGAAAGGATCATCACGATGAGGACAGCGCGACTCCTACTGTGTGCCCTGTGTTTGGTATTAGCAGGCTGCTCCGAACAGAAGGCGACGGAACTGTTCGAAACGGCCGCCTTCGAAGAGAATCAGGGGAACATTCCCCATGCCAAACAACTCTACGAAGAGCTGGTGAATCTCTACCCCTCCACCAAAATAGCCGAGATCGCGCGGGCGCGGCTGGAGGATCTGGAGAGCCGACAATAGAGGTCGACTCGAGAAGTCGAGTAAGCAAGCCGCATCGCGACAACTTGTCTATGCTGTTTCATTAGGTTACGTCTCCACCCTACCTTTGTCTAGTTTCCAACCCCCTCCTCAGTTGCATGGCGCATCTGCCTAATTCTTCTAACTTTAACAAAGCGCGACGATTTGAATCCGGCAGGAGAACACAGGAGGAAGCGCCATGAAGACATACGCGATTCGCAAACGGTTACGAACTCCCGCTCGCTGTCAATTTTGTTACTTTTGTGACGGTACGCTCGCCACCGGGATTGTTTGGGATCTGTCGGAAGCCGGCTGGCGCGCGGCCTGTGAGCGCCCCGTCTGCGTTGAAACCGAGTCGACCGTGTACATTACCATTCATGATGGAAAACAGTCGCACAGCATCCTCATCGATGCCGCCGTGGTACGCTGGTCTGATGGTCAGGTCGCCGGCTGGGAAATAACCCGAATGGACGAGGCAAACCGAGGACGCTTGGCGAACTTCGTCGAACAGCTCAGATCGGTTGGGCAAACTTCAGAAACGGGGGCAGTATCACGTTGGTGAATCAAGACATGCTGACCCCTGCCGATCGGCTAGGAACGGGCAGAAACGCCCGGCCTTGGTCGAGGACGCCACGGAAAAAACTCATTGGTCGTCGCCTGATAGATTTTATATTCGTCACCTCGGCTTGAACGGGCTTGTTCTTCTGTCCGGGGAATGCCCGTCACATAGACCAACGCCACCCACATACCGATCGGTCCGATCCAGGTGAAGATCCAACCAGCAGCTCCCATTGTCATGACGACATAGGAACACCAGTGCAGCCATTCAAAAAAATAGTTGGGATGGCGCGAGTATTTCCAGAGGCCCTCGCGACAAACTCGGCCCTGATTACGTGGATCGGCACGGAAGTGGGCGAGTTGCCGATCGGCCTTGGCCTCACCGGCGACAGCCACCCCCCAAATCAGGAGCCCGAGCAGCTCGACCAGCGATGACGGGAGTCGAGGGTTCCACAGCACCACCAAAAACGGAAGGGAGAAGGCCGCGACCGCCGCGGCTTGCACTTGGAAGTAGGCGAACATGTTGACCTGCTCCGACAGGCCCCATTTTTTCCGTAGGCGCCGATAGCGAGGATCCTCCTCTTTCCCGATGACACGATCGTAAAGAATGTAGTGCGCTAATCGTCCCGCATAGAGCGTCACGAGCATGACCGTGAGCAGAATCCGCTCAACATTCACCGGCGCCTGCGTGGCATACCACAGGACGGATCCTATGAGTCCCACGCACCACCCGACATCTCCGACTGCGGCATTCCGGATACGCCGCTGCACCACCCAAAGTCCCGTCATGACAAACACCATGGCGAAATAGGCCGTCATGACAAGGGGCAATGGATCGGATTCAATCATCCCGTTTTCTGATCCCATCATTCCTCTCGCGTCAAGATTCGTGTGTTAATTCTTACGAGACTCCAGGCTGAAAGTCCCACAAGTCGTCGCCTCTACTGGTGCGGCCGTCCAGCCAGGACCGGAGGCCCGGAATCTGAAACGACAACAGGCGTTGGAGCTTGTCGCAGTTCAAGGAAAGATCCGCCGGGCGCGGAGCGCCTTGGTGGTCCCGTGATGAGCCCCGGAGAAGGCGTCCCCTCAACTCCGGGTACCAGGGCAACAGCGCCTGACCGATCTCCCAGCGCGACAACCGCTCCCGCCCACCCAAGTGATAGAGGCCCGGTTGCTTCCTATCCAACAATTCCCAAACTGCGCGGGCGATGGCACCTGCAGGCAACGGACAGCGGAATTCATCATCATACAGAGTCACGCTCCCACCGTTTTTTACTGCATGACACATATCTTCGACGAAGCTTCGATTCCCGTGCTGTGACGTTCCTGCCGTCAGGACGACCCTGACTGCCGTGTGGGCGGGATTCTGCAGGACATATCGTTCAGCTTCAAGCTTATTCTTTCCATAGATATTGATCGGATCGGTCCGGTCCGATTCCTGATACCAACCGTCCGCGCCGTCGAAGACCTCGCCGCTCGACAAAAAGATGAAGAGAATGTCCTTGGAGAGTCGGGCCAGATGAGCCGTGGCTTCCACGTTGATGCGTTGGGCAAGCTGAGGCTGTTGCTCGCAATCCTTCGTTCGGCTCATGGCCGCACAGTGGATCACGGCATCAGGCTTGATGGACCGCCACGCCCGCTCAACGGCGGGGTGATCCGTGAGGTCCAGATCGGCCCGGCTGAGTGCGCGCACCTCCCAACCAGATGCCCATCGAGGGGCACTCCTGACGAAGTATTGCCCGATGAGTCCGGCTGCTCCGGTGATGATCGCGCGCGGTGCCATGGGAAGCGATCTATTGGCGTGTCAGCTTCCGATACCGAATCCGGTGCGGCTGATCGGCCTCTTTACCCAAGCGCTTTTTTCGATCGGCTTCGTACTCGCTGTAATTCCCTTCGAACCAAACGACCTTGCTGTCGCCTTCAAAGGCCAGGATATGGGTGGCGATCCGGTCGAGGAACCATCGATCGTGGCTGCTGATCACCGCACAGCCGGCGAAATTTTCCAATCCTTCTTCTAGCGCCCGCAACGTATTGACGTCGAGGTCGTTCGTCGGCTCGTCGAGGATAATGAGATTCGCACCTTCCTTCAGCATGCGCGCGAGATGCACCCGATTGCGCTCTCCGCCCGAGAGGTCCTTTACCTTTTTCTGCTGGTCGGTCCCGGCAAAGTTGAAGCGGGCACAGTAGCCGCGGGCATTCACCTCGGTCTTGCCCAGCTTCACGGTGTCTTGGCCGTCGGAAATCACTTCATACACACTCTTATTGCCGTCCAAGCTCCGATCCTGGTCCACGTAGCCGAGCTTGACCGTCTCGCCGACTTTGATCGACCCTGCATCGGGTTTTTCTTTCCCGATGATCATCTTGAACATGGTCGTCTTGCCGGCGCCATTGGGACCGATCACGCCGACGATACCACCCTTCGGCAGACTGAAGTTCACATTCTCATACAGCACCTTGTCGCTGAAAGCTTTGCTGATTCCGCTGGCTTCGACCACCACGTCGCCCAGCCGTGGCCCCGGTGGAATATAGATTTCCAGATCGTCCGCCACCTGATCCTGTTTTTGATTGACCAGTTCTTCGTAGCGGTTCAAACGCGCCTTGCCCTTGGATTGCCGAGCCTTCGGCGACATGCGGATCCATTCCAGCTCATGCTCCAGCGTTTTCTTCCGCTTCGACTCCGCCTTCTCCTCTTTTTCCAATCGGTCCTTCTTCTGCTCCAACCAAGAGCTGTAGTTGCCTTGGAAGGGAATGCCATGGCCACGATCCAGCTCCAAAATCCATCCGGCGACATTGTCGAGAAAGTACCGGTCGTGGGTCACCGCAATGACCGTGCCCTTGTATTGCTGCAGATGCTGCTCAAGCCATTGGACCGACTCGGCATCGAGATGGTTCGTCGGCTCATCGAGCAGGAGAATGTCGGGTTCTTGGATCATCAGGCGGCAGAGCGCAACGCGGCGTTTCTCACCACCTGAGAGGGTCCCAACCTTTTGATCGGCGGGCGGACAGCGCAGCGCATCCATCGCAATGTCGAGTTGGTTTTCGAGTTCCCATCCATTGGCCGCTTCGATTTTTTCTTGGAGTTGCGCCTGCTTGTCGAGGAGCTTTTCCATCGTGTCTGGGTCAGCCGAACCGATCTGATTACTCACGTCCTCGTATTCCTTGAGCAAGGCAACGAGCTCGGCCTTCCCTTCTTCAACGACTTCTTTCACGGTCTTGTTGGGATCAAGCTGTGGCTCTTGTTCCAGCAGCCCGACGCTATAGCCTTTGGATCGTGTGATCTCACCCGTGTAGTTCGGATCGACACCCGCGATAATCTTGAGCAGCGAACTCTTGCCCGAGCCGTTCAAGCCCAGCACCCCGATCTTTGCGCCGTAGTAAAAGCCCAGATAGATTTCCCGCAGCACCTGCCTCTTCGGCGGGTAGACCTTCCCGACATTGACGAGTGAAAATATGACCTGCTTATCGTTCGTGGCCATGAGCTCCGCTGTCCTCCCTAACTCAGTCTTCTGGTTACCCTGAATGAAGAACGCACCATACCAGACAACCTTTTCGATCACAACCAAGTCGTAGGCTGACACACCGTTTCTGAAGTGACGAGTGGCTGTCGGATCATCCGCACAACAGCATTACGACATACAGCGGAAAGAGAGCGTGACTGCGATCCGAGATTACTCAGTGCCGTCAGTCCGCTTTTTTCATGTTGACACGGGTCAGAAACGTTCCGACGGCCGAAGCGGAACGTCGACTCTATGCTTGGCTGGTTGAGGATATGAAACAGGCCGGGGAATTGGCTTGTCTGATTACGGCTTCAACAACTGCCGTGAGAATTTTCGAATGCATGGCTCAGTCCGCTTTTTCATCGGCTACTGATAGCGAACCAGTTCGTGAGCCTTTCAATTCACCGTGCGGGAGTAATCGTCAATAGCCGATGGGATTCCTTCTTTTGCCATGCGACGAAATATCTCGTTGTTATCTAGAAGTTCCGTGTAGGTTCCCTGACCCGCGACGGATCCGTTTTCCAGAAGATAAATGACGTCGGCATGTTGGACCGTCCTCAGGCGGTGGGCGATCATCACGATCGTCTTCTCATGGAAAATGCCTCGGATCGCATCCGTCACAGCGTCTTCGGTAAGGCTATCCAATGCACTGGTCGCTTCGTCAAGAATCAGCACGTCCGGGTCACTATACAATGCCCGAGCGATTCCAATGCGCTGTCTCTGGCCCCCACTGAGCTTTACACCATGCTCACCGACCATTGTTTCATACCCGTTGGGCAATTCTCCGACAAACTCATGAAGATTCGCGATCTGAGCCGCATGCTCCACGCGATCGATATCCAGATGTCTGGGCGCCACGCCGAATGCGATGTTCGCCGCGAGCGTATCATCGGATAAATAGATGTGTTGTGGAACATATCCCAGGTGTTTCTGCCATGACATCACATTGCTTGACGTGATAGGAATTCCATCCACTAACAAGGAACCGTCTTGCGGTTCAAGCAATCCCAAAATAATATCAACGATCGTTGTCTTCCCTCCCCCGGAGCTGCCGACAATGGCCACAGTCGCATTACGCGGTATGGTGAGATTCAGATTATTGATCAGAGGAGCAGGCGCATTGGAGTATTGGAAGGCTAGGTTTTCTAAGACAATGTCTTGCTGCAAGGGACCTATATCCTCGTTCGCCGACAGCCTTGGCTCGGCTTCTGCGACTGGTGCTCTTACAAGCGTCGTCAGCTTTTCCTCAACTGCCTCCAGCGAGGCCATGTTGAACCGCGTCACAGTGGCGCTACTAAAGATTTGCTGGAATGCCGGAAGCAGGCGATAGGCTGCAAACGCATACAGCGCCATCAAAGGGAGAGCGTCTTTGAAATCCTGGTGGGTAACAAGCAGATAGATCACCAGCAAAATAACCGATCCAAACGCAATACTTTCAATGGCGTATCGTGGTACCTGACTCACAGCTGCACTTATCCATTGATTCTTCGCGTACAACGCCGAGTACTTGGCGAACCGTTCCTGATAAGCTTCATCTTGCCCCAGGATTTTTAGTTCCTTGATGCCATTCAGTATTTCTGTAGCGAGTCGAAAGCGTTCCCGGTTCGCGTCTTTACTGGCTCTTCCAAAATTCGCCACTTTTTGACGAATATTCAAAAATACGACGACATAGACGGTCCCTATCACGGTTCCGAACAAGACCGCCAACCAGGGATCGACCCACATCACCAGGAGCAGAATGCCTATCGCGATGATCACCTTGGCAATCGCCTGCAACGTAGGAACAATAATGCCGTTGGTCACACGAGTCACATCCTCAGTACAATTCAAGACAAGGTTCGAGCTATTGCGCTCCAAAAAATATGCGTATGGCTGCTGCACATAACTCGATAGTATCTGCGTCGAAAGGTTGTGCCCCACATTGTAGGAAAACCATAAGATGGCCGACGAACTGGCGAGCGACACCGCGTTGCTAAAGACCATGACCACAAGCGCCGCTGAACCCAGCCCAACAAGGAAGGTGTTGGCGGATTCAAATTCCAACAAAGTATAGATGTAGTACAGCCAGGGATTTGTCTGAATCAGTCCGGGGTTTCCCACAACAGCCATAAAGGGCAGGATCGATGACACTCCCAGCGCATCGGTTAGTCCGGCAACAATCATAAGTCCGAGCAGCGCATACGAGAGACGGCGCTCCCTGGCATTCAACAAGGCTTGAAGTCGTTCAATTAATCGCCACATGATGAGAGAGCCTTTACAAGATTCCTGGTCTCACAGGAAAGCTATACCGAAGCCGGGCTTCCGCTGTTTCTTCCACTCGGCAGATAGTACAATTCTCAAAGGAAGGCGGGCCTTTCTAATTGATGACTCACGCGCTCTTCACCTGTCCTCACTTCAGGATATTTGTCCCTTGGATCTTGTGCCCGAGGCGACCAGTGGTGACCACCCACCGCCCCTATCCTCATTCGCTCCTGAATAGGAAACCATATATGGACGAGAGGCTACCACTAGGAATTCCCCCAGCCGCTATCTTCTAAGATGCTAGTCATGCCTCCCTCCCTGCGCTTGAAGCGGCGGGTAACGTCCATACCGACGGATTGCGACGAAAAATTTACTGAGAGCTTTTGGAGGATCTGTTCGAGTCTGCATGAGATCGAATCACCGCCCTATGAGCTCTCAGCAACAGGACATAGTTCTAATGTGAAGCCGCGCATATTCCGTGCCGAAATGGAGGATTGCAAGCTATTGAACATATAAGTAAGTGGCCGTACGAAACGTAATGACATTCTGTAGAAGAGTAGGCATATGCATACAGCTTCTTCAGTGCCGGCATTGGTTTTGCCGCTGTCAGATGCATCCGTAGAATAAGGTTCTTGGATTGTATTCTCGACTTTTCCGGCAGTTGCTCTTCAGATTCGTCGAGGACCTCCTCCATCACGTAAAACAGGAGAAAGTGACGTTGGCGAGGGAGAATAGGGCAGACTTGAATTCCTCGCCATGTCTTCCCTGTATGGTTGATTAAGACCTCGTTTCCCTCGTGAAACGGTTCCATAATTTTTGAATTTTCAGCTTATAATCACCTTACTCGCTTGCTCCACCTACGGTCGGAGACGTGATGCCGGAAACCCTGTCGGTCCAATGTTGCGTTGTCGGCGGAGGGCCCGCCGGAATGATGCTGGGCCTCCTGCTGGCTCGGGCCGGCGTTTCGGTGCTGGTCCTCGAGAAGCACCCGGATTTTCTCCGTGATTTTCGCGGCGACACGTTGCACCCCTCGACGTTGGAAATCATGCACGAGCTGGGTCTGTTGGAACGCTTCCTTCGATTGCCCCATCAAAAGGTATCGCGAATCAACGCACGGTTCGGAGATCTGGAGTTCATGGTGGCGGATTTCTCTCATCTGCCGACCCAATGCCGCTACGTCGCCTTTATGCCGCAGTGGGACTTTCTCAACTTTCTCGTGGAAGCGGGGGGCCAGTATTCCGCCTTTCAGGTAAAAATGAGCGCGGAGGTGATGGACTTGATCGAGAGCGGAGGTTCAGTCGTAGGGCTTCGCGCTGAAACGGCAACGGGGCCGCTGGAGGTTCGCGCCGCACTTGTGGTGGGAGCCGATGGCCGGCACTCGATTGTCCGCAAGCGAGCGGGGCTCTCGGTAGAAGAATTCGGCTCGCCCATGGATGTGCTCTGGTTCCGATTGTCGCGCAAGTCCGAAGACCCGATCGATCCGATGGGCCGCTTCGATACCGGCCGAATCTTCATCATGCTGAACCGGGGCGACTATTGGCAGTGCGGCTTCGTCATTACCAAGGGATCACTGGGCGAGATTCGAGCGCAAGGCCTGTCGCAGTTCCGGGACGGCCTAGCGAAGCTGGCTCCGTTTGCCACAGACCGCGTCCACGAACTGCAAGAGTGGGAATCGATTAAACTGCTGACCGTACAAGTCGATCGGTTGCGACAGTGGCATAGGCCCGGACTCCTCTGTATCGGGGACGCGGCCCACGCCATGTCACCGGTCGGGGGAGTCGGAATCAACCTGGCGATTCAGGACGCAGTGGCGGCGGCGAATCTGTTGGCGCGACCGCTGCGCGATGGGCGAGTGACCGACGCGGATTTGGTCAAAGTGCAAACCCGCCGTATGTGGCCTACCCGGCTGACTCAACGGGCCCAACTCGTCGTCCAGAACCGCGTGATCCGGCTCGTGCTGGATAGCAAGGTTCCGCTGTCGCCTCCATGGGTCGTCCGACTCTTGGCGCGGTTCCCCTTTCTTCGTCGTATCCCGGCCAGAATGATCGGGCTGGGGGTCCGGCCTGAGCATGTACGGATGTCGGTCGGCTAAATCAGCAGCTGGCGTTTCGGAACAGGGGCAGATGGTCGGTCGAGAATAGAGAGAAGGTGTCGGTCGTTCATTCTCGAGCCTGGAATCTACTAGATGCCCAGCTCTTCCGACAATCGTACTTCGGACTCGTCGAGGATCTCTTCCAGGCAGGTGAAGCACGTGAAGGGGAAGCGATCGATGGGAATAGCACAGACTTCGCCGACCGGTGATTCTTCCAGCGCCGGGCCGCCGCATTCTTTGTGAATCAAGACCAGCATCAGCTTTCCCTCATCACCAGTCGGCGAAACAACGTTAGGTGTTCAGGACTGCTCAACCGGTGGTCACCCGGGATCAGCCGAAGATCAAGCGGAAAACTTGGAACGCGACGAAGGAGTTCATCGGCAAAGCTCTGACTCCCGTCCGGGGCGATGACGGCATCTTGCTGTCCGTGCAGAATCGTCGTCTTCACTGGACGCAGGTTGTCGTACGTCTTCGCCCAATAGGCTTGGCTCTCCTCCACCCACTTCCAAGACAATGGCCAATCCCTGTGCAACGGGTCGTCGTCCCAGGACATCCATCCGGCAGTATGCCAGTCATGGAGCCGGTCCTTAGAAATAGTCTTGGCCCGCTCTCCCATCATGTTGAATGCGGGCGCGACCAGGATCAGCTCTTCCACGGGCGAGAACTCCTGCGCAGCCAGCCAGGCAATCCAACTGCCGAGCGAGTTGCCAACGACGGTGATGGGCGGCCCGGACGTCATGGATTCCAAGACAACCCTCGCATCGGCGATCCAATCGGAAAGGGTGTAGTCCGTGAACTGTCCTTCCGAATCGCCGAACCCGCGCACGTCGTAACAGCAGAACCCCCAATCCCTTTCCTGACACCATTGCACCAGCGCCTTGCTCTTATTGCCCCAGCGTTTCGAGAGAAAGCCGGTGATGAAGAGAATTTGCCGGCCCGTCCCATTGGCGCGATCCCCTTTGATATGTTTCCCGTCTTCTCCGATCAGTTCAAAGGGCTGCACGTTCATGCTCCGAGTGCCTTTATGATGAACGTGCGCAGTCGCCGCAACACCGCCTCTGGAATTTCGTGCCCGCCTCGGAAGCTGTGCCACTCGACGGCAAGACCCGCTTGGTTCAGCGCATCTCGAAGCCGCTCCGCACCAATGTGCGGAAGGATGTCGTCCCGCGTGCCATGGCTTAGAAAGACCGGAAGCCCCGCACGTGTGGCGATGAGAGGGGACCAGACCTCACGGGCCAAGAGATTCCCGGAAAGCTGGACCAATCCGGCAAACGGATAGTCCGTATGGAGCACGGCGTCGCAGGTGAGCATCGCGCCTTGAGAAAACCCACCGATGACAGTCCTCGTATAGTCAATCTGGAGTTGCCGTGGGAGTTCCCTGAGAAATGTGAGGATGCGCTCCCTCGCCAGGGCCAAGCCCTGTGGAATCTCGACCGACAGATCACGAATGCGACCCGCCTCGCGATCGGCCTGGATGCGCGCGAAGTCGACGATCCACCAGGCGCGCGAATCGCCCAGGCCCATATTGAGCGAAAGCGGTGCTTCGGGAAAGAGCCATCTCGTTCCTCTGGGAAGATCGATCACGTCGGCAAGCGGAACCAGATCGTCACCCGGCGCGCCGAATCCATGAAGCAGCATGACGGTCGGCCCATCACCACCGCCATGGCCGTCTGAACCACCAACGAGCCTGACTTTTAGTCCACCAAGTACAAATTCTCGCAAGCTCTTCCTTTTCTCTCCGATCATGAGAAGCCACAAACGACACGAACTTTGGTCATCCTCACGATGAACAGCTCACAGTGAGATGCTTGCCCCAGTTGGGTGGAGGAAGGGCGTAGCGTTCCATGCCAGGCTGCTCCGTGAACGAATCTTGTAACAACCTGAAGAGTCTGTCGATCTCGGAGAAGTCCTTGTTCTGGGCCTTTTCGATGGCCGTTTGAGCCAGGTAGTTTCGAAGCACATACTTTGGGTTCACACGATCCATGCGTCCACGCCGCTCGCCATCATGACTGTCCTCGCTCTTGAGCCGATCGCGATAGCGTATCGCCCATTCTTCGAACCGGTCTCTGTCGAGAAAGTGGTCGCGCAGTTTCTCGTTTGGCACCCCTTCGACCGACGAAAAGGTGCTCAACGCTCGGAACACGATCGTGTAATCGGCCCGGCTGCCTTGGAGGAGGCTCAGGAAGTCGCGAATGAGTTCGTCATCCTCTGTTTTCTCCTCCACGAGACCGATTTTGTCCCGCATGCGCTTGAGATACTCGCGCTCAAACTGTGGGGTGTAGGCATCAAGGCTCGCCTTCAGCGCCTCCTTTTCCGCCAACGGCAACAAGGCCTGAGCCAAGCAGCTCAGATTCCAGAGTCCGATATATGGTTGCTGATTGAAGGCATAGCGGCCGTTGTGGTCCGAGTGGTTACAGATGAAATCCGCATCATAATCGTCCATAAACCCATAGGGCCCATAATCCAGCGTAAGACCGAGGATCGACATGTTGTCCGTATTCATGACCCCGTGTGCCCAACCAACCGCCTGCCACTGGGCGATCAACTTCGCCGTGCGCTCGACGACCTCATTGAAAAACTGGGCATACTTCTCATCAGCGTCGTGGAGATGGCGGAAATGCTGCTCGATCACATAGTTGGCCAATGTCTTCAAGTGCTCGTACTGCTTCCGGTAGTAGAAGACTTCGAATGTCCCGAAGCGAACGTGAGACGGTGCCATGCGGACCAGCATCGCACCGGTTTCGACCTGTTCGCGGTACACCTTGTCGTCGCTGCCGACCAGGCAGAGCGCCTGGGTGGTCGGAATCCTAAGGCCCTGCATGGCGGCGCAACAGAGATACTCCCGAATTGTGGATCGTAATACGGCCCGGCCGTCTCCATCGCGAGAAAACGGCGTCATCCCCGCCCCTTTGAGGTGCAGATCCCAGCGTTCACCCCGGTGGTTCATGGCCTCCCCGAGAAGGATCGCCCGTCCATCACCAAGCTGTGGGACATACACACCGAACTGATGGCCGGAATACAACATCGCGAGCGGATCCATGCCGGGAGCCAAGACTTTCCCGCCGAAGAGCTCCGCGAACTCTGATCGCTCGAATTGCTCCAGATCAAGATCGATCAACTCGGCTGCTGCTGGATTGGCGTGGACCAGATATGGCAAAGACGCGAAAGGCGTGGGATTCAGCTTCGCGTAAAACGCCTGGGGAAGACGGGCATAGGTATTGTCGAACACAAGCGTTTCCAAGGTGCGTCGAGCCATGGGACAGACTGTACTTAACGGCTGCCGTTTTGGATGTCACGATCGGTCGTAAAGACGAACACGCGTTCGTTGAGCTGCACATCGATATCGGTGAATAGGCCGAGGACTTTGGCGCCGGTGATCTCGCTGACCTGCTCGCAAAGCTTATCACGGCCTTGAGCGATCAGGTTTTGCCGAAGCTGCTTCACCATCTCCACACCCTCGGCGGTCTTAGCCAATTGCCGTTCGGCCGGGGTCAACACGCCTTTCAACCGGACAACAACCAGATCCCGGGCGACAAGCGCCCGGACTTCATCCGGGCCTCGACCCATGAACTCTTGTTCGAACTTGATGACGGCGTTACGAATTGTGTTTTCCATAAGGTCAACGGCGATTATAGGGTCGCAGGCGCAGGTGAACAAGTGCCATCCTTAGGTCTTCTGGTGACACCATCTGATTAATGCTGGGCCTTTCGTTCCAGATGGGTATAGTTAGAAGTCCTGATCCTGCATTTCAAACTTGACGCTATACTTTGCACCATATTATTCATGGAGTCGCATTTGAACAGATGGCAATGTTGCCTCTCCTCAAGATTTCTTGCGGACAGGCAGGACGCCTAATTGTTCCGTACAAGGCCGTAGGGCGACCCGCAGTTCGTAGGAAAGGCCGGCCGCAGTACAAGCCAACCGCTTGGTTCCACACCAAACGGTTGGCTTTTCTTTTGGGAAGGCGAGTGTGGTGTCGATGTCCCTGTGTTTGCTGATCCCGTTGCTCCCACTGATAGCCGCCTTGATCGTCGTCAGCGGAGACGATTCGACTCGTCACCGTCGCGCGAAAATCGCGGCGTGGCCAATCGGCTTGGCGTTTGGTTGCGCCCTTGCCACGATCTACGTGGTCACCATGGAAGGTCCGCTCGTGTTTCGGCTCTACGATCCGGCGACACCCATCGGGTTCACCATCCCCATCGGCCTGTACGTTGACCGATTGGGCGCGGTGATGATGGCGTTGATCTCCGGGATCGGCACGATCATTTATATTTATTCCGTCGAATACATGTATCAAGATTCGTATGAGCGCCGCTATCTCGCGTTGATCGGCATCACTGTTTTCGTCCTCCTCTGCCTGGTCTCCAGCGCCAATCTCCTCATGCTGTTCGTGCTCTGGCAGTTATTGAGCTACCTCCTGTATATCCTGGTTCATAATCACAGCCATCGTGACACGCTAGAGAGCGCGTTTCGCACATTCACCCTTCTGCGTGTCGGTGACGTCGCTTTCTTGGGTGGGATCGCCTTGGCATACTCGCTCTACGGGACGTTGGAATTTCCGGATCTGTTTGTCGTCGCTGCGCACAAGACTGCGACCCTGTCTCCGTTTCCAGGTGTCGATATCGATGGCCATACGGCTGTCACGCTCTTGCTTCTGATCGGAGGGATGAGCAAATCCGCTCAATTTCCCTTCCACGTCTGGTTACCACGCTACCTGTATGCACCGACATCCGTCACAGCCTTGTTGCACGCGGGTATCATCAATGCCGCCGGGTTTCTCATCAACCGTATGGCCCCCCTGTTTGGCATGAGTTCGACCACTCTGCACATCGCCCTCTTCATCGGGATGCTGACCGCCGTCGTCGGGGCAACCATGATGCTGGTCCAAAACGACATCAAGAACATGCTCGGGTTTTCCACCATCGGCCAAATGGGCTACATGGTCATGGAATGTGGCCTGGGGGCGTTTTCTCTCGCCGTCTTCCATTTGATCGCGCATGGACTCTTCAAGGCTACGGTCTTCTTGAACTGTGGGAACATCATTCACAAGGCCAGACAAGAGCCGTCGCTCCCCCATCCTGGGCATCAAGCGGAGAAGGAACACTATTTCCCTCTGACTTGGACCACCGGATTCATCACAACCCTGCTGATCCCGCTGCTCATTCTACTGGCGACTCACGGCGTGTTGCGGATTCCGCTCTTGGAATCCCAGGGGACCGTCATCTTTCTCTTCTTTATCTGGGTCACGTCCTCGCAAGCGATTCTCACCCTGACGCGGCTGCGCGCGGTCGCCTCATGGAAGGTGTCGACCGCCATGTTGCTCACGCTCTTGTTCATCGTGTTCGTCTATCTGTTCGCCGTCGAAACGTTCACGGCATTCCTGTACCCAAACCCCGAGGAAGTTGAATCGTACTTCAAGACCGCGGAGCTGCCCGCCTGGCTGTTCGATCTCATGCTCGTCGTCTCGACGCAGCTGACGATTGCGGGGTGGACCTACCTGTACATGCGCGCTCATGGCCGAACCATATGGAGCCCGCCGTGGATCGGCAATCTTCGTATTCGCCTGTACGTCTTGATTCTCAATCGACTCTATGTCGATCCGGTTTTGCATCGAACGGGCCGGGTGCTGACGTCCGCGATTCAGCGTTTGAATAAATACCCCCAGGAACGGGCGCTCTGATTGACATCGAATGAGCTCTGTAGAAATCAATCTTTGCCCCCTGCACGAAACGCACGTGCCACCCAGGACAGCGTGTGCGAGCACGCTTCGTGGAGGGACCACCTTGACGAATATGAAGACACCGTATTAATGACTACCCTGCCGTTCGTCCGGAGTGGCGTTCGAGTCACACCGACGGAGTGAGTGGATGGGCCCTGCTCTACAACGAGGATAAATGCCGTGTTTCAGTGGTTCATGCTGAGCGTTCCGCTCTTTCTTCTCCTCGCCTCCGGCATCGTGATGATCGGCGCTGACACGCCGCGGTTCAGGCGTGAGAGGCTGGCCGCCTACCCGGTCGGGCTTGCGTTCTTAGGTTCGTTCGCCACGTTGTACCTGGTGACATGTGAAGGTCCCATCGTCATCCGGTTCTACGATCCGTCCTCGGCGGCGTCCTTGATCATTCCCCTCGGTTTCTACGTCGACCGGCTGGCTGCGGTCATGATGACGCTCATTACCGCCGTCAGCATGCTCATCTATATCTATTCCACGACCTACATGTACCAGGATAGTCATGCCCGTCGATATCTGTCCTTGATTTGCCTCACGGACTTCGTCCTGATCTGCATGGTGTCAAGCTCGAACCTCATGATGCTGTTCTTGTTCTGGCAACTACTGAGTTATCTGCTTTATCTGCTCGCGCACAACCATGCGCATACCGGAACATTGGCGGGTGCGTTCAAGACCTTTACGATCCTTCGCATTGCAGATATGGCATTTCTGGCAGGTATCGTGCTTGCTTTTCAACTCTATGGCACCTTCGAATTCCACGAACTGTTTGTGCGAGCAATCGAGATGCCTATGACCCTTCCGGTTTGGCCCGGCGTCGACATCAGCGGCACGACGGCGGTCACGTTCCTGATTTTTATCGGGGCCATGGGCAAGTCGGCGCAGTTTCCGCTGCATTTCTGGTTGCCGGGATCGCTCTTTGCCCCGACACCGGTCCATGCGATGCTGCACGCGGGCATCATCAATGCCGGTGGATTTCTCATCAACCGGCTGGCACCGCTCTTTGGCATGAGCACGACCACCTTGCATATTGCTTTCGTCATCGGGACGCTGACGGCGGTCCTCGGAGCCTCCATGATGTTGGTGCAGAGCGACATCAAGAAAACACTCGGTTTTTCCACCATCAGTCAAATGGGCTATATGATCATGGAATGCGGTCTTGGAGCGTTTTCGTTGGCCGTCTTCCATTTGATTGCGCACGGCCTGTTCAAGGCCACCGTCTTTCTTTACTGCGGCAACGTCATTCATAAGACGCGGCAAGATCCTCATGTTCCCCATACGGACCATACGGTCACTGACGAGCCGGGATTCTCTCGCCTGACCTGGTCCACTGGGTTCGTGACGACGCTGATTATTCCGCTGCTCATTCTGCTGGTCACGCACGGAGTCCTGCGCATTCCGCTGCTCGAATCACAAGGGACCGTCATCATTCTCTTTTTCATTTGGATCACGTCGTCGCAAGCCATCTTGACGCTCACGCGTCTTCGTGCTGTTGCATCCTGGAAGGTGTCGGCCGCCATGTTGGTCACCTTGCTCTTCATTGTCTTCACGTATTTGTTCGCCGTGGAGTCGTTCACCGCTTTCCTCTATCCGAACCCGGAGGAAGTGGCCTCGTACTTCAAGGCCGCAGACCTTCCGGACTGGCTCTTCGATCTCCTCCTCCTCGGCGCGACCGGATTGACCGTGCTCGGCTGGTATTACCTCTACCTGAGAGCCCACGGACAAAGCGTCTGGATGCCGTCCTGGATCGAGGGCCTGAGAAGTCGACTCTATCCCCTGTTCATGAATCGGCTCTATACCGATGAAATCTATCGGTGGATCGGCCTGAAGGTCGGGCAACTGATTCATCGGATCGACAAGCTGGAGCGCGGGTGGTCACGATGATGGAAGCCTTGGTGCCATGGCTGTTAGCCGGTATCCCGCTGGTAGGAGCGCTCGTCGGCCTCGCATCCTGGTCGGACCCCGAACGTGTGAAGACTTCCTCTATTATCTGCTCGACTCTCAGCCTGGTGTCGGTCCTGGGACTCGCCGGTTTCCTCACAATGCCGCCCAGTGGATGCCTGTCACTGTACTTGCTGCCACTCGTCGCCCTGACATCGATCTTGGGTCATCCGCTGGGAAAGGATCACCGGCTCTCTTGGATCATGACGTTGGTCTGTTTAGGCTTCGGAATGGGAACGCTGACGGCTCACGACCTCTCCGGATCCTTCTTTCTTATGATGCTGCTGATCACGCTCATCGTGCTGCTCTATCGGCATCACACGGCGTTGTGGCCGATTTCGTGGTGGGGGGTCGGTTTGCTGATCCTCGGTCTGGTTGGCGTGTTGATCTCGATGATTACCAATTCGCCCGTCTCGTCCATTGCCGCGCTGATGACGTGCGCCGTGCTGCTGCCGTTGGTCCCTTTTCATGGCGGCTTCCTCACAACCGTGACACGCCTGCCCGGAAACCTACCCTCATTCGTCGTCCTGTTGTTGCCGATCATCGGGTTCCATCAGCTGCCCCTGATCCTGTCGACAGTTCCGGAGGATGTGACGGTGATCGCAAGGGCCTTGGCATTGTTGGGAGTCCTCTACACCGCCATCAAAGCACTGGCTCAATCGCGGGTACGCCTCGTATTGGGCTATGGAAGCCTTTCCTTCTTTTCGATTGTCTGGTGGTTTGCCGCCACAACCGGATTCACGACGCCCCAAGGGGCGCTCTTGGTCGGGGCAGTCGGCCTTGCGACCAGTGGACTCTTGATCGCATGGCAAGTCATCCGCACACGATACGGTGACGATGTGGATCCACAAGCCATCAGCGGTCTGGCCGCGTCCATGCCAAAATACGCCGTGTTGCTTTCCCTATTGGGCCTCGCCGCGATGGGCATTCCGCCTTTCGGCGTGTTTGCCGGATTCATGGGATTGTTGCTGACCTCGCCCCACGCCTCAGTTTTCGGTCTCTTCCTCGCACTGGCAGCCTGGCTTGCCGCCTCATGGTACATCATGCAGGTGGTGCAGCAACTGCTGTTCGGTGCGAGCCGACCCGATTTGCGGTACACCGATCTCCTGAATCCAGAACTGGCCTCCTTGTTGATCGTCGTGGTGGTTCTCCTGGCACTGGGTCTCGTCCCATCTGCCGTCTTTGCACCAGCGCAGCCCATTCTTGAGCAAGCTGCGCTAGCCCGGGAGTCGTTCGCATGGCCAAACTAGAACATTCCCTCGATATTGAATCTCGGCGGATGGAACTACGCGGAATCGTCCGCTTGGCCGGAGAGGTCATCGCTCAATACTGGCCAATGCGCACGTTCGTCCACCACAATCCCTTACATGGGATCGAGTACCTTCCGTTCGAAGAGGCGGTTCGTCGTGGAAAACAATTCGTCGGTGGCAATGGGTATCTGCCCGGCCATGTGTATCGGAAGTTCCTCAGGACCGGTCGCATACAACTGACCCATCTCGATGATGCGCTCAAACCACTGGTCATCGACAAGTCCGTTCTCCTCGGCACGCACACGGTCACCCACGGAACCGTGCTGCATGCCTGCTTGGCAGAGGGACTCTGCAGTCCGGTCGTTGAACCGCTGGACGACCAACTGCCAGACCCGTCGCGTCGCGCGATCGACGACCTTGCCGCTCGGCTGAGGCCCGTCACAATTGTTCCCGACCTCTCCGAACAGATCGATGCCATGGTGAGACGTGACGAGGCCGCACTCGGACGGTGGCTCACCCTCTCTCATTGGTGCGATGATACCCTCGGCACTCGGATCGTTCAGCACATCAACGACCAATTGATCAAATGGTGCGCGGCCTTCCTCGATGAGGGCCATGCCGCGTGGGCCATGCCGGAGCGCGAAAAGGGGCTCTATGCCGCCTGGAAAGCCATTGCGTCTCATGAATGGTCGGTCTGCGACATTCAAGACGGCCGCAAGAAGATCGCTCGGCTGTCCGACTATCCGGAAGATGCGCTCCTTGAAAGTTTGGATGCAATGGGAATCCCCGCCGAACTTCGGCAGGACTATCTGTCGTTGCAATTGACTGCCCTGCCTGGATGGGCTGGGTTTATCAAGTGGCGGGGAGAGGAACGTGACTACCCTTGGCAGCAGGCATACCCTGCCGGTTTGGTCAAATTCCTGGCCATTCGCCAATGGTATGCGCGAGAACTGGTTCAGAAGGCTTGCCAGGAGAATCTTGGTATCGAGGGCCGATTCGATGCTGTGACGGACTACATGCACGGCCATGCCGAAGAATATTATCTGAGACGGCAGCGAGTCGCTGGGCTCTTGCCTGCCCTGTATGCCGAGGAAGTAGACCGGCTAGCTCATCGCAGAGGCGCGGGCTGGAAAGCCGTGCTCGACCGATTCAGAATGGACGTGGTCCCTCGCCAGGAAGCAGCTCAACTCCGTGGCACCGCCAAGAGGCTCCTTGCGCTGGTCAGATTTTTGGGGATCGAGGCCGGCTGCCTGGACGAGTGCTCAGCGACGGACCTGAAACAGCTTGTGGATTGGATGGAGGCGTTTCCCGAATCCGAGCATGGACCGGTGTGGCTCAAGGCACTGGAAGCCAGCTACCAGGAACACCTGTTCCAAAAACTCCGCACCCGACCCTACGATCCCGACCGGCCGGCCACAAACCGCCCCTCTTCACAATCGGTCTACTGCATCGACGTGCGATCCGAACCTTTTCGTCGGCATCTCGAATCGATTGGATCACATGAAACCTATGGGTTTGCAGGATTCTTCGCTGCGTTCATCCGCTACAGAGCCTGGGGGAAGGAACACGATACGGAGCAGTTTCCTGTCATCATGCGGGCGAAGAACGAGGTCCGTGAAATTCCTCGCAACTACCTGGACGATACGGTCTTGAAACATGAGGTGCGCGCCAGATGGGTCCATGCCAGCCACACCCTCCTGCACGATTTGAAGGAGAACGTCGTGACCCCCTATGTCATGGTGGAATCCTTGGGCTGGTTCTACGGCCTTCCGATCTTCGGCAAGACGTTGATACCCGCGCTCTACCATCGGCTGACTACTTGGTTCCGGCGGCTGTCGGCTCCGTCTCTCCCCACCACGCTCACGGTCGATAAACTCGCACCCGGCGAAACCGTGGAGATGCTCGATGCGGAACAGCAGGCACTGGTCAGGAAAGCCTTGCAGGAGCGATTGGGGCTGAGCAGTTCCAGGATTACGCCCGCCCTTGTCGACGCCTTGCGTCAACGCGCACTGGAGGGGGGAAAAGGTCCCCAGTCGTCGATCTTAACGCAGGAGGTCGCGCGCGGGAGACTGACATCGGAGATGGTCGACGAATTCGTTGAGACCCTTCAACGACAATACGATCTGAATGCACGAGCCGCGTCATGGCACAAGGAGCGGATTACCAGGACTGGTTTTATACTAGAAGAACAAGTCCTGACAGTCGATACCGCCCTCCGTATGATGGGGCTGACCAAGAACTTTGCCCGACTCGTCCTGTTCTGCGCTCATGGCAGCACCTCCGACAACAATCCTTACGAGTCGGCTCTGGACTGCGGCGCGTGCGGCGGCAACGAAGGAAAGCCCAACGCGCGTGTGTTGGCGATGATGGCGAACAGTCAGAATGTACGCGAACGCTTGAAGAAGACCGGCATCGAGATTCCATCGGATACGCATTTCATCGCCGGACAGATGAATACCACAACCGACGAGGTGCAGCTCTTCGACTTGGAAGACGTACCGCCGACTCACCGGGCGGATCTGTCTCGACTGCAAGGCGATCTTCGGACAGCGTCCCACCTCACAAGCCGGGAACGATGCAGCCGTTTTCCCGACGTTCAGCAGATGCTCCCCGAGAGGACGGCCCATGCGCACGTCAGCAGACGGAGTGTCGACTGGAGCCAGGTGAGACCCGAATGGGGCCTCTCAAACAATACCGCGTTCATCATCGGACGTCGCGAATTGACACAGGGGCTGGACCTGAGCGGGCGAGTGTTTCTGCACTCGTACAACTATCGTGAAGATCCAAGCCACCGACTGCTTGAAGTGTTGCTCACGGCTCCTCAGGTTGTGGCACAATGGATCAACATGGAACACTATTTTTCGGCGGTGGACAATGAGGTGTATGGGAGCGGCAGTAAGATTTACCACAATGTGGTGGGGCGGTTCGGCATCATGTCAGGGCCTTGGAGCGATCTCCGTCTTGGATTGGCGAAACAAACCGTGATGAACGGCGACGTACCGTATCACGAGCCGATGCGGCTGCTGACTATCGTTGAGGCCCCCCGCAAAGGGATCGAGAAACTCATCGCACGGCATGATGTCCTTCAACATTACTACCATAATGAGTGGGTTCATCTGGTCGTGCTCGATCCCGATGATGAGGGCTGGTATCGCTATCTTCCGAATGGGGAGTGGAGCAGCATCACACCCCAACTGATGGAGCAGAAACGCTAACGTTGCGATTGAAGGAACCGGAGACCAGAAAGGAGCGTACCGATGGCCGGATTGACGTTGCACCCGATGAAGGAAATTCGCGTGATTGTTGCGGGGGAACACCGTGCGTTCGTGACAGAACTGCTGGATCGTGTTCACGCGTCCGGCTATACGATCATCGGAAACATTTCCGGAAAGGGCCATCATGGGATCCGAGAAGCGCACTTCATGTTCAGCGAGCAAGAAAGCCTTGAGATGATCGTAACGGTTGTCCCGGAAGAAAAAGTCGAGCCGATCCTGGCCGGGCTTCGCCCGATCTTTGAACGTTATTCCGGTTTTACGTACGTAGCCGACGTGGCCGTCAGCCGCCAGGAATATTTCGGGAAAAAGAGCGCCAAATCTTGATGGCCAAGCCTATGACACACGAGGTGTGAGCTGCACAGTCAGGTATTTACTTGTGGAGATTCAAGTAGCCATACGAGTTGCGATCGAACAACCAGACAGCTTATGGTCCGCAATCCTGCTAAGTTCTGAGTTGGTCTCATGATGGACAAGGTGGTTTCAGGGATGACGGTGGTATAGGGGGTCAGGTTGTAGAGTAACCGATCGATCTGCCAGCACCTCCCCGGGAAGCGTGTTGCAATTCAAAACACTGCGATCATGTCACATTTCTTATTGACTGTGTGCCGGCACAAGAAGAGCGTGTTTGGCCCGAAGAGCATCGTCGCAGGTCTGGTGTTGCTCTTGAGTGCCGCTTCCCCGGGGTTCGCCGCAGCGCCCAACACCGGATGGTCTGCAGTCGGTGGTGGATCGTTGTTTTACACCGATGACGTCGCCCTCTTTTCGGCTACCCGCCGTTCGAGTCTTGACGGCGATCCATCCCAGCCTGTGCTGGACGTCTCCCGCACCGGAATCGGCAAGGACGTGGTGTTCGAACCGTATGTTCGTTTGTCAAAATTGATTCCTTCCTCATTTGGCGAAACGGAGCTTTCGGTGAGGGTCCGAGGATTTGTCTATGCGACCAATCCCGAGTTCAGCCAGGCTTCGATGTATCTCGAAGCGATTCATGGGTTCACGCCTCGAACCGTGCTCCGGCTGCGGTATTTCACGGCGCCCGATCAACTCCTGGGGCAGACGGAGCTGCATGGTTCTGAGAATAATCTCCAGGATATGCGCGTCACCTCCCACCTCGGCACAGTCCGACTCGATCACCGCCTTTCCGAACATTGGGAAATCCAATTGTTGGGACGCGCAGGAATTCGCAATTTCAACGACCCGTTCGTTCAGAGGGATACCTTGTTGTGGAGGATCGGCCCCCATTTGTTGTATCACCTGAATCACCATGCGCGAGTGATCCTCGGGTATCATTACGAGCGCGGTCTCGCAGAAGGTCGGCATGAGACAGAACTCCATGATGACGTCTCTTACGTGCATCACTTTGCGTCGATCGGCATCGAGGCGGACCTTATGGAGCATTTGGAGCTTGAATTGGACTTTCACTACGAGCGGAACAACTTTACCAGTGGCAACCCCGAAGATGAGCGGTTCGACGGCCATGAGAATATTTTTCTCGGGAGCGGGAGACTCTCATACCAGGTGACGGATCATACCGCCTTAACTTTCATGGTTCAGCGGTCCAATCGTCGACAGAATTTTCACCAGACGCACGATCACAATACCAATGTCTCAGTTGGAGCCGTGTACCGGTTTTGAGTCCATGTGGTATTAAACCTCGGTATTAAGCTCGGTTAGTGATAACGTTTCGAGCGAACACTATGCGAGATGTCCGCGGTTCACAAAGAGTCATTTGGAAGGCTGGCCCATGTTGAGAGCGATCACTGTCTTGACTCTCTGCTGCCTGTTGCCGGGCTGCCACCGTACCTTCGGGGTTCCCAGGGATCTGGTGCAAGACCTCCCTGCGTTAGCCGCGGTCCGATCGGTGTATATCGAAGACCTCACCCACGGGGAAGATCCCCATCTTGTGGAGGGATCGGATCTGGTCAAAGAAAAGATCCGGGCGAGGCTGGTTCAGTCAGGGAGGTTCTCGGTCGTCGATATTCCGGAACAAGCCGACGCAGCACTGACCGGGGTAGCAGGCTTCCAGCGGTGGTATTTTGGGATGGAGAGTTTCTACGGATTGGAAGGCAGTCTGAATACGCAGTACGCTGGGATAGGGATGGTTCGATTGCTCGACTCCAAAACAAAGCAACCGATTTGGACACACGAGTATGAGACGGGCTTCTTTCACCCTACAGAACGCGTGGTGGACCGCGTTGCCGATCAAGTGGTCAACAAGTTGCTGCGCGACGCAATACGCGCTAGCGGAAAGAAGGAATAGATTCAATAGGTTTCTCCGGGATAGACCGATTCTCCACTATATCAATTGGTTACGTGGCAAGTGTCTTCTTAATTCCTGTGCACCCAGTTAGCTTGGCAAATCCAACTGGTGGCGCCTCTATCCCTGCTTCATTCAGGTCCAGAGCAAAAATGAGGTTGCATTTTTCGCTGCAAGTTTGATAGGGATTGATTTTAGGATTAGAGCTTTCTAAGCATCCGGTCCAACCTCCCCTGTTACCCATAAGGTGAAAACATGGATCAGGTCCAAACGGCTCCAGTGCCATCAGGTCCCGCTCCCGTGGGAAACATCGATGGAATGAAGCAGCACCTACGTTTCGATCTCCTTTCCGGCTTCCTGGTGTTCTTGATCGCGCTTCCGCTGTGCCTCGGTATCGCACTCGCCTGCGGCTATCCCGCCATTGCTGGGATTTTTACGGCAATTATCGGAGGTATCGTCGGTGCGACGCTAAGCAATTCAGAGCTCACGATCAAAGGTCCAGCAGCCGGGTTGATTGTGATCGCGATCGGATGCGTCACCGAGTTCGGGTTTACCGGGGGGGCCGACCCGGATGCCGACTATCAAGCCTATCGTCTGGCGTTGGGCGTCGGCGTGGCTGCGGGTCTCCTGCAAATCATGTTCGGAGTCGTACGGGCAGGCGTCCTGGCCGAGCTGGTTCCAACCTCGGTCATTCACGGCATGCTCGCCGCAATCGGTATCATCATCATTGCCAAACAGTTTCCGATCATGATGGGTCTCAGCTCCAAAGGTGAACCTTTGGAGCTGCTCATGGAAATCCCAACATTTATCGCCGAGTTGAATCCTGAAATCGCGTTCATCGGGGTGGTGAGTCTCGCCGTTTTGGCGATTTACCCTTTTATAAAGAGCAAGTGGCTCAAGATCATCCCTGCTCCTCTTGTCGTGCTCATGATCGCGATCCCTTTGGAATTTTATTTCGATTTTGATCACCCGCACGCGTATACATTCAATCACCATGAGTATCAGGTCGGCCCGAATTATCTGGTCAACGTTCCGCTGAGCATGGTCAGCGCGATGGCTTTCCCGGATTTTTCCGGAGTGTTCACAGGGACCGGCATCAAGTATGTGATTTTATTCGCCTTGATCGGCAGCTTGGAATGCCTCTTAAGTGCAAAGGCCGTCGAGATCTTCGACCCGTGGAAGCGCAAGGCCAATTTAGATCGCGATCTCACGGCTGTCGGCATCGGCAATACGGCAGCCGCCTGCATCGGAGGCTTGCCGATGATTTCGGAGATCGTCCGCAGTAAGGCCAACGTGGACAATGGCGCTCGAACTCGCTTCGCCAATTTTTACCACGGGATGTTCCTCCTTCTTTTCGTGGCATTTCTTCCGGGCCTCCTCAATGAAATCCCCCTTGCCGCACTGGCCGCCATGTTGGTCTTTACGGGGTTTCGCTTGGCAGCCCCCGCGGAATTTCGCCATGTGTATCATGTCGGGAAGGAACAACTCCTGATCTTTCTCTGCACTATTGTGGGAGTGTTGGTCATCGATCTTCTGGTAGGGATCGCCATTGGCATCCTGGTGAATATCCTCGTGCACCTCGTAAACGGTGCATCACTGGCTTCGTTGTTCCAGTTGCATCACGAGGAGCGAGCCGCCCAAGACGGAACTCCATGCCTAGAGGTCAAACATGCTGCGATTTTTCCCACCTGGCTCGCCTTGCGCCGAAAGCTTCATGAGTACTTTGATAAGCACCCCAACGTGGAACTTGATCTCTCCCAGACTCGCCTCGTCGACCATACAGTGATGTCACGGCTTCAAGAACTGCAAACAGATTTGGCTGAGCAGAACAAAGAGTTAACGATCTCCGGGCTTGATGAGCACCAACCTCTGTCAAACCATAAGGCCGCAGCGCGAAAAAAGAAACTGGTTACCTCCGGCCCGCCTAATGGATCCAGCGTCTCGCAGTGATGGGTTCCGTTGTGCTCCTCGGCTTTGTCGGCCAACCGGCCTTGTTAGACACATTATTCACGGTGATTCGTGATCCAGCCACCTGTTCAACCGTGGCGCACTGGAGAGCCCCAGAGAGAGCCTGCGCAAACTACTCCACACATGGTACCATGCCCGCAGTTGCGTACATCTCTGTAATATTGCGATGTTCAGGCCCACTCCAGAAACCACTCTCTTCCCAAGGATCCCCTATCGGCTCATCGCGCCCGTCCTTTTGATTTTGGCTCTGGTCGTTTCCGTCATTCTCCTCTTCAGTTTGGAACGCGAAAAACTCCTCCTGCAGGACTTTACCGAGGGCAAGAGGATTCCCATGGAACTATTTCCCGCTCTTTGGCAGCATCGGAGCGACCTCATTGTCGTGACGCTTCTTGTATTCCTGGTAAGTGCGATCGGCATCGCGGCAGCCATTACCTTTCTACACTATGACAGTACTCGTCGCACGCTTGAGGAGGTGAAGGGATTAGCGCGCAACATCTTGCAGAGTATCCCGACCGGCGTGTTGACTCTCAACCGAGCTGGAGTGATTACAGCGGTCAATCCCATGGCGGAGGCGGTGTTGAAACGTTCCGGGGAAGAACTGCTGGCCCATTCGTACGAATCGGTCTTTGTGGAAGGAGATACGATTCGTGGAGCGCTCGACGAGGCGCTACGATCGCACGAGTACTTGAGTCAGAAGGATGTACCCTATGGACCTCACGACGGGATGCTTCATACTATCCGCATTGGTACCGCCGAATTGACCGGAGATGACGGACAACCGGCGGGCGTCATCTTGCAAGCTCAGGACGTCACGGAGTGGCTGAATCTCGAACGGCGCGTTCTCGTCGCTGAGAAACTTGCCGCTATTCATACTCTGTCCGCCGGCGTCGCGCATGAACTACGGAATCCACTGAGCGCGATGGATTTGAACCTACATCTCCTCGATGAAGCATTGAAGGAACGGGGTGGGTTGGCACAGGACGTGGCACACTATCTTCACGTCGTGAATGCCGAATGTCGACGCCTCTCCGCGATTTTGGACAATTTCATGAAGTTTGCCAGGCCCACGTTAATGGGCATCCATGAAGTAGACTTGAGGAAGGTCATCGCGCACGTCATGGCGCTCATGCAATTCGAGGCACAAGAGCGAAAAATCCGGCTGGAGGAACGGGTTGAAGAAGGATTGCCACCAGTGTTTGGAGACGAAACACAAATCAGCCAAGCCTTGGTGAACATCGTGGTGAACGCGTTCCAAGCCATGCCGGACGGGGGGCGGTGTTCTATCATTGCGCGGATACGGAGAAATGCCGATGTTTGCTGGGTAGAGGTCGCGGTGTCGGACACAGGTGTAGGAATCAAGAAGGATGATCTATCACACCTCTTTGAGCCATTCCACACCACGAAGGCCGGTGGAACGGGGCTCGGCCTTGCCATTGCTTATCGAATTATGCAGGACCACGGTGGTGCCATCCGCGTTGCTAGCATGCCCGGGTCCGGGACCACTGTGATCATGCAATTCCCCGTGGAGCCAAGTCGGAAAGCTTGAGATAGGGTCATGACGAACGCCGCCCAGATCCTCATTGTTGACGACGAGGTGAACATTCGCAACGCGCTGGTGACCCTCCTTGAAAAGAAGGAATATCGGGCCCGAGGCGTGGCGACGGCGGAAGAGGCGCTGGATCTGCTTGAAACGACCGGCATGGATTTGGTGATTACGGACCTGCGCATGCCGGGAATCGGCGGGATGGAATTTCTACGGAGGCTGCATACGAAATGGCCCGGCACAGAAGTAGTGGTCATGACAGCCTACGGCTCCATCGAAACCGCAGTGGAAGCGATGCGCTTCGGGGCCTACGATTATCTCGCAAAACCCATCGATCGTGAGCGGTTCCTCATCGTGGTGGAGAAAGCGCTCGAACGACACCTTCTCTCCATCGAAAACCAGTGGCTCCGTGAACGACTCGAAACGAGAACGCGGTTCGATCAGTTGCTCAGCGAAAGCGAGGCTATGCAGCGAGTCTACGGCCTGGTGGAGATGGTAGCATCAAGCGACGTGACGGTGTTGCTCACAGGCGAAAGCGGAACCGGCAAGGAGCTTGTCGCCCGAGCCATCCATCACAAAAGTCCCAGGGCCGACGGACCATTCATTACTGTGAACTGCGGAGCATTGCCGGAGAGTCTGTTTGAAAGCGAGTTGTTCGGTTATGAAAAAGGTGCGTTCACCGGCGCGCAGGCCACCAAGGTCGGCCGATTCGAACTGGCGCAGGGCGGAACGCTGTTATTGGACGAAATCGGCGAACTTTCTTTGAAGTCTCAAGTCGACTTTCTTCGGGTGTTAGAGACCAAGGAGTTCTGCCGTCTGGGTGGAACGAAGGTCGTGACCACGAATGCTCGAATCATTGCCGCCACCAATCGCAACCTGACGGAGGCCATTAAGCAAGGCGACTTTCGGGAGGATCTCTTCTATCGGCTTAATGTTGTGCCGATCAAACTGCCGCCGCTTCGCGAACGCGGAGCTGACATTCCCCTCCTTGTTGAGATGTTCCTGGCGGGCTTTTGCGCCCAACACAAACGAATGCCGAAGGAGGTCTCAAGAGAAGCGATGCAGCTTTTGCGGCTGTATGCTTGGCCTGGAAATATTCGGCAACTCCGCAACCTCCTCGAAAGACTGGTTGTGACCGTGCGCGAGGAGATGATCCGACCTCAGCATTTGCCGGAGGAGATACAGGCCAGCAAACAAGGCATTCGCACTATGGTTGTCACCCTTGGAAACCCTTTGGAAACAATCGAAAAAGAAGTGATCCGACGGACTCTTGCCGAAGTCACCAATCACCGTGAGAAAGCCGCAAAACTGCTCGGTATTAGCCTGCGGTCTCTCCAGTACAAGATCAAACAATACGGAATCCGCGAGTAAAGATCCCCCTCACTTACCCGCACTCCGTCAAACTTCTTGTCTCACCTCTAGCCGATCTGCAATTATTGCATGTCATTAGTCAGCAACCGAAATAATTAACTCGTTGATCTTTCGCAAAGCACAAGATACTGCCCCATCAGCTGCAGGATGATAATCTGCATATTTTGCAGTTGGCGAGCTCGCTTGTCTTCTGATTGCTCTGAAACTTCATCCTAGCTCTGGGATTCCTATTGTAAACATGTAGTAAATCGACTGCTTGTCACCCAATTTTTCACGGCATTGGGTATGCAGGTGATTTAGAAGAGCTTGGACCGACCATGGGCATACAGGTGCTGAAGTCCGACTTCACAAGAAGGCCCCTTCCTGGTCATTGGCTTGGCGATCAGTTACATGCTCATGGTGATATGCGGATGATTCAACCGTTGATGCAAGAAAGTAAGGAGTTTCTCTTGGGTCAGGATCAGAGGCACGAGCAGTCGGTAAAGAGTGGGAATTACCTAAGCCTGTTGGTAGCGCTCACGTACCTGACGGCTATCGGGATAGCCCTCTCCATCGGCAATCTCAAAAAAGGAAATGATTTCGACCTCCTCGTCATACTACTACTTATGCTTGTGGCCGCGCTTTCGTTGCTTCGCAATGGTAATACGCTGAATCAACCATCGCGGACCGCATGCCGGTCTAGGCGATTGAGGACAGGGGACCCCTGTCGGCTAAGGCGTCACAAGGCAAGAAAGCGGCCAAGGCGGCTAGCCTTACCATGGAACAAGAGGCTCAGTGGGTGGTGGCATGAGCTCAAGAACTGATGGGTAGCCAGACTCGACGGCTCGACCAAACATGTACCTATCCTGTCCTTGTCGAGTGGAACACCATGTTTGCTGGCTGCACCAAGTTGAGCTCTCCTCTTCAGCCATGTAAACAAGGGTAAATCTTTCCTTCACTGGCTATCCGGCTGGTCTCACCATACGATAATACTATGCCGCCTCGTTTTCTGATTAGAATTTGAGAGTTGGATTCATAATCCAGAATGTTGCGCTTCTGTTTTTATACTACCCCTGTTCAGTGTGGTTTGGAAATTGCCTGCATGACCATAGGGCCGTTAGGGCTCACCCGGATGATAGACAGATAATTAAGAGACGTGTGTATAGACCTGATCTTGCATGACAGTTTTCTTCTAAAGCACCATTGATATTGTGCGTACTTGCTGACGACTGAGAAGGGAGAGGGTTGATTATGAGGTTGCTCCTGGTCTTGTTTGCACTCGTTGCGATTCCTACCGTGAGCCATGCAAATATGCCACAGCATACTGAGATATGCGTGGAGGCTAAGGATGAGGATATCGCTGCTCTGTTCGACCGCTGGAACGAATCTCTTAAGACGGGCGACCCACACAAGGTGGTCGCCAACTACGCGGCAAAGTCCGTGCTACTCGCCACAGCGTCGAGCAAGCCGCGATTCACCGTCGATGAGAAGGCAGACTACTTTCGCCACTTTCTTGAAAATCAGCCGGAAGGGCGCATTGATTCTCGCACAATTGAGCTCGATTGCAATCTGGCGATCGACGAAGGTCTGTACTCATTCATCTTCAAAAAGACCGGGATCACGGCCACAGCGCGGTACACCTTCACGTACAAGTGGGATGGGAAGCAGTGGTTGATCACCAGCCATCATTCGTCCAGGGCGCCTACTGAAGAAGCCTCCCTGGAGGCGCCCATCCGCTCCGTTGCACGCCATTCGGAAATGTGTGTGGCAATCACCGAAAAGGAGATCGAAGCTTTACTGGAACGGTGGAGAGAATCCATTCAGAGTGGTAATCCTCACCGGGTCATCGCCCATTACGGAGCGAGGTCCGTTTTGCTTCCCCTCTCCTCAACTAAACCTCGATTGACGCTCGACGAAAAAGAAGAATACTTTCGCCAGTTTCTCAAGAATAAACCACTGGTGCATATCAATTCGCATACGATCGAACTCGATTGCAACGCGGCAATCAACGAAGGCTTATATACCTTCACCTTTCAACGAACGGGCGCCATTGTGAACGCCCGATACAGCATCGTCTTCAAGTGGGATGGCATGCAGTGGTTGATCACAAGCGACCACTCCTCAGTCTATCCCAAATAGCAAGAGGTATGATGACCTAGCTTTATTCCAGTCAATTAGTTTAGAGACGGTTTGCACGGGTCGCTCTATTCCACTGATCGTTGACCGTCGTTTCGACGTAGTGTATTCGTCTGTGCACTCGCCATTATTCCGTGGATCATCTCCAATCTCTTCATTAAGCCTATTGTTTTCAATACGTTATAGATTGCGTGGAATGCGTATTGGAAATCCTTGACATTACGTCATGGATTAGAGCATAAATTCCAACACCTTAAGCTCCTGCTCCAACTGTAAGGCCGTGATATAGGAGCAATGCCTGGTCTTTTTTCCATCATGTCTAGGCTGTATGTCCAGTCACACTGAGTCTTCAGACCCATCGAGCACAATCACTGATGGCGAACGACAGAGTCTCCGTTCTAAAGTTGTGCATGCCGCAAAACTGCTCCATGAGCAGGGGCCGATCAGCACCTTCGTTCATACCAATCCGCTGCATAGCTTGGAGCATCTTCCGTTTGAGCAAGCAGTGGCAACGGCTGAACAAGCGCTTGGTGGGCACGGATACCTACCGAACGAAGAGTTCCGCCGGCTCTATCACCGTGGCCGTATCACCGATCAAGATCTAACCGATGCGCTGGGAGCCCAGCGATCATTCGATGCAGCGGAATCGCTCACCGTCGGAGGGGGACGAGTCATTTCGCCCCAGGATGTGGTGCGTCTGCACTTGCTGTACGGAATTGATTCGCTGAACCCGGCCCATCTTTCATGGCAAGTCCACCATGAGCAAGCCACCCGTCGACTGCGGTCTGATTTGCCTCCAGAGACAAGGGCCGCCATATTGACCAAGGCCTCGACGGAGCTTCGTCTCAGTCTTGACCGAATCGGTCGAGAGTGGACACTTGCGGAATGGGTACAAGTCCACTGTCATGTAGATCTCCCCGGCTATCTCCGCAAGCAGCTCTTCCATGAGTACGCTCCCGGTGCCGAGTTCGCGGGTGATCGGATGACTCCTCTCAAACTCGCTGAAGCCGACCGTTGGTTCGACTCCTTGGGGATTCCCCATGACCGGCGCGAAGGCTATCGCCGCTGTATCAATCGTCACCTCTATAACACCGGTATCTTGTCAACGCCGCTCCAGCCGACCTTACAGACCAGATGGTTGGAAATCGAATCTCAACTCTTGAGAGCGGTGGTCCCTCGCCACCTTCGCGTGACGGGAACCTTCGGTGGTATTCGCTCCGGGCTCGAGCAAGATTTGGAGGCCTATGCAGCCACAAGTCTTTGGCATGCAGCGCTCGCAGCGCGCGGACTGGAAGATCCACTCTCTCCGTCCGATCCCGAGACGTTGTTAGCAAAGGATTGTCTCGGTGCCCGACGAGATGCGCTCCACCGCCGTATTATGGCCGTGGAACAAGATGGCGGGGCTCCGCTTCCGCTCACGGCTGAGATTCGAACTGCCATCGAAGAGGAATTGGGTTCCGTGGGGCGCCAACGGCAGCGGCGTCACACCATCCTCTTCGATTTTTGCCGCCCGCACCAAAGCGGTAATCCTCCTTATGAGCGCCCATTGCTGACGTTGACGACCGACGCAGAGCTCAGGCTTCTCATGCTGCGCCGGGGTGAGATCAGCGCGCCAGCAGGCCTTCTTCGTCTTGCCGGTGAGCTTCGCGTGCGAAGAGGTTTCGACTGGGGAACATGGAAGCAGGTCTGCGATCGACCGTTATTCAGTAACCCCTCTTCTGCGAGCCAGGAGGAGCCTTGGAAAATCTTCCTCCGTGAGCATGTGCGGCTTCGCGTCACGGACAGCGTACGGTCGGCGCTTCGCGAGGAGTTGTCCTCGCCACGATCCGACTCCCACGCTGAAGAGCGACGCATTCGTATTCTCCGCGGACTGATGGACGAGGGACTGACGCTGGAGGGATGGGGGGCTTTACAGGAAGACGTCGCGCGATGGGAGGACCTGTCCACACTGCAGGACATCGATCATGGCCTTGAAGAGCGGCTCTGTCGTACCGTTCGGGAAGGTCTTCGCGAGACGGAACTGTCCCGACCCGCCTACGATGCCCTGCAGCGGTTGATCGAACTTCGAGATCGGACGTTCGCCTGTCGTCGGTTGCTGGCGGACCTCCACCAGTTCGATCCGCGAGAGCGGCTCGTGAAGCATTCCCGCGCGGACTTGACCGCGATGATGGAAAGCGTGGGGCAGAGCCTCACGCTGAGCGAGTTGCTGCATGACCTGACAGGCGTGGACATCGCCGAGTCCGTAAACCGCTATGTGATCAAGTGGTGCGGGGCTTTTCTCGATCAAGGGATCGCGAGCTGGTCCATGCCCTGCCGAACGCTGGGATTTTACCGCGCCTGGAAAAGGCTGGCTGTCGAGGAATTGCCGTTAGCGCTGGGAGGGGTGGACGGATGGCGTGAGGCCGTGCTTGGCCTCCCCGAACGCGCAGAGGACAGCCTCATCCAGACCCTGCGCTCGCTGCAGATTCCTGAGGAGCATCAAACTCCCTACCTGAGCCGACGCCTCCTTAAATTGCCTGGGTGGGCCGCGCTGGTGAAGTGGCGCGAGCACCATCCTGGACATTCCCGACAAGCGCATGAACATATCGATTTAGTGGATTTTTTGGCGGTGCGGCTGTTCTGTGAAGCGATGTTGATCAAGCGCGCCTGCCGAGAGATATGGGGTCTCGAAGGCACGGTCCCGAAGTTGAATGAGCTGCATCGCGAGCATCCCTATGAATTCTATCTCCGACGGGAATTCTTCCGAGGGAACTTGCCGGATTATCTGGAATCCCGCTGCAGGGCCCTTCTTCAGGCCAACCCGCAGCATGATCGGGATCGGTGGATTCGCACGGCGGAAATGATTTGGAAGTACCGTCAGGCCACCGCTCTCGGACGAGACCCACTCTCTACGGCTTGTCATCATGCCTGGCGGCTCTTTCATCTGTCCCAGCTGCTCGGACTGTCCGCGGGAGATTTAAGGAAGCTGGCTCCAATCGAAGGGGACCGACTGCTGGCAATGCTTGACAGGCTCCCGTCATCAGCCCACGGCCCTATCTGGCAATCCGCCTTTGAGGGACACTATCAACGTGGTCTTTTGGACAGTCTTGATCGGAATAAGGTCGGCCTTTCTCAGCCGGATGACCGGCCTCAAGCCCAGCTCGTATTTTGTATCGACGAGCGGGAGGAGAGCATTCGTCGGCACATCGAAGCAGTGAGTCCAGACTATGAAACCTTTGGGACAGCCGGGTTTTTCGGTGTCGTCATGAATTACTCCTCCTTGGAGGATCATGGAGTCACGCCGCTCTGTCCCATTGTGGTCACGCCGACGCATTATGTAAAAGAGGAGCCGACGCCAGATCAACGGAGACAATGGGAGCATTCATCCAATCGACAACATTGGCTCACATTCCTGGAGAACCTCTTCACGGCGCTCAAGAAGCACTTTGTCGCCTCCTATCTCCTCATCGACCTTACTGCGCCTTTAATGGCAATCATGTTGCTGGGCAAGACCCTCTTGCCGAGGGGTTTTTCGAAGGCCGTTCATCACCTCCATGAGAAGCTCGTGCACCCGGTACGGACCAAGCTGACGATCGATGCATTGCCAAGAGCAGAGGTTTCCGTCCACGCAGGTCAGCAACTGGGATTTACGTTGGATCAGCAGATCGGCCTCGTCGAGGGGCAGTTACGGTTGATCGGATTAACCGGTCGGTTCGGGCGCTTGGTAGCCGTGCTTGGCCACGGGTCGACAAGCCAAAACAACCCACACGAGTCGGCATATGATTGTGGGGCCTGTGGCGGGAAGCACGGAGGTCCCAATGCCCGAGCGCTGGCTGCGATGGCGAACAAGCCGGACGTGCGAGCAGTCCTACGTGACCGAGGTATCGATATTCCTGACGACACCTATTTTCTCGGAGGACAACATAACACTGCGTCCGACCAGATTGTTTTTTTTGAAACAGAGCGGATTCCCGCTTCTCACCACAAGGCATTTTCCTATCTGGTTCGCGACCTCGCCGAGGCGAGGGCAATGAATGCTCGGGAACGCTGCCGACTCCTGCCGTTGGCGCCGAAAAATGCACAGCCTGCCCAAGCGCTCCGCCATGTCGAACAGCGGTCCGTCGATTTCAGTCAGGTGTATGCAGAGTGGGGCCATGCGACGAATGCATCCGTGATCGTAGGCCGGCGCATTCTGTCCAAAGGACTTAATCTCGATCGCCGCACGTTCCTGCAATCCTACAATGCCGTCGATGATCCGGAGGGAGTAATCCTCGAACGCATTCTGACGGCGGTGGGTCCGGTCTGTGCCGGCATTGGGCTTGAATACTATTTCTCGCGCGTTGACAATAATCGCTATGGAAGTGGAACCAAAGTCTTGCACAACGTAAGCGGCCTTGTCGGGGTAATGGCTGGAGCTCACGGTGATCTACAAACGGGACTCCCATTCCAAATGGTCTGGTTACATGAGCCTCTGCGCCTGACATTTGTTGTGGAAGGGCGCCCCACTCTTGTCAACGCAATTGTGCAGCGCCACAAAGATCTTCAGCATCTCTTCGACAACCGGTGGCTCCATCTGATTGTCCTGGATATTCAGACGAGTCAGTTCGCCCGCTACGATCCAGGCGGGATCTGGTCGACCATCCCCAGGCAGCAACCGGCTGTCGTGGCGGGTTAACGTCGTGCCTCGACTCGATTTGGACATTTGATCCAACCTATCAAAAATCACCCGGCAAGTCCCACCTTGATTGGGCAATCAGACATCATGGCCCTCCCAGCATTCGAGAAGGACCCACACTCCCCAACAATACTTCCTTAACCCGTTGCAACGGCCATGCGCGGAATATCTGCTCGATCCCTCTTCACGGCTGTGCCAATGGACGATGTCTATTAAGAGAGCGATCGTTGCAGCCCTCACTTATAGATTGATAAAGACCTGGAAGAGAATCATATGGTTCAGTTGGTTTGCGAGATTGGGAATTGACCGGCTGTTGAGCAGCTGATTTTGGTAGCCGACGTCCATATTGAAATATTTGGAAAACGTCCGGTTGATCCCGATAAAGAATCGATTTTGATCGAAACCAGCCGCTGGCCCGCGCGCACCGACCGTGTTGAGATGGATAAAAATTTCTTCCGACGCGACCAATGCCCATTCCGGTGCCATCGGTAGTGGATACTGCCCCCGCAACATCGTGCGAAAGCGTACGGCTGTCCCATCCACATGCTCGATCCAACGCTCCTCCAGCCGAGTACGGCTGACGATCTTGAACGACTCAAACTTATGCGAATAGAGAATCTGTTGGTATATACGGCTTTCTTCGAAGAAAGGCGATTGAGGTGGTGTATGCCTCTGATTATAGTTGCCAACCCAGGCATAGCCTTGCCAGATGGAGAGATTCTCCGTGAGTTGATAACCAAACGCAGGACGAAGTATCAGCTGATCGATATGGCCCTCTTCGTCCAGATCTGCGAACCGTGGCTGGACTTCCAAGTGAGCAAGAAAGGACGACGGAAGCTTTGCCGTGATAAAAACGGGTGCCCATAGCCGAAAGTCTTGATTGAATGTTGAAGGAGATTGAGCGAAGGTTTCCCCTCCGACCAGAAGACTCCACGCGAAGGCCACGATTGTAGTCCTTAGGCCCCACTTTCGTGTTTTATGATTTGTTGCTGCACGCTGCATGATTCCTCCTCAAGCGGGCATATGGCCGTGGCACTCGAGAAAACCCCGCACGCTGTTCTCAATAACAAGCAATCATCATCTCCGTATTCCTCCACCGCAGTCTGATCTCTTGTTGGGTTGAGGTCGTAGGCCTGGTCTTCGCTTTGGGGGAGCCTTATACCTCGTCCAGGAAGGGAAGCGCCAGTGAAAAATGTGAGTGTTGAAACTGCTCTTGCGGTATAGATTGCACCCGAACGGTGATTGTGCTAGCTACTCGCATTATGCTCTACATTTCATCCTCCGTCTCTCTTCTCGATCACGAGATTGAGATCCATGCCGTGCGGTCTCAAGGTGCGGGCGGGCAGAACGTCAACAAAGTTTCAACTGCGGTGCATTTGCGATTCGATATCAAAGCATCCTCATTGCCTCAGGCCTTGAAGGATGTGTTATTGAAGCTGCGCGATCACCGAATCTCAGCGGAAGGGGTGATCACGATTAAGGCGCAGCAATACCGCACCCAGGAGCGGAATCGCGAGGATGCTGTCAATCGTCTAGGAGAGTTGATTCAACGTGCGCTGACCCCGCGCAAGAAGCGCAAGCCGACCACACCATCCAAGAGAGCGCAGGATCGGCGGATTGAGCAGAAGAAACGGCAGGGGCGGTTGAAAGCACTGAGAAGGACCGTTGACTGAACGAATCCGAAGGATGCTGTCCGGAGAACCTTTGCCTCGCTTACAGATTCGCTAGGAACGGGCGTGTTTGACCTTGACTGCGTTGGCCCTCACCTGCTGCAGAAGCGCTTGAGCCTCGGGAATGAATTCAACCCGTTGATGTTTCTGAGCGAGGGCAAGCGCATCGGATGCCAGGGCCATGGCTTCGTCGTGCCGGCCACGCTGACACCACACCCGGGCAAGGGCCAGCCTCGCGTTGACCGCCTTCGGTGCGTGCCGGACGACCCGTTGGAGAAGCTGCTCGCCTTTCTCCGAGTTTCCTCCCAGGAAGCTTGGTAACTTCACCAGGAGCGTTCCCTTCGCGGAGAGCGCGTCGATATGGGCAGGATTGATTTCGAGGGCCCGATCAAGTTCGTTCATCATGCGGCGAAGCCCGAAGATCGACGTGAGGGATTCTCCGTCGATGCGGAGCAGCTCGCCCAAGTTGCAGAAGAGCGCGAAGTGGGCATCGGCATTTCCTTCATCCGCAGCGACCGCCCGTTCCCCCAAGGTTTGTCCCTGTTGAAAATGGGCAAGGCGCGTAGCACGATCGATGGCTAGCCTCCCTTGCTTGCATGCTTCGAGGGCCTGTTTCGACAGTTGTGCTCCTGAATCTTGTGCCGGCAACGGCATCGGTTGTAGAAACAAGCTGCCTGCCGTGATGGCGATTCCGAGGATGAACTTCATCTGCATCGTATCCAGATCCAATTCTACGAGGAGATCTTACGAGAAAACGGCTGCTGAGACAGCAACCTCAGTGCCAACTCGGTCGCATGCGGAAGCCTCGTAACCAATTGATAAACTTTAACACCTCACGGACAAACTCTTGCGAGCTGGTGCCCGTCGACGGTGGATGAACAAGTTGGAGCAAACCCGTGAACAGAGATGGACACGATATCGTCACAAAATCAGCCAAGGTTGAGCTGATGTTCGGCTGGCTCTCGCTCAGGCATTCGCCGATTCGGCAGGAGCAACCATTCCGAGAATGTTGAATCCTCCATCCACGTACACCACTTCCCCGGTAATCCCCCGTCCTAAGGAGCTTACCAAGAACAAGGCCGTGTCGCCAACCTCACCCTGTTCGGTGGCACGACGAAGCGGAGCCGTCTCTTTGTGGAGATCCACCATCTTGGTAATGCCTGAGACACCCCGTGCGGCCAACGTCTTAATGGGTCCGGCTGAGATCGCGTTCACACGGATATTGAGCGGGCCAAGATCGTAGGCCAAGTACCGTACCGTCGCTTCAAGCGCCGCTTTGGCGACACCCATCACATTGTAGTGTGGCACGACGCGCTCGCTGCCAAGATACGTGAGGGTCACCACGGAACCTCCGGCGGTCATTAGCGGCATGGCTGCTCTCGTGACGGCCACGAGGGAATAGGCGCTGATGTCCAGGGCCATGGCGAACCCCTGCCGCGAAGTATTCACAAATTGCCCGCTTAATTCCTCCCGGGGAGCAAAGGCTAGAGAATGGACGAGAAAATCGATCTGGCTGAAGTCTTTCTGCACCTGCTGTATGAGAGCGGCGATTTCTCCGTCATGGCTCACGTCGCAGGGGAATGCTTTCGCGCCAGGCAACGTTTTGGCGAGCTCCTCCACATTCTGTTTCAGCCGCTCATTCTGGTAATTGAAGAAGAGTTGCGCTCCTTGACCGGCGACCGACTGTGCTATGGACCAGGCAATGCTGTGCTTGTTGGCCACGCCGATGATGAGTCCTTTTTTTCCCTTTAGCAACATGAGGACTGTTCTCCTTGGTTAAAAATCGCGATCGTGCCGTGCTAATCGGTGGAATCCCGATGGTACGGTAGATGGTTCCGACGCATGATTACCGCGTTATGGTCACAGGGATGAGGGGATTGACAGTCTGCTCATACCCCGTTTCAATCGCCGGGCACGGAACATAGCATGATTGAGCCGAGCTGTGAAACGTTGGAATAGCGCCACCATGGCCCATGAGGCAGTTTCGTTTTTGGTCCACCAATCCGCCACAGGATCCTGTAGTGAAAATCCTTCGCCGTTTTATGAGGGTGATTGCGTAACCGATGGATTCTATGAACGAATATCAATAATCTTTTGAGTCACTCACAACGGCATTGCGCTTGCTCAATAGTAAGTCAGTGCCGAATCAGCGGCACATGATTATTCAAACTTATATTTCTTTAAGGGGGTAGTTGTTATGAAGACCATGCTGATGGCAGTAATGGCAGTCGCAGTGGCAGTGATGTTCAGCGTTCCTTCTTTCGCCGAGGAAGGGAAGAAGAAGGAGAAGGGCGGCCACGTCGTAGTGTACGGCGACAAGAAGAACCAGGATGGCGGCAAGGCCGATGATCTCTTCGGGGACAAGAAGGAAGAGAAGAAAGGAGGCCACGCGGACACTTTCGGTGAAAAGAAGGACAAGGACAAGGGCGGAAAGTAAGAGTTCTACCCTTTCGTAAGATTGGCAGACCCGGGGCGCTTCCTCACGGAAGTGCCCCTTTCATTGTTCTACAAACCTGCTTCTTCCCACTGGCTCGCACGGGATTCACCGCCGAGGGGTCATCTCCCGAATATAGACGGCCTGTAACCCGATGATCGTTTTCCCATCCCGGATCGTCCCGTCTTGAATGTTTTTGATCGCTTCGTTCAACGGCATTTCGACGATCTCCAACACTTCATCTCGATCCAGGTGCTGCCGCCCTTTCGTCAGCCCGATGGCTTTATAAATATGAATCACTTCATCCGCGAAGCCCGGGGCTGTGAAGATGCTGGACAGCAATTCGAAGGATGACGCGCGATAGCCGACCTCTTCTTCCAATTCCCTCGCGGCGCAATTCAAGGGATCTTCGCCGCGATCCAGTTTGCCGGCTGGAATTTCGTAGATGAATCCGCCGGCCGCGTGACGGAACTGCCGGATCAACACGACGGTCCCATCGTCTTTGACCGGGACGACCGCGGCAGCGCCGGGATGCCGGATGGTTTCGAGATCGACGGTGAAGCCGTTTGGTAGCTGCACCGTATCCACATTCAGCGTGACAACCTTTCCGGTGTAGATGTTGCGGACCATGCGTTGTTCTCCTTACCTGCACATCATCCGCCCTCTATGAAACAGACGCGCGACGGCACATAGCTGAGTTACTTGGCGGGACGTGTATAGAATGGAAGCTTCACGACCTTTGAGGGAGCCAGTTTCCCTCGGATATCGATCATGACGCCTGTCTCCGGCTTCGCATATTCTGAACGAATGTAGCCCAAGCCGATCCCCTTCTGAAGCAGCGGCGACAAGTTGCCGCTCGTCACTTCTCCGATCGGTTCCGACGCCGAGGACAGAATCGTGAACCCATGGCGAGGCACCCCCTTTTCTAACAACTCAATGCCGACGAATCGCCGAGCCGGACCCGCTTGTTGTTGCTGCTCGAGGACCGTTTTCCCAAGAAAATGACCCTTGGTGAAACTCACCGCCCATCTCACTCCGGCCTCAACGGGCGTCGTGTGCTCATCGATATCGTTCCCGTAGAGCAGATAGCCCATCTCCAGACGAAGGAGGTCTCTGGCACCGAGCCCCGCCGGTTTGAGTCCGAAGGCCTTCCCTGCGCCCAGCAAGGCATCCCAGACGACAGGAGCATCTCCAGTCACATAGAACTCGTACCCAAATTCACCGGTATAGCCTGTTCTCGCAGCCAGACATTCCACCCCGCCGACTTGGACTCTTGTGGACTGTCTCAATTTGAGTTGCGCCAGCGCGGCCAAGCCCAGCGACTCCACGATCGAGCGTGTCGCAGGCCCCTGCAACGCGATTTGGGCAATCTCCGTCGAGCGATCCTCTATATGACAGTCAGAAAGTCCCTGACCTTGTTTGAACAACCAGGTGAGAATCTTGGCCCGGTTGGACGCGTTGACACACAGGAGGAATTCTCCCGGGCTCTCCAGCCGATAGACGAAGATATCGTCCAGAATCCCGCCCTGTGGGTTGCAGACCATCGAGTAGTGCGCCTGCATGGGCTTGAGCCCGGCGAGATCGTTCGTCGTCACGTGCTGGAGGAACGGCTCCGCCCCCGTGCCGCTGACAACCAGCCGCCCCATGTGGCTGACATCGAAGAGTCCGGCCTTGGTGCGGACGGTCTGATACTCGTCCACCACGCCGGTGTACTGGATGGGCATCTCCCATCCGGCAAAATCGACCAGTTTGGCCCCGGCGGCGCGGTGTTGGGCGATGAAGGGAGTCTGCTGCACGGTCGTGCTACTTCACCCCGAGCAATTCAACGTCGAAAATCAGGGTGGCGTTCGGGGGAATCACCCCACCGGCACCGCGTGAGCCATAGCCCAGGTCTGACGGGATCGTCAACTTCCGCTTCCCCCCCACCTTCATGCCCTGCACTCCTTCGTCCCACCCTTTAATGACGCGCCCGGCCCCGAGAGAGAACGAGAAGGGTTGGCCACGATCAACGGAACTATCGAACTTTTTCCCATTTTCCAGCCAGCCCGTGTAATGCACGGTGGTGTTCTTGCCTGCCGTCGCCACCTCGCCCGTGCCGAGGACCTGATCAACATATTTGAGCCCGGACGCGGTGGTGACTTCCTGGCCGGCGGAACTACTGTCATCTGCTGCCATGGTATGTTCTCCTCCCAAGATTAGTGTGAACACGATGAGCACACAGATCGATACCGCATGCTGATAGGTCATAGCGTTCTCCTTCCGAAATAGTCTATGGCACGGGGGGACAAGCCCGGTCAACCACGGTGGCTGGCCTCGAAGGTTCAGCGAAAATGGCCATGCTCGCGGTATACCCATGGACGAAGTTCCGATGCCCGATCGGGCCGATTTCCCCCTGCGCAAAAAATCCCGCCATGGGGATCGGCCCTAGTTGTTCCGCGACCGTCGCGGCATCGTGGTTCGGCCGTCCGAAGAGACCCCGGCCGCGTCCGCAACAGCTGAACATCAGCGCGCCGAGCGGAGGGCTGTTCCGACTGGATCGGTCCGCTGCAAGCAGGGAGGTTAAATCTTCGCTGGCCGAGTCTGCGTCTCGAAGGTGAAACTGGACCGTCTGGCCTTCTTGAACGACATCGCCGACCGCGACTGCCCCCGAGCTTCGATCCGCGCCGAGCAGATTTCGAATGAGAAAATCTCCCCGCTCAAACCGATCCCGATGTTCGTCGATAACAATGCCGAGGTGGAGGGCTCGCTGCCGATCCTCCTCCGACAGGGCCTCGAACACGGCCTGCAGCCGCTCCAATGCCGACAGGCCGCCCAGCTCGTGAATGAGATTGCGCTCGGCCCTGGTCACGACAAACCGCTCGCCGATCAGACGGCATCCTTGTGAGATGATTGGTCGAATCTCCACCGCCCCCGACAGGCGAACCCCGACCATGCCGCCATCGAACACGTCCCCATTGAGGATCAGCCGATTCTCTCCCGCTTCTTGCGCGCCTCCGGCCAGCCCCCCGACCGCCTTCGCACCGGGGTAGCGGTCTTCCAACAGAGCGAGGACTTCCTGCACTGGAGTGGTAAAGGGATCGGCCAGCACAAGGAAGGTCGCCTCCCCCCGCCACGGGTCCGGCCATCCGGCGAGTTGAAACTGGTCCTGCGTTGGAGAAAAAGACGAACGGATCGGGTAGAGATCGACGTCCGGCAGTGACGCAGCCCACACCGTAATCGCCGGGGAGGTTTCCAGTTCTTCCGTTCCGGAGATGACCCCCTCGCCGCTGCAGCCGAGGAGACATCGTGGCCCAAGTGTGCTGATGAGCACATCGGTCAGGTGGTCGGCCTGCGCGGCATGATGAGAGGAGAAAAACACGCAGGCCAGATCGATCGAGGCGTCACCCAGCTGGGACCGAATCTCATCGACCAATTCCTGCGCAGCGCGGGCCGTCGTGATTGTTTTCGAGAGGGCTGAGGCGAATTGCATCTGACTACCTTATTCGTGAAAACTGAAGAAGACTGGACAGACCGTCGCCTGGTCACACCCCTGGATCCATCCGCTGAGCCCTGACCTGCGCGAGCTTTTTGTAGTACCGCCAGAGGTAGGAGTGGTAATCGTCCACCTGGGCGAGGAGATAGTGGAGTTCCGTCGGGTCCTCGGTTTCGAGCGCTCGGACCATCCGTGTTTTCAGGAATTCGCCGAAGGCTTCGGTCTTTTGCACCGCCGTCAGCAGTTGCAGCCCCCCGCCGATTTGGTAGTCGCCCATCGACCTGGCCTCCTCCATTCAGAAATCAGTAGGAAGGATAGCG
Organism: Nitrospira sp.; assembly: GCA_019636815.1. Taxonomy (GTDB): domain Bacteria; phylum Nitrospirota; class Nitrospiria; order Nitrospirales; family Nitrospiraceae; genus Nitrospira_D. Next base: position 52,042 of record JAHBWT010000020.1, read on the forward strand.
AGACAGGCTAGGAAATAGCAAGCGGAGGCGACTTTCTGGAGAAGTTTGAACTTTAGTAACGGTCGGTTGCTCACTTCCGAATGCAGATTGGCTTTTGGCGCATCAGTACTAATTCGCCGCACTCAAGATACCTCATGCCTCTGGGGATCACTTCTGGACCGCCCCAGTGACTAGCGCTTTCAAACCGTCTAGGTTGATCGCCTCCGCCCGACGGTCATCGCGACCGACAACCGTGGTGGCCATGGTGAGGGCGTTCAGAATGGCTTCTTCGGTGGCCTCGACCGTCGCGGTGAAGAGCGGATTAATATGGGTGTCGGCGAGATGCGTAAGGGTGTAGGTCGGGTCTTTGGGATAATGCGGGATAATGTTGGCCGTCGAAAAGGCCAGAATGAAATCGCCGCTGCCATGCCGTATGGTGGAACCGGTGCGAGCCAAGCCGAGCG
>JAHBWT010000021.1 GCA_019636815.1 Nitrospira sp.
CACTCATGATGGCCTGGAGCCTCATCGCATTCTAGTTCCTGCCGTCTTGAACGGCACATCAGGGTCAGTCGGCAAATCCATCCCATCATGGTCCTGACTTCTCCCAAACAAGCGGGCGCCGACAATCCCAACTTCATACAGCAGCATCAGAGGAACCGCCATCAGCATCATCGTAAAGAGCGTCGCATCAGGCGTCACCACGGCGGAAATGATGAGGCACAGTAAAATAGCATGCTTTCGGTACCGCGCGAACGTCTGAGCCGACGCCGCACCAATCACGGCCGCCAGCGTCATCACCAACGGCAGCTCGAACGCGCAGCCAAAAATCAGCAGGAATTTCACGTTGAAATCAATGTAGATTCCCACGCCTAGCTGCGGAGTAATATCACGATCGAGCCCGAAACTCACAAACCAATCGATCACGAGGGGCAGAATGACGGCGTTGCAGAACATCATCCCCAACCCGAACAACACTCCAGCCAGCATGAACAACGGGATCGCCCAACGCTGTTCTTTCGGCAGCAGCGCGGGCTCGATCAACTTCCAACACTGGTAGAAAATGACCGGTAAACTGAGGATGAAGGCCGCCAGCAACGACACCTTGATGGAAGCAAACAACGCTTCCGTCGGTCCATAAAAAGCCAATTGGTTCTCGAACGGTCGATTCAGCCACGCAATCATTTCAGCAGAAAATGAGAACGTAAGCACAAGCAACCCTAACATCGTCGCGCCGACGATAAGCAATCGGCGCTTGATGTTTTGGAGATGGGCGGCAAGCGGATGGACGATGTGTTCCATAGTGGTCGCCTAGCAGTGGGCGCGGCACCGTACTCACGGTATTCTACCGTGCCGGTTCCAGTCGTTGGTCGCGATGGAGGCGAATGAACTCCGCAAGTCTGTCTTTCGTGGCCAATTTTTCTTTTTGGATTCGTTTTTTCTCAATCTCTTCATTCGGCGTCAGAACATGGCGCTTTTGCAACTCGTTCAACTCAAGATCCAGACGATGGTGAGATTCTTCCAGCTCGCGGAATTCGGTGTTGGTGCGGCGAAGCTGTTCGACAATCGCATCTTCCGTCAACATACGACACCTCCCGGTTAAAGTGAGTCTGTCGAGGTTGATTCACCTCCTGCGCGACACGTTGGTACATTCTGCCGACCGCTCGGCATGACAAGCGGACTCATTTCCATCAGCACGGCATCTTCGATTGGATTGGAATAATAACGAGGACGTTTACCGGTCTGCACAAACCCCATCCTGGTATAGAGTGAGTGCGCAGGCGCGTTCGAAGCTCTAACTTCAAGAACCGCCCGAGTTGCCGCCAGATCGAGTGCCATGCGGAACGCTTCCGCCGCCAGGGCCGTTCCAATCCCTTGCCTCCGCATCGACTCTCGCACTGCCAGATTCATCAGACGCAGCTCTTCAAAGACGATCCAGAAACAATGATACCCGACAATCGCGCACTCGCTCCCTCCCGCTGACTGCCCACGATGCATCGCGACGAGAAAGTGTGCAAACTGATTACTCATTAACTCCGTTTCAAGCATTTTGCGCGTCCAGGGTGAAGAGAAGCAAGCCTCTTCCAAAGCAAGGATATCCGGCAGCATCTCCGGCGTAGCCGGAAGGATTTGAAATTCTGAGAGTGTCTTGTCGCTAGTCATCCGTTCTACATGTTCTTGCGTCTGCGATTGCGAGCCAGTCTCGCCGCAGCTTTGTTCTCTACCCTGTTCCGACGTCGCGCCACCGGTGAGATGCCACCCGAGCGTTCGTACTGGATTTCCGCTTCGGCACGCTGCACGTACAACGGAGCCACGGCGCTCCCGGCAATTTCGCCTCGGTGTATTTGCTCCATTCCAATGTGAGCCACGTGAATCGCCGAAGGTCTGAAGGCATGATCCGGCCCAACCGTGACAGTCACCGACTCCGGCAAGGCCGCTCGAATCTCAGCCTCCATCGATGACCATCCAAGCCCGAACACCACAGTCTGGTCAGTCAGACTCTGGGCGAGAGCTCTAGGAGTGCCTACCTGCTCGCTCACAATCCGTTCCCACTGTCCCCCACCCATCCAACGAAACAGCGCCCAATACACCTCGTCTCGACGACTCACCAATACGGGACAGAGGGGACGAGACTCCCCTTGAATACCCCTTGCCATCGCTTCCAACGTGGGAACCAGCGCGAGAGGAAGCCCACTGGACGCTCGCAGGCCCAGGCAAGTCGCAAGACCGACACGGATACCCGTGAATGAGCCGGGCCCAGCTGAACAGCAGAGACCATCAAGCTCACTGAGTCGTACCTGAGATTTGGTGAGCAGTTGATCAATAGCCGGCAACAGCAGGGACCCATGTGCGCCGCCTGCTTCCTGGTCATGGGTGCCCAATACCCGCTCATCGTCGAGGAGCGCCACACTCTGCCATGCGGTGGCCGTTTCAACTGCGAGGATTTTCATCGTACATTAGGAGACCTGCCCTAAGTCCTCTGCTTTGATCACTTGGTTATGATGCAACTCGTGGAATGTCACCTGGATCGTCCCCTGCCCATGACCGTCGACGAGAGAAACCTTGAATGGACGTACCATTCGACCATCCTGCTCGACGGCCGACCTCGCTGGGTCTGTTCCCGAATCATCAAGCTTCCTGAAATCGTCGTATTGGATCACCGCTTCCACTTCGCCGCTCGCCCCCAACCGATCTTCTTGTACCACTAACAATCGACGGTCAAACCAGAGGCGGCGGATGGCTCGACGCGCTGAACCCGCTCCACCGCTGACGGACGTATACACATCGAGACGATACCGGTCACGATCTTCCACGACTTTCACGGTTTCCTCTTTGCTGATCGAATTCCTCCCCAGGACCCCGCCGACCGCCCAGGCACTCAACTGCGAGAATCGAGCGAGCTTCCCTAACTCTTTCATGTCGGATTGGCGCCCAGTATACATTTTCCCTTCCAGCGGCAAACGGAGTTTATACCAATCATCCGCTTGCACAAATTCGAATAGCTCGTTTCCGAACGGTGTAAAACCTCGAAGGCGCAATGCATTGGGTCGACGATAATGGACGGTTCCTTCCACCCGTGTCGCGATTGGGATAAGCCCGCCTTTTACTTTGGCGGTGAACAATCCCTTCATCGAATGAATGGCGGCGTCTCGCTGCTGCAACAGTGTCGCGAGTTCCTCAGCCGTCACCTGTTTCAACGGCGGTTCTTGTTTCGGAGCAATGAGCGCACAACCGGCAAACCCTGTCCCTATAAACACGACGATGAAAAACGAGCGAACCACGTGCTTCATGATTGTGACTGTTCCATGTGGCATGTGACTTCGACGGCTAGACCAGCACGATGTCAAGCGCCTCTCTCACTTCTTGAATGCCGATCAATTCCATCCCATCGATAGAATCCAGTTTCGCCAGGTTCCGTTCAGGCAGAATGCAGCGCTTAAATCCCATCTTGGCTGCCTCGCGGATGCGCGATTCCGCCTGGCTTACGGCGCGGACTTCGCCGCCTAAACCGACCTCACCTAATACGAGCATCCCCGGTTCTACCGGAACCTCCCGTAAACTTGAGGTGACAGCCGCGACGATACCAAGATCTATGGCCGGCTCCTCGATGTGCATCCCTCCAACAATATTCACGTAGACATCCTGCCCGGACAAATGAAATCCTAACCGTTTCTCCATCACGGCGAGTAACAGCGAGACACGGTTTAATTCCACACCGTTGGCCATCCGCTTGGGCATGGCATAACTGGTCGAAGACACCAACGCCTGGAGTTCGACGAGAATGGGCCTGGTACCCTCGAGACTGGACACGACGACCGAACCGGTACTTCGCTGTGGACGTTCGGCCAGGAACAGCTCGGAGGGGTTGCTCACTTCTTCGAGGCCCGCATCTTTCATTTCGAACACCCCGATTTCATTCGTCGATCCAAACCGATTTTTGACGGCACGAAGAATGCGGTAGCTGTGTCCTTTGTCCCCTTCAAAGTACAACACCGTGTCGACGATATGCTCCAGGAGCCGCGGTCCGGCAATAGCCCCCTCTTTCGTGACATGCCCAATAATGAAGACCGGAACTCCGGCCCGCTTGGCGAACCACATGAGTTGTCCGGCCACCTCCTGCACCTGACTGATGCTGCCTGGAGCGGAAGTCATCTGTTCCGTGTACACGGTTTGAATCGAATCGACGACCACCGCAACCGGCTGGATTTCCTGCACCGCTTTCAGAATGTGTTCCAGCGAGGTTTCCGCCAAGATCAACAAATGTGGATGCTCGATGCCCAGCCGCTGCCCTCGCATCTTGATCTGCCTCGGTGATTCCTCTCCGGAAACATACAAGACCGGCGCATCCTTTGCGGCCAACCGTGGCAACGCTTGCAATAAAAGGGTCGTTTTGCCGATCCCGGGATCGCCACCGATCAAAATCACCGCCCCTGGAATCACGCCGCCCCCTAAGACTCGATCAAACTCGCCGATGTTGGTCAACCGACGGTCTTCACCCACGACTTCAATCTCTGCGATAGGAGTGGCCTTCGCTTGAGCCGTTTTCATCGCCGCAGGACGACCCTTCCCGGTCGCGGCCTGCCGTTCCTCCTTCATTGTATTCCAGCCCCCGCAGTCGGGACATCGGCCGAGCCACCGTGGAGATTGGTGCCCACAGGCCTGACAGGAAAAGACGACCTTAGCTTTCAACGAATTGGCCTCGCAGAGAGAGGAAAACCTTGAAGCTATCTTAATGGATGTCCAGAGGGAAGAAAAGGACTTGACGCACTCGTTGGGATCACGTGGCTGTCGAGTCCCCTTAAGAATTCGGCTAGGCAGCCCGATATTGCTCAGAAGGGACATGAATGAGCCACCTGTTGCTATGAGAAAACAGATTCGAATCGACGAATTGCAGCCAGGCATGCGGGTTGAGCAACTGGATCGGCCCTGGCTGAGCACACCGTTTTTTCGTCACAAGATGACGATTACCTCCACCCAACAGATCGCACAGTTGAAAGCCTCTGGGGTGCAGACCCTGATCGTCTACATTGAAGCAGAAGAGGTCTGCGAAGGACCGGCTGGGGAAACTGAAATCGTGGATCAATCCGTAGCGCCTGCTGTAGAACAGGCGGCATCAGCGCCACCGATGGTCCTGTTCGAGGAAGAGCTGCCGGCTGCCAGGCAGGTGTACCAGGCGGCCAAAATCGTCATTCAAGATGCGATGAATGACACGCGGCTTGGGCGAGCGATCAACGTGGATGCCGTAAGGACAGTCATATCGGACATGACCGACAGTGTCTTTCGGAATCCAGATGCTTTGTCCAGTCTGTCGCGGCTCAAGCGATTCGACGAGTACACCTTTTACCATTCAGTGAACACCGCTCTGCTGGCAATGTCCTTGGGACGGAGTCTCGGCTTCGATCGGTCCATGATCCATTTAGCCGGAGTCGGGACACTCCTCCATGACATCGGCAAAATGAAGGTCCCTCTGGAAATACTGAACAAGCCAGGTCGCTTCGAGGCTCATGAAATGGAAATCATGAAACAGCATGTGCTGCGGGGAGTCGAGGTGTTGACTCGCACAACCGGGTTGGGAAGTTCATACATACAACCTGCGCTCGAGCACCACGAAAGAGTCAACGGGGCCGGATATCCGCATCGGCGGGCGAGACAAGACATCAGTCAATATGGTTTGATCACTGCAATCGTCGACATTTATGACGCGATGACGAGTGACCGGTGTTATCACAAGGGACGATCCGCTCATGAAATCATCCAACTGCTCTATCGGCTCTCGCTTGAAGGCCATCTCGATTCGACGCTCGTCCAACGATTTATCCAGGTTGTCGGTATCTATCCGGTTGGATCGGTCGTGGAGCTGGATTCCGGTGAGACCGGCATCGTCAAACGGATCAACCATGATGCGCCACTCGCGCCGGTGGTGCTGCTCGTGAAGAGCGCCGGAAATACATTGCTCTCCCAACCAAAAGAGCAAGATCTCTCTCAGCGGGACAAAGCGCCGCTTCGGAACGTCAAAGCTGTCTTGCATCCCCACCAAGCAGGCATCGACCCCGCCAATTACCTCGACAAGAAAGCGGCGTAAACATGCGTGCCGCATTGCAGCACACTCTTACTCATCTCCACGCTACAGTAAGTGCTAAGATTCCGTGAATCTCAAGATTTGTTGGTGCCGGTCCGATATCGCTTATCGGAAGATCCGATGTACCTCCCTCTTGCCATGAAAAAACGAATCGGAATCGACGAATTGCAGCCAGGCATGTACGTCGAACAACTGGATCGCTCCTGGCTGAATACGCCGTTCTTTCGCCGTAAGATGACGGTCGCACCAGCAGCTCAGATCGCACAGATCAAAGCCTGCGGGGTACGAACCCTGGTCGTCAGTATGGGTAGACGCAGTTGAACAAGAACCTGTCTCGGAGCCGAACATTACCACAGATCCCCTACTCACAGCGTAGAAGAGCCGCCATCAGCGCCACCAGCCATCCCATTCGCAGCAGAGCTGCCTACTGCCAGACAGATCTACCAAGCGGTCATGGTAGACCTGCGCCAAACACGCTCCGCGTCAGATTGGCCACGAGTGTCGCTGCGGCGCCGTAAGCGGATGAGATGGTCACTTGTTGGTTCACCTATCCCATACTTAGCTTGGAGCAGGGGCCACATAGTCCAACGTCCTAGATGCTTTCGGGTAGCCGGCGAGAAAACAAACTATGTGCATCAGATGTAAATCCTATCATCTCGACTAATCACGGAATAAACGGACCGGGACCTTTCGTCCCTTGATCCAGGCACGGCCCAGAACATCAATGATACTGTGGGCCATAGATTCCGGGACATCGACAATGGAGAACCTCTCCTCAATTTCGATGGCGCCGATCACGCTGGACCGGACCTTCGCTTCATTGGCAATCGCACCTACCAGATCACCCGGCCTGATGCCGGCTTCTCGTCCCGCCCCGATATAGACGCGCGCCATGCCGGCCTCTCGCCCGCCACGTCGCATCCGCGCAGCCGGTTGATGCTTCGCCCCAGCAAAGCTCCCATGAGGCCGACCGCTGGATCGGCCAGTATCTCGAATCGGCCGTCCGACATCATCATGTGATCTGATCGGAGCAGCGGGAATCTCCTGCTCCGGTCGTTCCCCGCCTTGGGCACGAACTAAGAGTTTGATGGCAGCCGCCGCCACGTCAGTCTCCGGACATGCGGCAGACAGCCGTTCGACGAGGGCCCTGAAGGTCTCCAATCGGCCTTCCTTCAGTACCTCTTCTATCGCAGTCTGCACACGATCCACCTGTTTGAGGCGGAGATCTGTCACAGTGGGGATTGGGAGAACGACGACGCGAGCCTTCGTGTGCTGCTCAATACTTCGCAGCAGACGTTGCTCGCGAGGGTCAAGAATGGTGATCGCTTCACCTTCCCGACCCGCTCGACCGGTCCGACCGATCCGATGGACATAGACCTCAGCAGACGAAGGCAGATCGTAGTTGATCACGTGGGACACGTGTGGAATATCCAACCCGCGCGCGGCCACATCAGTCGCGATCAATAACTCCGTTTGCCCGGTCTTGAACGACTGCATCACGCGGTCACGCTGCCCTTGACTCATGCCACCATGAATAGCCTCGGCCTTATACCCACGAGCAGTCAGCATCACGGTGACATCATCGACCTCCAGCCTCGTACGACAGAACACGAGCGCTGACTTCGCGCCGGCTACATCGATCACGCGAGCCAGCGCGGCCGCTCGATGGGGCCTGGCCACGACATAGGCCGTCTGCTTGACACGAGGAGCCGTGCCGGCTTTGACCGGTTCCTTTGCGATCGTAATCTCGACTGGATTGTGGAGATGCTGGCGGGCGATTGAACGAATTCTCGGCGGCATCGTCGCGGAGAATAAGGCGGTCTGTTTCGTGTCGGGTGTTTGTTGCAAAATGGCATCCAGGTCATCTGCAAATCCCATGTCGAGCATTTCGTCTGCTTCGTCCAGGACGACGATCTGTATGTGCTGGAGTTTCAATGTACCTCGACGGATGTGATCGAGCGCCCGTCCGGGAGTTGCCACGACGATATCGACGCCGCGCTTGAGCGCATAGAGCTGGGGACCGATGGCCTGCCCTCCATAGACCGACAATGCCGTGACTCGCAACTCTTTTCCATAGCGCTGCACCGCCTCTCCGACTTGGATCGCCAATTCGCGCGTAGGAACGAGCACCAGCGCCGAGGGACGCATCCTGGAACCATGACCGATACGCTGGAGCATCGGCAAGGCAAAAGCCGCCGTCTTCCCCGTTCCGGTGGCGGCTTGTCCGAGAAGGTCCCGTCCTGCCAGCAGCGGCGGAACAGCCTCGCGTTGGATTGGCGTCGGTTCCTCGTAACCGAGGGCTTCCAACGTCGTAAGGAGTGACGCCTCCAGACCTAATGACGCGAACCCGGGCGAAAAGCCCGTCGCAGTCGGTGTAGTGGACTCAGAGAATTGACCATGTTTCATGAGAGATACAACTGCCTTTCCGCCGTGGATGGGCACTCAGACACCACGGGCACAACAGACCAACTCGCAGAGGCTGATGTTACGTTGAATGGTGCGACAGCGCAAGGGAGTACCGGCGCTCATTCTGCCCTGGAGCCACTATAGACATCGATACGACCGGATGGCAGCGATCGCAAGAGGGCAATGGATGTATCGTCTCACGAGATAGGCATCGAGGCCTTGAAGAGTTGTCGCGCTGGAATCATGGACGGACGGGTGATTCTACACCGGTCCGCCCGAGGTTGAGCAGAAGCCGTCCCGTTCAGGACGGGTGAGATCGGAACATCAAACTACAACGATCTGTCTTCACGATCTCCGCAAAGCCAGCGCACAGACCGATACCACCTGGTCTTGTGCCGGAAGCAGAAACAACATGTGTGCGAGCGCACGATACGCCGCCTCTAGCTCACGACATCGATCCACGAATCGACCGGACGACAGGCGAGGGAAATAGTCCCGATGCTGCTCATAGAACAACGCACGTCGTTTCCATCGCTCGGCCTTGAAGATGAACAATCGAGTCGCCAACTCCAACAAATGCTTCGGGGATAACCGCTTTGGTCCCCGTCTCGCAGGTGTGGGAATCAGGGATGTGGATATGGCCAGTTCTTTCACTACTTCCTTCATGGCGAGTTCCTCCTTCTGCGATGTACCTGACCCTTGTCCTGAGCATCATGCCCACGGCGTCACAGGCGCCAAATGGACTTAGGCTCATCATATAATCCCGCAAGATGAAGAGATGATTAGGACAAGATGAAAACTTCTTCATGATACCCAAACAACGTTCGTAACCGGCCTCTCTGTACGGGATGGAACGCATGGGCGAAACGAATAACTCGCTATTCAGGACAGATGCAGTCTGGAGAAAGTTCCGTGGCAATAGCCGTCATGTCGTGGGTGTTGCAGACGAACCTCTTTCGACGCTCAGGAAGAGGGGCCGGGTTACACGATCATCCGGGAAAAACCGAACGATCGGAACGAGGAGAGCGAAAATAAAGAAGGGCTCGGGCCATCGACCGGATGCTGGCCACATCTTTGCGGTGAGGTATCGAAACGATTGTGCTACGTCGGAGGAATCGGCCCTAGGCCTTAAAAGCAGCCACAGCCTCCTCTTCTGTGTTGTACAACTGAACATTTTCTGCATACACGCGATTCAACAGATTAAATCCGCTGGCTTCAAGGGCTTCTTTGACCATCCCCTTCGCTGCAGCAATCTTCATCTCCCCTTGCACGTTGTTGAGCTGCTTGCCCGCCAAAATAAGGACCCGGATGCCACCACTGCTGATATAGTCGACATCAGCCAAGTTGACGACGACTTTTCGTGCGCCCGCGTCGACAATCTTTTTCATTTCCTGACTCCCGTGCTCGGCCGTGGTGGCGGCAAGACTTCCCTGCATTTTCACAACGGTGACGCCGGCATTCTCACGCGAGGTCACGGTCAATGTGTGTCGGGTCCCTTGGTCCATTTCTGATCTCCTTTCGCGTTGAAGATTGCTACTCTGCTCGGGTCTGAATCAATCCGCAAACGGGCTACCGAGCTTCAGTTCCAATTCGTGTGTCGTATGCAAAAATCCTCTTGCACCGGGTATCGCGCATGCCACGGTCGGCCGAATCATAGCAAAGACAGGCGTACGCTTCCATCCTGGCAACATCGTAGGCGTGAACAGCTTGCCCCTTACTGGAATCAGAGCCTCCCCGGAATGAACTGGGCGCTAGACTTTCTCTTGGATCTTCGAAAGAGCTTCGTCAAGCGTGGCGGCATAGAGGCTCATAATCATGGCCCCACTCAATTGGAGCACCGTGCGGACCTGGTCGTTCCCTCCACAGAGCACCACCCTTCCACCTGTTCGGATCATCGCCATCACGGCCTTCAGGATTACCCGCAGCCCAATCGAGGAAATATACGAAATGTCAGAGAGATCCAGCACGATCTGGCGTTCTCCCCGCCCGATGTGGTCGGTCAGAACACGCTCCACCTCCGGTGCACTGTTCGTGTCGAAGCGGTCCTTCGGGGTGACGATCATCGCAGTACCGTTCCGACGTGATTCGACACTCATTTCTACTCTCCTTATGTCTTGGCCTGATGGTTGCGGTAGCCTCTCGACTTCGAACGCGCTGAACCCGGCCCTGTCCCGACGTTTCATAGAGATGGACAGCTCAGATGCCAACTTCTTCTTCACCGTCAGAACATTGCGTCCCACATTGCGATGATATGTTACCTCGTCGAACATGGAGCGGACTAGATGAATCCCCAAGCCGCCGATTTCACGTTCGTGGAGCAGCAACGACAGGTCCGGTGGCGCGACGGTTAACGGATTGAAGGGAATACCATCGTCGGTGATGGTCAGAACGACATAGTCCTCACGCACCTCCCCTTCTACTTCAATAAGGTGCTCCGCCTGATCACCGGGAAACGCATACTGCACGATATTGTTGAGCAGATCATCCAGCGCCATATTCAGAGTCGGGATGAGCGGCTTGGCCGTTGTCCATTGCGCGACATACTGCTCAAACGCCGTCTGCAGGTCGGGAATGGCCATCAATTGGTTGGGCATCGTTTGGTGAAAGACCCTAGCCGCCACGTCGGACGGAGCGACACCGTGATACCGCAGGCCCAACATGGTGATATCGTCCGCCTGCGGAGCATCTCCGGCAAAGGCCCTCACCGCGTTCATAACCTCACCAAGACGATCGACGACGGAGACGGCCCGGGATTCGGTGAGAACCGATCTCAACCGGCTGTTGCCGAACAGTTCACGCCGCCTATTATCGGCTTCGGTAACCCCATCGGTGTACAGGAACAGCTCATCCCCCGGACCCAATTGAATCATGCTTTCCTTGAACGCAATGCCCGGCATGGGGCCGACCATGGGTCCGTCTTGGGCCGTCAGCCACTCGAACTGTTCGTTCTGCCGTTTCAGCAGCGGAGGGTTGTGCCCCGCGTTCGTCGCGAGCAGTGTCCCATCCCGAAGATTCAAGATACCCAGGTACAGCGTCACGAACATGCAGGAATCGTTATCTGCGCTGAGCGCATCATTCACGTGGGTGACGATGCTGGCAGGAGAGGGGTCGGACACGGCTCTGGTTTTGACCATGATCTTGGTCATTGCCATAAAGAGCGCGGCAGGAACTCCGTTGCCCGATACATCGCCGACCACGAAACACAGCCGATGATCATCGACGAGAAAGAAATCGTAGAGATCGCCTCCGATTTCGAGGGCCGGTTCGAGCACTGCATACAGTTCCAGCTCCTTCCGATCGGGAAATGCGGGAAACACACGCGGGAGCATGCTCCTTTGGATATCCCGGCCGACATTCAGTTCCTCCTGCATACGGGCTTTTGCGGCTTCCACCAACGCCAACGAATCCGCTAAGCGTGCCGTGGCGTCTTCGGCAGCCTGCTCGGCATTTTTCAGAGCCGTAATGTCTGTGGCGATGGCGACAATACCGCCATCGTGCGTCTTCTTTTCATGAATTTGGATCCACTCGCCGCTAGAACGGTGCTGAAGGTAGGGCCCTTGGGGGTTGTGGTGCATCTCGAGACGCTTTTTCACCCAGGAATCGACATTCCCGATCGCCGCGGGGATATCGCCTCGTTCCGCGATGCGGCGTATGATCGATTCAAATGAATCGCCTGGCTGGACTTCAGCCCCAGCTCCGGAGACCACTTCGCGATACTTATGATTGCAAATCACCAGGCGATCGTCTGCGTCGAAGAGCGCAAACCATTGTGGGACGCTTTCGATCGCTTCGAGCAACCGAGCATGACTATGGCGTGCCAAACTTGACGCCTTCGTCACTTGCCGATCGATGATGGCCAGAAGGGTCGAGAGCGACACCGCGACAACCGCGAGAAGTTCCACTTCGATTCCCGGTGGTGAGACGGTGGTCGTGAGGCCTAAAAAACTGTACGCAGGAATCATCCCGGCCAAATGAGAAGCGGACAGGGCAATCCCCATGGCGCTTGCCTTTTCCGTTACCCGCCAATCCCCGTACGTAATGTTCCATCCACCGACCAAGAGAACAAAGATACCCAGCCCGACCATCACCACAACGGAGAAGATGAAAAGAGGCAAATCGTGACTCACATCGGCCATCTGGTGGATCGCCATCAGACTCGTGAAGTGCGTCACCAACAGGCAGGCGCCCATCAGCAACCCACCGGACACCAGTCGGAGATGGCTCCCGTCATGGGTACTGATGAGATACACCGACACGGCCCCTGCCGCCCCGGCGGATAGGATGGAAACAAGGGCAAGGCCCACGTCCTGTGCGGCTGGAATCGGCGGACAGAAGGCCAGGTTACCGACGAAGTGGATCGCCCAGATCTCAAGCCCGCCCGCAACGGCTCCAACCGTGAGCCAGCGCATCTTGAAGGAGCCTTGTTCGGTTGCCCGCATGCGTTCGGCAATGCTGAGGATGACGTAGGCCGCCGAGCCACCGAGCAGCATCGAACAGACCGCAAGCACTGGGTCGCAAATCCCCAACACGAAAGATCTCCAATCAGAACGTTCTGGCCACGACGCTGTGGAACACCATGAAACGCACCCCAGGCCCATGACAGATGGTGCCAAAGCAAAGTTGGAAATGACCAGCCCGGAGTTGAGTACCACCTACCACGTTAGGCCACACCTCGCAAGTTGCGAGAGGCTGAAGAAATTCTCCAATACCGGCGTTTGGAAATCCCCGTCAATGCACCGGCTGGTTGAGCCGTTCCCAGCGCGGCGACCGCGTACTGGAATCCACCGACCAGTGGATGAATACGACCTGTCCCAGAACTTGGGACTTGTTGATGGGCCCTAAGAAGCGGCTATCCAGGCTCTCCTCTCGATTGTCTCCTAAAACAAAATAGGTATCCGGTGGAACGGTCATTGGTCCGACATGATCGCGCACGTTCCCGGGCGCCAGAGGTTGGTCGGTGTGCTGCACATACGGTTCCGTTAATACTTCGCCGTTCACTGAGAGGGTCTGCGTACGGATCTCGATCCGATCTCCGGGAAGACCGATCACGCGGTGCACAAAGCGCTTTCCTTCCTCGTCCGGATAGTGATACAGCACAACCTCTCCACGCCGCGGTCCAGCTGCATGATAGGCAGCCCTGTTCACAATGACATGGTCCCCGGGCAAGAATGTAGGAAGCATCGCCTCGTTAAAAATTTCGAACGTCTGCGACCGGGCTCGCACCACCGGTAAGAGATTCGGGAGGCGATCAGTCACAAAATTTCGACGAAGAACCTGCATCTGAGACGATGCGTGCAGGACTTGACTTTCATATTCAACGATCAGTGTCTGAGCCTCTTTGATTGATAGGGTTCCGGTATAGTATTCGGCGAGATGATGCTCCCAGAAGTCGGCGGGAGCCAGGTCAAACAGCATCACTTTGAGTGAGCCCTCGAACGATCGCTTGATGCGCTCAAAGTCGGTTGGGAGCAGCGGACTGGCGAGGTCCGACTGGAGCTCGAGTTGATGGCTATATCCCACCATATCGGCCTGATCCACAACCGCCTGGTACAGACGATCCGAACATACTTCCAGGTGTGCCAGTGGTCGAAAAACGTTGTTCAGTTCTTGGTCGCGATGCGAAACGGTAACCGGGGCACTGCTGCATCCGGCCCACAGCCCAATGCCTGCAGCAAGCAGGCAAATCGCCGTGCGATTCGGAGATCGATTGAAGAGGAAGAACACAGGTGCGGGAATTTTGCCGTTCAGTCAACCCTCCTTTTCGTTCTTGGCTTGGGTAGGATACCGCACCAGGCCTAAATGGGGAAAGCCTCTTGAGTACAGGTATTCCGGCGTGTCCAGCCGACGACCCTCAGAAAATTGAATAATACTGGCCAAGAAAACACGGTCAGTATTTAATTGTAGCCAAGGGAGTTTATTCGCAGGAGGGGGTACGATCATGGCGAATCGAAAGATCATCGGTCTCCTTGGTCTCATGCTGTGCATAGGGCTTTTGCTGTCTCCAAAGGATGGATCAGCGGAATGGTATGCTGATGCTTATGCGGGAGCTGTCTGGACTGCAAACACGGACCTCACCGTGACCAGTTCATTGGGAACCACGACGACCTACCAGAATCTCGACGTACACAACAGTTGGACGGCTGGTGGTCGTGCGGGGTACTGGCTCGACAAAACCAAGATGGACTGGCTTGGATTTGGGTTGGACGTCTTCTTCTTTGATCTCAAGACGCCTCCTGGGCAACAGGTCGGCATGACCGGTACCGGGGGAACCACCACACAATTCGCCCATTGGAGCTTGCCGGCATGGGGAATCGGTTTTGACGTGCTACGCCTGCGTCTCCCACTCCTTCGAGATCAAGAATTCGTCCATGGACGCGTGCAACCCTACCTCGCCGTTGGGCCTACCGTATTCATTACCTATGCGGGTCAAAACTCGTTTGTGCAGCCGGGTGGACAAAGCTCCACCGATGCATCCGTCGGTGTCAAAGTCGATGCGGGAGCGACAATCATGGTCACGAAACGGATCGGGGCGTTCGCACAGTATCGCTTCACGCACTTCACCACCGAATTGGAGTACCAGAACAACACCCCGTCCCCCGCCACGGAAACCTTCAAGACCACGTACGACACCCATCACGCCATCGCAGGGTTGTCCTTGCGCTTCTGATTTGAATAACAAGACACGACGCCCGTCCCTGCTCGGCCTCATCCCGGCCGGGCAGGCCCGTACCCCGCGTTCTTGAACCATTGAAGTGTCAGCAGTCGGAGCAGGGCTCGAGGATTGGACCGCAGTCTCGAAAGGGGTTGGACCTCCGAGTGGGCACCCATACAAACGTTCCTCCGCGCGAATATGGCGAGACCTACCAGTGGAAAAGACTTACGCCGGTTGGCGCTCGATAACGCTATGCCTTCTTCACGCAATTCCCATGAGTCACAGTCCGATCAGAAAACCATTCCACTGCACCTTCCGGTCCAGCTCGATAACACACAGACCTGACATTGAGGCAGTAGCGGCCTCTAGCGAGAATTGATAGAGTGCACCAATGAACGTTGAAGAACCTACGACCATCACTGAACTCCGGCTCAGCTATCGCTACATCAAGGACCATCCCTGGGTCGTGACGGCCGTCAACGGCTTCCTCTCCGCCTACTTCATGGAGCAGCCGAGTTTTCGCGTGCAACGCCATTTTGAGGAGTTGGAATCCGGCATGCACGTCTGGGTGTGCGAAGTGCCGAGCACGATGAAGATGACGACTCTCCTCCGAAGACTACAAGCCGATATTCCTCCCTATCGATACAGTCACACCACGACGGAACGGACACGTTGTCCTCAATATCTCATCGATTCGCCCGAACAGAACTAAACAGCGACGCGTGTCGGCTCGCAACATTTCTCAAACCAAGTGCTCGTCCTCTCAATAGAGGAGTATAATGCACCATCATGAAACGTGTGCTCATCATTGGAGCCGGCAAGATCGGCTCGTTGGTTGCCTGCCTTCTCAATCAAACCGGCCGCTACGAGGTTCACCTAGGCGACATAACGTTCGATCTGCCTAAGCATTTGGTCGAAGACCTCGGCCTGGAACGCGTGACTCCCTGCCTGCTCGATGTGCGGCATCCGGATGCCGTCAGCGCCTACCTTTCGGCTCATCAGTTTGATGCGATCTTGTCGAGTCTGCCCTATTTCTGTAACCCAACGGTCGCCGGTCTCGCCTTGACCCACAACCTTCACTACTTCGACTTGACTGAAGATGTCGCAGTAACGAGCCAGATCAAAGTTCTGAGTTCTGGAGCCAGTCGTGCCTTCATGCCTCAATGCGGGCTCGCACCAGGTTTCATCAGTATCGTGGCGCACGAGCTGATGACTCATTTTCAAACATTGGACACGGTCAAGATGCGGGTGGGTGCACTGCCGGTGCATCCCAGCAACGCTCTCAAGTATTCACTCACCTGGTCGACGGACGGACTGATCAACGAATACGGCAACGTCTGTTACGGCATCGAAGAGGGTGAGAAAGTTCCGCTGCAGCCGCTTGAAGGATATGAGACCCTCGAGCTGGATGGGCTACTGTACGAGGCTTTCAATACATCAGGAGGGTTGGGCACCTTGGCCGACAGTTATGCCGGGAAAGTGAAAACAATGAACTACAAGACGCTCCGCTATCCAGGCCACTGCGAGAAAATTCACTTGTTGATGAAAGACCTCAAGCTGAACGAAGACCGCGAGACACTCAAGCGCGTGCTCGAGCGCGCGATTCCTCAAACCCTGCAAGACGTTGTCTTGATCTATGCGTCGGTGACCGGGACTAAAGACGGCGGCTTGTTTGAGGAGAATTACGCGAAAAAGATTTACCCACAATGCATCAAGGGGAAACTGTGGTCGGCAATTCAAGTGACAACGGCTTCCGGCGCGTGTTGCGTCATGGACCTTGTCTTGAGCAACCCCGCGCAGTACCATGGATTTGTCACTCAGGAATCAATCTCGTTGAAGACATTCTTAGACAATGAATTAGGAGCTTGTTTCCGATGAGCACCATTCATACCGCTGTTCTACGAGATCTCGGCATCCAAGCCGTAAATCCCGGAGGAAGTACCGGCAGCACTTGGTGGTCCGGGCGCAATGATGGATCCCTCCTCCCATCGATCAATCCTTCCACCGGGGAACAAATCGCGGGCGTCTATCCGTGTTCAGCTGATGATTACCAACGGATCGTGAAAGAGTCGGTGGAAGCATTCCGCACCTGGCGGATGGTCCCGGCGCCGAAACGCGGTGAACTGGTCCGGCTCATCGGCCAAACCTTGCGCGAGAAAAAAGATCGGCTGGGGACGCTGGTCTCGTTGGAAGTCGGCAAGATCAAGGCAGAGGGTGACGGGGAAGTCCAGGAGGTGATCGACATGGCCGATTTTGCCGTCGGCCAGTCACGGATGCTCTATGGGGTCACGATGCAGTCGGAACGGCCCGCTCACCGCATGAGCGAACAGTGGCATCCGTTAGGGCCGGTCGGTGTCATCACGGCATTCAATTTCCCCGTTGCCGTATGGGCCTGGAACGCCTTCCTCGCCGCCATTGCCGGTGATACCGTCATCTGGAAACCGTCGCCCAAGGCGCCTCTCTGCGCCATTGCGGTACAACAGATTTGCAATCGCGTGATGCAGCAACAGGGGTATCCCGGTATTTTTTCCCTCTTCATCACCGATCAGCCCGCGCTCGCAGACCAGATGGTACAGGATGATCGATTACCGCTTCTTTCCTTCACCGGGTCGGTTCCGGTGGGCCGTCGAGTGGCAGCGACCGTCGGTCAGCGATTAGGGCGAACGCTCCTGGAACTCAGCGGGAACAATGCCGTCATTGTCGATCAGACCGCCGACCTAGACATGGCGGTGCGCGCGATCGTATTCGGAGCCGTCGGGACCGCCGGCCAGCGCTGCACCACCACCAGGCGTCTGCTCGTCCATGAGTCACGATACGAGGAACTCGTCTGCAGACTGGTGAAGGCCTATGCCCAAGTACACATCGGCAATCCGTTGGAACCTGACGTGCTTATGGGACCGCTCATCGACCAGGTGGCCGTCGAGGGTTTTCGCGCCGCACTCGACGAGATCAAGAAAGAAGGCGGCGAGGTGCTGTACGGAGGACGAGTACTGAGTCGTCCGGGATATTTTGTCGAACCGACGATCGTACGAGCCAAGAATGAATGGCCGATCGTGCAACGCGAAACATTTGCACCAATCCTGTACGTCATGCCGTTCCAAACCATTGACGAAGCGATTACGTTACAGAACCATGTTCCTCAAGGTCTCTCCTCGGCTATCTTTTCCAATG
Source organism: Nitrospira sp. (assembly GCA_019636815.1). GTDB lineage: Bacteria > Nitrospirota > Nitrospiria > Nitrospirales > Nitrospiraceae > Nitrospira_D. The sequence continues at coordinate 18,306 of JAHBWT010000021.1, forward strand.
ATATTCGGCATGGCGAGCAGTTTCTGTCGGCGGCGGGAAGCGATTGCGGGATCGCCAACATCAACATTGGAACGTCCGGGGCCGAAATCGGCGGCGCATTCGGCGGAGAAAAGGAAACGGGCGGAGGTCGGGAGGCTGGATCAGATTCCTGGAAAGCGTACATGCGTCGGCAAACCAATACGGTCAACTGGGGAAGGGAACTGCCCCTTGCCCAAGGGATCAAGTTTGGATCTTGAAGGGGACGCCCATGGATCAAGCCCAGGCATTGGATGATCTTTTGGATAGGATGGTTGCTGATTACATTGCACACAACCGGGCGGCCGGCATCCTCAAGACGATGCTCGATCAGTCTGGTGTGGGGTTTTCACCGGTCATGGACCATGTGACGGTTCGCACGTTGGAGATCGATCGTGGGGCCGAACCATTCGTGGCACTGGGCTATACCTACGATGAAACCTTTCAATATGATGATTGGTATGCCAAAGTCTACCGCAAAGTCGGCTACCCCGCCCTTTTCGTCGATCAGGCCTATCCCGATGAACGAGGGAAAACCAGTATCATCCCTGGATGGGTCGACAAGTTCGGTGACAAGGTCTTCCACCACGTCGCCGTTCGGGTGGAGGACATTGAACAAGCTGTCGCTCGACTGCAGCAAAAAGATGTCGTCTTTGCCGGCAAGATCGTCGGAGAGCGTGGCGGCCATCTCCGGCAGATTTTTTCCTCCCCAGAGATGATCGACGGCCAGCCCTTCACCGTCTTGGAACTAGCCGAGCGGCACCGAGGCTATCAAGGGTTTCTTCCGCCGCAGGCCGACAGCCTCATGAAATCTTCCACTGGTCGTTAGACAAGTCGAACCAACTGATCTCGAATTTGTGCATCCACTCCATTTTCCACAAAAGATACAGCTTGCACTCAAGGCAATTGCCTCCCTGAATGCGCTATCCCATATCCCGCAGCACATGATCGGGATTGCGGTCGCGAGCGATGGTCTTCATCAGCTGATCACCAAAGAGGACGACGACCCGATCGCGATGGTCTTTCACCATCATCGAGGCTGACGGAGACTTGAACGTTGAAGGATCTCCCTCCAGCCATGCGCTACAGGTAAACGGGAGCGCATCCAAAATCGTTTCGACACGGTATTCATGGCGGAGTCGATACTGGAGCACATCAAACTGAAGGCGACCGACCGCGGCGATCAAGGCTTCCTGATCATTCAGGCTTCGCATGATCTGGACGGTTCCCTCCTGTGCCATCTGAGTGAGTCCTTTGTCGAAGGACTTGCGCTTACCGACATCCGTCGGTCTGAGTCGCGCAAAGATTTCAGGCTGGAATTGCGGCAACGGCTTGAAATTGAAGCCTCCCGACACCGAAACCGTATCACCGATGGCAAACACGCCGGGGTTGATGATTCCAACGATATCGCCGGGGTAGGCCTCTTCCACCGTACTCCGCTCCTGCGCCACCAGACTATGTGGCCTCGCCAATCGAATATCGCGATCAAGTCGGTGATGTTTGACAACCATATCCCGTTCAAAACGACCTGAACAGATCCGAAGAAATGCCGTGCTGTCGCGATGCTTCGGATTCATGTTGGCCTGGAGCTTGAAGACATAGGCGCTGAACGGCATGTCGATGGGATCAACCAAGAGCTCCGTCCCATCGTCGCCATCAGCCGGTCGTGCACCAGGACTCGGTGCCAATTCGACAAACGCATCAAGGAAGCTTTCCACCCCGAAGTTCGTGAGGGCCGACCCGAAGAAAACCGGAGTGACTTCTCCTTGAAGAAATTGGTCGCGCGTGAATGGATTACCAGCGACCTCCAACAGCTCCATATCGTGGAAAACCTGGTCCATCGTCTCTGGTGAAACTCGACCGGTCGTGCCAAGCTCCGCCAAGGCCAAATTATCCGTCTCGACTTTCGTGGCTCCGCCATGTGCGGTTCTGCTAAAGAGCTGCACCCGGTTGTCGGCACGAGTCACAATCCCGACAAAGTCACTGCCCGATCCGATGGGCCAGTTGATGGCGCTGGCGTGAATGTTTAACGCTTGCTCGACCTCAGTCATCAGGTCGAGCGGTGGACGTCCGGGCAAATCCATCTTATTGATCAAGGTCAGCACAGGGATCCGCCGCATGCGACACACAGCGAACAGTTTCCGAGTCTGAGTCTCAACACCTTTGGCTGCATCAATGACCATGATGGCACTGTCCGCCGCCGTCAACGTGCGATACGTGTCTTCGGAGAAATCCTGGTGGCCAGGGGTATCGAGCAAGTTGATGACGGCACCTTTATATGGAAACTGCATGGCGGAGGCCGTGATGGAAATCCCGCGTTCTTGCTCCATTCCCATCCAATCAGAAGCCGTCGCCTTTCCCCCTTTGCGGCCCCGTACCATGCCAGCTGTGCGGATGAGTCCGGAGTACAAGAGCAATTTTTCGGTTAGGGTCGTCTTGCCCGCGTCGGGATGACTGATAATGGCAAACGTTCTCCTTCGGGCAATGGCTGCGGTCAACTCGCTCGTGAATGTCGTGTCAGTCGTCATAGTGGATAGGCAGCATATCACATTCGTGTCGGCAGGAGAGGTTCCTCACACGAGAGGCCAGTCTCCAAGGTCTTCATACCCTGCTCGCTCTAATGCACGGCGGACGGCACCAAGAACAGCAGGAGTATCGGCATGTGGCAGAACTGATAGGTCCGGGGTGGCACGCAGTTGAGCCAGCAGCTGCTCACTCTCAGCGCCTGCTAAGGTGTCACACATCTCATACAAACCCTCGAGTCCCTCTTCGATCATGTTGTGCTTGTCTAGGATCTTCCGTAGCGTGGCAATAAGACCAGCCGTTGGGGTCGGCATGAGCAAGGCTGCGATGGCCCCATGATCGAGCCGGAGCCGGGCCGCAAGCGAAAGCGGCTCCCCGTCTCTGAGGCGATGCGCGGCAGGCAAAAGGATCTTTTCCTCCATGCCGATATGGCGAAGCAGCCCGGCTCGGAATCGATCGTAGACGACCTGATCAACGCGACCGCCTGAATTGAGCGCCGATTGAAGGAGCGTCTCCAATCGACGATGGTCCTCGGTCAAAAAATGGGTTATCGGGCCATCGGTCTTAAATCCCTCTGGATACATCGAGTGGCTTGACATGACAGCTCTGAGAGGTTCGAATGCCATTCAATCCAGAATGGCGACGGCAAGAATACAGACTCACGCGGTGAAAATTCTACTATCAGTCCGAGGCGTACCGGACCTCCTTCACATGATCGCTACGCCCGCAGCATCATCCCGAACAGAAAGTTGCGCATGATCCGAAGCGGTGCGCGGCAACATTTAGTGCCAGACCGCTTGGGCGTAGACCGCCAAGGCGGCGATGAAAAAGATCGCGAGAGCTCCGAAGAATGAGGCCATGAGGGAAAATGGGCCGTATCGCTGAAACTGTGGTCGCCGTGTCTGGGGAAACCGCATGAGACAGAATGTCACAAATGACGCCCCTGCCCCAACTAGTGAGAGCAGAATGTGATCCGAATCCATAGGCCTGTACATTCCATGTCTAGGCTAAGAAGAAGAATAGCCCGGCACCGCCGACAAGAAAGAAGATCAGCCACCGAAACAATCCTTCTCGCGCGTCCGCGTGAGCTTGAACAATTTGATTCCTAAGGACCGGTTGCGTTTGCACATATGCCTCGACTTGCTCTTTCGCTTCTTTCAATCCAATGTTCTGCTCCACACAAACCAGCTTGATGGCCTCAACAACATGACCACGCCACAGAGCCGTCACCGCGGCTTGTGGGAGTGTCACGTGCAGAACCGGACCTGCAGGTACGTCACAAGGAGAAGGCTGAACAGATGCGGAAGGCATGGTTAAACCAACCCTATCACTGATGGATCAGCTGCCGAAGAAAAACCAAGAATTGTGTAAGAGAATGGGAGAGTCCATGAATACAGGATGACCGTCGGTTCAAAATTCGGCTCTCGCTTCATTTTTTCGGCATCCAGTCGTAAACTCTCACCGAGAGGCGCTTTATGGTACTCCGATTGGTCTCAGTCGTCCTGCTAGCCGTTTCTGCGAATCCTTGGGATGCGGTTGGGCTCGCCGAAACAACCAGAGTCAAGAATGAGCTCATCGGGCCCGTTCGTAGTGTCACGATCAAAAAACACGGATATTCCACCACGGAAACATATGATCGTGCCGGCCACCTCATGGAGGCCGTGCTCGACCTTACCCACGCCAACACGGCAACGTATTCTCTCTTTCGGTACGATCAGGATGGGCATCTGCAGGAAGAACTTGCCTTTGATCAGAGGGGAAGAATCAGATATCGGAAACAGGTGGCCTATGCGCGAGACCCTGAGGGACGAGACACGGCGTCAGTGACGGTGTCCGATGATGGGCACTTTCAGAATGCCGAGTTCTTGCTCTATGACCAACGAGGTCATCTCTGGGAGCAGTTGTGGGTAAGCAGTACGACAAGCTACAAGAGTCTATTCGACATACAGGGTCATCGGATTTATTCGGCGTACTACCGCAAAGGAGAGTTGCTCAACGAGTTGAAGCACGGATATGACGTGCTGGGACGACTCCAGGAACTTATTAGTTACGATGCACACGGCGCCCTCACCGGTCTGGTGACAAACGACTACGACGCAACCGGCAAGCGCACCCGAACTACAACTCACACATTTGGTGCCCCATACCCTCGTACTTGGATCACGACCTACGAATACGATTCCTTGGGCAACTGGATCAAAGAACAGACGTCGGAACAATCCCCCTCCTCCCAACCTGCCACAGATTCCACAATTCCTATTGTGGAGGAACGTACGATCCAGTACTACAACGGCACCGACAGCGATGCTGTCTCGCGCCCATGATCCCAAGCCAGTCGAAAGGCTTTCCAGATTGATATGGTGCTAGGAGTTGATGCGTGCTAACGGGATAAACCGGACAGGCGATGAATCAGCACTGCATGTTCTTGCACACAACAAATGCCGAAACAGCGATAGTTTTTTCAATGCTCGTGAGTCCCGACGCTTGATTGGTAATCAGTTGAAACTCTTTCAAGGTAGGAGCCTTTCTCCGACCAAGCCACTTTCTTAGCGGTGCCCAGCATGGGTCAAAATGCTGAAACCACCACACGGGCGGCAAACATCCTACATCGATTCCCCCTGGACAAGGCATGCGCATACCGAGGGTACACGGCCTCTGATCGTGGTCCCCTTGGCTGATTGCACTCATGACCTGATTCGACTCTATCTTCCCCATAGACCACACCCCACCTTCATCAACTGTGATTTGACGTTCTTCTGGAATTCCTTTCCTTCGATCATTGGATCTCGCGAGAACGAGCAGTCCGCTGCGTTGTCGGTTATCCACTGAATTCACAGCACGCTAGCTCCACACGACGTGTCGTTTGACAAGCAATCGAGGTGCCTAAAAATATTATTGTTGTTTGATAATGGTTTGGAATACTCGGTTCATAAGAAATGGTTGCATGAATGCAATGGTTGTGTGGCAACTGTACCACAATAGGTCATTTTCCCTACTTCACAGCAACCACTTTTTCCTGTCCGGGTAAGGAGGAGATTACGTTTGAAGGCATCACCGACGAGCAGCTGCAGAAGGAACGCGGACTCCTATGGCCCTGCCCCACGGATACACATCTGGGCACCAAGCGACGGGTACGTTCCTGGAGAAGACCCCATGGCCACGGCACCAGTCGATTCGATTTCTATGGGAAACCAGCCAGGCGCCCTCCAATTCCTCTTACATGAACTAGTTCTCCCCAGCGTTGAGTGCTGACGTTGAGAAACTCAGCACTCAGAGTAGGGGACCTGTCTAATCTTGTGAAATCTTGGGTTCGGAATACCCCATGTCCTCAGAAATCTTCGACTGGGCATACCGTTTATAGAACGACAAGAGGTCACGGACAGAGACCACCCCTGTGATCTCGCCGTTCTTGGTCACTCCGAGATGCCGTACGCCAAGATCAGCCATCATGTCCTGCGCATCATCGACGGTCTGGCTTCCCTCAATGGTGCAGATTGGTGTGGTCATGATCTTTTCGACCGTAAGTCTACCCAGCGGTTTGCCCGTTGACACGGCGCGTCGCACAATATCTGTATCGGTAACGATACCGAGCATCTGCCTGCCTTTCTTTACCAAAAGCGATCCAACTCGCGCTTGGCGCATCGTCTTGGCCGCGCTCGCAATCGAAGTCTTGGGGCCAATTGATTTGGGACGTTTGGTTGCAATCTGCGCAACGGTAGGCATTGCTTCCTCCTTTACGTTGAGAGGGCCACTCACATAAGAACGCCGGCCACGTTCCGCCTCATGTGTGCCCAGAGTAGCACAAGTGGTGGAGCGGCTCAAAATATGACAGCGCAGAGAACGCTCTCCGTTCAGCCTGTGCCGAGGGATACCTGAGTTAGCAGGTCAGCACGATTTTGCCGAAAAACTTCCGGCTGACCATCAGCTCCTGAGCCGCACGAGCGTTCCGAAGCGGGAATGTGCGGTCGACGACAACCATTAATCGTCCCTGTCCCATGAGTTCCGCGGCCTTCACGAGTTCTGCGCGCGTACCCATGTAGGACCCCTTGATCGTCAGTTGCCGAGAGTATAGATAGCGTAGGTCCAGCTTCACGTCTGCGCCGGTGGTCGCTCCACAGGTAATCAAGCGCCCGCCTTTGCTAAGAGATTCAACACAGGTGTCCCACACTTCCGGTCCGATATGCTCGACGACAACATCGACTCCTCGCCCTTCAGTGAGCAGTCTGACTCGCTCCGCGACTTTTTCCTTGGCATGATTGATCACGGCATCCGCACCAAGAATCACGGCCTTGGGAACCTTGTCGTCACTGCCGACCGTGGTCAGCACACGCGCCCCGGCTAATTTGGCCAATTGAACGGCCATCATCCCCACCCCACTTCCCGCCCCCATCACGAGTACGGTTTCGCCATGTTGGAGACCGGCGAGCGCAAACAGCATATGTGACGCCGTCACCGAGACGAGTGGAAACGCCGCAGCCTGTTCGAAGCTCAAATTTTCCGGCATCGGTAACACATTGCGGTGCGGAATCTTGACATATTCGGCGTAGCCGCCGTCCATCATGGCTCCCAAAAGATTGTAGGTCCGGCACATATTGTCCCGGCCGGCCAGGCAATACTCGCATCTCCAGCAACTGATCCCCGGCGACACGAAGACCCGTGCTCCGACGGAGACATCTTCGACTTGGGGACCGACTTGTTCAACAATCCCAGCGACATCCGATCCCGGCACATGAGGCAACGGCATAGGATACGCAGGGTTTCCCTCTCTGATCCAGATGTCGAGACGATTCAGCGCACAGGCTTTCACTCGAACCAACACGTCCTGCGGGCCGATCTGGGGCATCGGCATCTCTTCATACAAGAGCTTCTCCGACCCACCGTGCTCGCGAAACAACACCGCCTTCATCTCTTCACTCTCCCCTTAGATAGAGGTTTTGAACCTGCGAGTGTAGCGAGGTGGATGCCTGACCGCCCGCAGTGGGGTGCGAGGACGGTAGGCTCCTCGCTAACAGGACCCGCAGGTTTAAAACCTCAACACCCCCTCCACGACCAACACACACTGCCCGCCAACCGTGACGCCTTGAATGACATCGTCTTCCGACTCGACCTGCACAAGAATGCGAGAGGGGCGGTCGATCTCATATCCCTGCTCGATCAGGATTTCCGTAGTAGGCCCCACCTCAACCACACCGTTGTGAACCAGATAGGCTCCCAGCGCACCGCCGGCGCTCCCGGTGGCAGGATCTTCCAAGATCCCGATTTTGGGAGCGAACATCCTTGCATGGACAGAGGCGAACGATTCGACCGTCACCGTCGTGAAGACCATGATGCCATTGGCACCAAAACGTTCACACACCTTGATAATAGCCGATGCATCGGGGGCAATCGACCGTGCCGCCGTTAATGTCCGAACCGGCACAATCAACACCGGCAATCCAGTCGAAACGACTTGGAGCGGCCATTTCGCGTCGGCAATCACGTGTTTCGGTATGCCCAGCGCCCCAGCGATCAGATACAGCTCGTCGATGGCCGTCATCGGCTCAAAGAATTCCGGTTTCGGCTGAGCCATCACGACTCGCACCACACTTCCATGTTCCGTATGGACCTCGATGGGGAACAGGCCGATGTTACATTCTTGCGTCACACGCGTAATGCCGTCGTCTATCAAAATCCGTTTGAGATGGGCAAGAACGTAAAAGGTGCCGAGCACAGGATGACCGGCGAATGGAATTTCCTGAGTCGGGGTAAAAATGCGCAGCCGCGCAGCCGCGGCAGAGTCGGTTGGTGGAAAGACGAACACCGTTTCAGAGAGATTCATCTCCCGCGCAATTCGTTGCAATTGGTCGTCGGTCAGCCCCTCCGCATCAGGGAAGACGGCAACAGGATTGCCGCCGAACGGTTGCCCTGTGAAGACGTCAGCTTGATAGAACTTCAGCGAACGTTGCTCGGTCATGCCTTTTCCCGTCGGTCTATTGGGTCACTCCGTGAATGCGTCGATAGGGCAAGAAGATCTCCGGCATCCTTTGACAGGTCGACGCGACTTTGTCAAACTCGCCTCGTGAATCCCATCACCGAGCAAGACATCGCCCACGCCTTGGAAGTGTTGAGCCTCACATTGCCTCTCACCTCTGAAGACTTGGAACGGGCCCGGCGCGTCCAGCGCTATAACTGGAACCCTTCGCGTTATGCCGGTCTCACGAACAATCCCAAACAATACATGCAACAGTACCGGAAAGCCGAAGAGATGACTCGGACCGTCGAAGCCGCGTATGCCCTGCTATCCGCGGTGTTCGTTCCCGATGACGCCTCACATTGACCGTCAATCTTCAAGCCTCCACCGTCACTCGACATTGTGGCTTGTGACACGCGACATCCCCTCGTCTCCTTGAGATTGCGCCACCGGCCACGTCACCAGGCCTGACACCCCTTCCGGCGATCCGACCGGCTGCGTCTGTCTGGCATAAATCTGTGGCAATCGGTTCGTCCCAAATTTCGAAATGTAGAGGAAGACATGCTCGCGCGAGTTCACACGCACGGCCCAGGGGTGAAAATCGTGTTTGTAGAATTCTTCGCAGAGCTGCATGGCGTCGAGGCAAGACAACGTGTTGGGATCATTGAGGGTGTAATAATAATCGAGTGGCAGATCGTACTCTTCCTGTTTGTGAATCGTGATGCCGAATTTCTCCGGATGGCGCACCATCGGCGTGTGCCGATAGGCCACGAAATAGAACAGTTCCAGCGAGTGGATCACCGGCTGGTTCTCCAGGACAAACCCGCGAGTTTCCATCGCCTCCTCGATCGTCTCACCGGGAAACCCGTAGAAGGCCATCACATGGTTCCAAATTCCGGCCTGCGCCGCCATCACGAGATTCCGCTGGATCACACTCTTCTTGGCATGCTTGTCCATGAGGTTCAAGACTCGCTCATTCGCCGACTCCATCCCATAATAGAGCGTGCAGCAGCCGGCCTTCGCCGCGAGATCCCAGGTGGATTGGTCTTGAAGCGTTTCTTCAAAGCGGATAAGCGTCGTCCACTTGATCCCGACGTTCTGGTCGACCAGCAGCTGGGAGACTTTCTTGAACAGCGCCGGCGGATAGGACTCATCAGAAAAGAGAAAGTGCCGGCAATGGTATTTGTCTCGCAGGGCCTTGATCTGTTCGACGACCAACTGAGCCGGCATTCCACGATATTGATCGAAGTAACCCTGCCCATGGTCGCAGAAGGTACAGCGCCCCCAGTAGCAGCCGCGCGTCGCCAGATAGGGAATGATGAGTTCCGGGACGAAGTAGCGATCCAGCGGCATCCCATCAAAATCCGGCAAGGGCAGCGCAGCCGTCTTCTCGGTGTAGATTTCCGAATTCCGGTGGAGACCGGTCTCATCGCGATAGATCAAGTTGGGAACGGAAGCGAGAGGCCGCTGCCCGTTCAGCGCTTCGATGAGCCACAGCAGCGCGTGCTCTCCTTCATAGAGAATAGCTGAATCAAAGACTTCCAAGAAGAACCTCTCGTGATTCACGAGATCTTCTTGAAGGCGCGTGATGATATTGCCACCCACCACGACTTGGATCTGAGGGAACGTCTCCTTGATCATCTTGGCGAAGGTCAGACCGGCTAAGAGCTGCATCTGCGTTCCGATGGAAATGCCGACCACATCCGGCTGCTCTCTCGCCACATCCGGCATGACCAACTGATTGCAGAGATCCCGGTAGACGTTCACCTGCTCATCCTCCAAACAGGCAAACACTTCCTTCGAGACCCCTGGACGATATCCGAGATTGCTTTCCATCGGATAAAAAACGAGCGAGGCGGGATAATAGGCCGCGGAGATATAGGCCATCGTCTCGCGGAAGGTATTGAGCGCTCCTTCCAGCGTCTCAGCCTCATAGAAACGCTCGCCGCGCACGATCGACTTGGCCTCTTCGGCCCGGTCCGCCAGATCGAAGACATCGAGGTCATAGGCCTGTTCCACGACCGCTATCTGATTCACGTCCCGCTCGGTCAAAACGCCGGCCTTCTCTTTCTCTTGCAGGGCCTTGAGCTGCATGCCCAACCGAGCCTTTACCCAGATCAAAAATTCCATGCTGAAGAAGTGATCCCACATTCCGATGTTGATATCACGCTGGATGACCTGGTGGCCGGCTTGGCGCAACACGGCGGTCAGGCATGGCAAGGCGAGGTATGGCGCCGTCGGCACCCACTCGGGCGGAAAGATGAGCATGACTTTGGATTTTTTCCGATCCTCTTTCTTGATCGGGGTCAAGCCATCAATCTGTAGAAGTTCATTACTGCTCATGGTCAATACATCTGTCTTTCGTGAAGCGCATCTCGTATCTCGCGGACTTCCCGGGGCGATCATCTTGCGCTTCACGCTTCACGAGATACATTCCCTTACATCTTTCCTGCGAGCGTATGCGTCACGCCAACCGTTTTCACCGATCGATACTGAAGGTCATGAAGTTTCCCCAAACCAAACCTTGAGATATAGAGAAAGATGTATTCCCGAATATAGAGGCGCAAGTCCCAGCCAGGATTATGGTTGCGCTCGAACTGCTCGAACACCCGCTCCGCCTCTTCGATGCTCATGCCGTTCTTCACCGTGTAGTAGTAGTCCAGCGCGAGATCCCAATCCGGATTCTTGTAGGCCGTGACGCCCCACTTCTCCGGATGTTTCGCCACGGGATTATGCCGCCCCAGGTCGAACGTGCCGAACCCGAGCGAATGGACGTGGTCCTTGTTCTGCTCGAGGAACTGCACCGACTGCCAGGCTTCCTCTTTGGTCTCACCGGGAAAACCGAAAAAGCCCATGCAGTGATTCCAGATCCCCGCCTCCGCCGTGAGCTTGAGGTGCTTCGTCATGACCTCCGACGTCGTCGCCTTGTCCATCAGCTGCAGCACCCGTTCGACGCCCGACTCGTAGCCGAAGTGCAGATAGCGGCAACCCGACGCCTTCGCATCCTGCCAGACGGCGTCTTCCAACAGACTCTTCTCGAACCGCAGGTGCGTCGTCCAGAAGATGTCCATGTTGCGCTCGACCAATCCCCGAGAAAGCTTGCGGAACAACGCGGGCGGATAGGACTCGTCGGTGAAGTGAAAATGCTTGGCGCCGTACTTGTCGCGCAGATACGTAATGTCGGCGAGAATGTCCTGAATCTTCTTCGAGCGATAGCCGGCGGTGTAGCCCTCGCCATGGTCGCAAAACTCGCAGCGCCCCCAGTAACATCCCCGCGTCGCCAGATAGGGCAACACACGGTTTGGAACAAAATACTTTTCGAGCGGCAATCCGTCGAAGTCCGGCGGGGGCAGCGCGGCCATATCTTCCGCATAACTCAGCGGGGACACATGGATACCCGTCTCGTCCTTATAGATCGCGTTCGGCACATCGGCCAAATTCTTCTTGGCGCCGACCGCTTCGACCAGTTGCGTGAACGCCGTCTCCCCTTCATAGACCACGGCGCTGTCGAAATACTGAAAGAGGGGCGACTCGGGCAAGACGTCGCGCAGGCGGGTCACCGTATTGCCGCCGATCGTGATGTGGATGTGAGGGAAGTGTTGTTTGATGAGGGCGCAGAAAGTCATGGACGAAAACATCTGCTGCTGCAGGACGATCGAGATCCCAACCACGTCCGGTTGCTCGGCCTGGATCACCGGCTTGACCAGAGAGTCGAACACGTCCCGGTACACGTTGACCTGTTCATCCTGCACGGCATCCATGACTTCGGTCGACACGTACGGTTTATACGATAGATCCGTCTCCATCGGCGGCATGCAGATCCGCGCCGGCGCATAGACCAGCGAAATGACCGATGCGACCTCTCGAAACACTTGAATCGACCATTCTAACTTGTCGATATCGTAGAACTTCTCATTTCTGACAACGTGCTTCGCTTCCTCCGCATCCCGGATCAGCTTTTCCATCCTCGGGCGCGTCACATCACAGAGCGCGAGCTGCACATCCATCTCCCACTCAGCGAGGTCCCGCTTCTTCGCCAGCTTGCGGAGGCGATCCAATTGCTGCGGCACCTTGCGCAGGACCTTCTTCAGAAAATCCTCGCTGAAGTACCAGTCCCACATCTCGCAATTGATGTCTTTCTGGATGACCGTATGTCCGGCTTGGCGGAGAACGGAAGTGAGGGAGGGAAGGCTCAAATAGGGCTCGGATGGATACCAGTCCGGCGGGAAGATCAGCATCACCTTCATCTTCCGGCCACTGGAGTTTTCAAACTGCCGGCGATTGAGAAGAATCAACTCCTTGGAGGCCCGTTCGCCTTTCGAATATTCGATCTTCACGCCGGCCTGATCCTTCCCTCAAACTGGTCTAAACTAACAAGAAAGCCAACAAGTTACACCTTAAGAGTGTCATTGTACTGAGGCAAAAGATTGAGTTGCAAGGGCGGGAATGGAGCGGCCAGATAGTCCTTGTGCTCGCTGAAGCTCCACGGGAGTGCGTTTACCTCAATCGCCAATACCAGGGCCGCCGTCGGCCATGAGCAATGGCCACAACCTCAATACGATCATTGGCGACCCGATAAACAATCTGGAACGGAAACCGGAGGAACAAATAGCGGCGAGTGTCGTGTATAAACAGCGGCCAACGTTCGGGCGCTTCAGAGATGGATTCGATCCCATGATCGAGTTCGGCAAGAAACGAGTCTGCAGCAGACTGATTTCTTTCCGCATACCACAGCCGAGCTGTCCTGGATTCTTCTACGGCCTCTGGATGGAAGACAACGGGAAGGCCCGGCATCAGCGACCGAGGATCTCTTGGCGGGCATCACTCCAAGAGACAACACGGGCTGAAGCTGAATCGAGATCCTTCAACCGACGGGCAATTTCACGATCCCATTCTGCTTCTGCGTCGGCATCAACGGCTGTATCAAGGCTCTCCAATAGCAAGCCGGCCATTGCAGCCCGAGCCTCAGGTGGAAGCTTCAACGCGGCTTCCAGCAATTTTGTGGCGTCAGATCTCATGGGTGAATACTAGCAGAAATCAGAAAGACAGGAAAGCCGACCGCATACTGACAGCTCATCGCAGCTACCGCAGCGACAACGGGGATCGTTAGCAGGCTGATGTCTCCCCCCGAAACGACGACAAATTAAAACTGGAGTAAGATACCGGCTTCGGCGGTCCCTTGCGAAAGGAGTGGCCCCATGAAGCGGTCGAAATTCTTGGAAAAACAGATTGTGTATGCCCCTCGTCAAGCCGAGTCGGGCACCCCGATCGGCGATCACTGTCGGCAATACGGCATCGCCGAGCAGACCTTCTACGCCTGGACGAAGAAGTATGCCCATCTGGGCATCAGCGAACTCCGCCGCCTGCGCCAACTCGAAGAAGAGAACAGCCGGTTGAAGCGTCTGGTCGCCGATCTCTCCCTCGACAAGCACATGTTGTCGGAAGCCTTGCGAAAAGCAGTTTGAGGCCCGCCCGCCGCCGGGAGCTGGCCCAGTTTGGGGGTATCGGAAGAGTCGGGCGGAGGATCAATCAGCACTCCGGCTCCGCATTCGAGATTTGGCGCATGCCCGACCTCGATTTGGCTATCAGCGGATCTGGGTCTTATTGCGGCGGGAGGGCTGGCTCGTGAATCGGAAACGAGTGCGACGGCTCTATCGCTTGGAGGGGGTGCAGCTCCGCATGCGGGTGCGGCGTCGGAAACATATCGCGGCGCAAGGTATGCTGATGGATTACAATTACCACCGCCCACACAGCTCACTCGGACACCTGACTCCGAGCAAGTTTATCAACCAACGTCAGACCAAACAGACCGTCGAAGAAATCATCTACTCTGGTTCAGAGTTGTCTCAAAATGGGACCAACGTCAGTGGCATCAGGAAAATTCGAGCACCTTCCTCATGACACCGAAATAAAGCTGGAGCTTTTCACGACTCGCCTCCCGTACCATTTTGTCAATTCCCTTTCGCAACGCTTTTTCAGAATCCTCCGATTCTCCAAATAAGAACAGATCATAGGTTTCCACTCCCAGTGCTTTCGCCAGGCGAATCAAATTATCCATCGTGGGGTTTTCCACCCCACGCTCGATGCCGCTGATATATTTCGGACTCAACCCCACCTGCTCGGCTAGTTGATCCTGCGTTAATCCGTTCCGTTGCCGTACGGTCTTAATGCGCTTGCCTACCGCTTGCTTGATGTCCATGCTGCCACCTCTCCTGCGCGGGAGTATGAGATGACAGTTCTGCCGCATGAACCCACCACAAGACGTACTTTATTGACAAACTAGCACTACTAGTTACACTTCATACGTGTAGGGAGTTCACTAGAAGCTAATTTTACTTCTGTAGGTTCCTGTCTCGTAAGGGGTTCTCGCAAGCTTGGAGGTACTAATGCGTAATCTAATATCAGCGTTAGTTTTGGTCCTGGTAACGTCCGGTTGTGCGAGCGTCATCGATGGCTCTAGTCAGCTCGTGAATTTCAACTCGTCACCAAACGGTGCCAGGATTTATGTTAATGGGATGGAAGTTGGTACGACCCCATTGAGCCTATCAATGAAACGTTCGAAGACCACAATGATCCTCGCTAAAAAGAATGGGTACGAGGATCAACAGCTTACCCTTCAAACGAAAACGAATAACCTGTTTTGGTTGAACATATTATTTGGTGGGTATGGAGTGTTCAGCTCCACAACGGACTATGCTTCGGATGCGATGATTGAGTACTCGCCCAATATGTATTACATCACCTTGAATCCAATCCCGCTCTTACAATCAAATGACGGCGGCCTTGGAACGAAACGAGGAACGCGCACAAGCATTGAACCAGTAAGCACTAGCACTGGACGACGAGTCCGGACGTATGTTGTCCACAATCATAGATCTCTGATACGGGATCTTTCTAAAGGCCAAGGGGAATATCTTTCAAGCCTGTGTTCGCTACTTCGACTTCCTGAGAGCGGTGCAACCGTGAAGAAACTCCGACTCATCTCCTCTCGTAACCCTGAAGCCCCTTCTTTTGCAGAGGCTCTCCTGAGCCAGTATCCAGTAGACGATACCCCTATCTCGAAGTAGGGGATGGGCGACTGAAATTTAGGAGAGATTCTCAATGGCTTACAAATGCCCACTATGCGGGAGCCCTCTTGACCGGAGCCTTCGAGATGGGCGACCCCTTTTTTTCTCCTGATTTTGCCGACGAATCCTTCCCACATCAGGACAGAAGAATGTCAAGCTCCTTCCCTCATTGACTCCACCCTAATAAGATGTCCCTAACGACACGTAGAGCGGAATGATGACTACGATAGACCAAACCGACAGGACAAGTTAAAATGGCCCCGATTCTTCGCATGCTATACACGGGTTTCCCAAAAGGTATCCCATGGCATTCAATAATACCTACATTGTCACCGTATTGCTGGACGTCAACGAGACGCAGGACGTCGACGACAGGGCGGAAAGTCGATCCTACATCATAGCCGATCGCACTTCTGGAAAGTCGGTCATCATCGACGCCGTCATCGACAATGTCGAACGCGACCTCAGAATCACCAAAGAGCTCGGGCTGACTCTCCTTTTTGCCGTTGAAACACACATCCATGCCGACCACATCACCGGGGCCTCGCTCATTAAAGAGAGAACCGGCGCGCAGATCGTGTACGGCAGCGACGCCAAAGGCGAGGCCACCGGCGTGGATCAGTTCCTGTTCGAGGGCGAGGCACTGAGATTCGGCCAAACGTCACTGACGGCACTCGCGACTCCCGGTCATACGGATAGCTGCACAAGCTACATGCTGCCCGGTGCCGTCTTTACGGGTGATGCGTTGTTCATCCGCGGCAACGGTCGAACTGATTTTCAGGGTGGCTCCGCAGAGAAACTATTCGATTCCGTTCGGAAGAAACTGTTCACACTACCGGACGACACGATTATTTATCCCGGCCACGATTATCAAGGCAGGGTGTCCTCCACGATCGGAGAGGAGAAGCAATTCAACGAGCGTCTGAACCTGTCGATCAACAAGGCTGTTTTCGTTGAGATGATGAATCGGAGAAAAATGCCGCGCCCTGCAAAAATGGATATCGCCATTCCCGCCAACATGAGAGCAGGCAGGATGATCTGATTGTGAATATCTGACTCAGTCCGCTGGAGTTCGAACGTCGGACCGGTGGGTCATAACCGAGCGTCCACGAAACCCGCCCTAGCTCAAGAGCCCTTTGACAGTGTACCTGTAACCTCCAAGTCCGTAGTCTGGTGCTCTATCAATTGAGCTATGGATATAAGAGCTAGTCGGTAATCTGGAGTAGCGCACTGCGTTCGGGACCCAGGAGTCTGAGGTTCAAATCTTCCTCCCGTAGCGCAGCCCGGTAGTGCGCCTGCTTTGGGAGCGGGATGTCGGAGGTTCAAATCCCCCTGCCCCACCACCAGACAATAAAACGAGGACAGGCTACTTCTCTGATGGCTTCATGGGCCACCCGCGCCTTCTGAGTGTCGATTCCAAGCCCAGTGTCCTCGCGATGGTTGTTCGCTACTCTTTCGTCCCCACCAATCCCTTTTTATTCCGCTCGAAGGGCTGTTGCCGGTTGCCACACCGACGCGGGATAATGCGTCGCTGACAAACAACATACACTTCCAATCAGGATACAAGAACAAATGCCCTCTCCCCTGTTTCGTTCTGAGGGGGAAGTGATGGGTCCCATTCATGGGAAAGTGGAGGATCGATCAGTCATGAATCTGAAGGCAGAGGATCAGCGGACTGAGCCCCGAGTGTGTGTGCAATTTCGCGCCATGGTGTCGGGCTCCGTACAGTCCGAAGGGACGGGCATCATTCTTGATCTCTCAAGAAGCGGGTGCCGGCTGGAAAGCCCGCTCCTCATGTTGCCTGGTCTCTCGTTAGAACTGCGCATCGCTGTCCTCGGCTTGGAGTGGGCGCTGATGATTGATGGGGCTGATGTGCAGTGGGCGAACGAAGACACCACCGGACTGGCTTTTGTTCGAATCAGAGAGACTGAACGGCAGCGACTCGAGAACGTGATGACAACTCGGCTCGCGAGGAAGTCCGAGGACATCGACGACGAACAGGTCGAGCCGGTGCCGTTTGAGTTCCAAGGACTGGAGGCGGTGCTATCGAAAGATCCTGAACTCGCCATCAGCAAGGGACTGGCGTGGTTCACTCAAGACCGGGTGGAATTCCGCTTTCGAGGAGGAAGCCTGCTCGGCAGAGCGTTTCCCACATGTACGTCCGAGCTCGCGGCCACGCTCGGCGAGTTGGTCAAAGCTGGCGGCGACACGGAGGCAGATTTCTCTCTGGCGCTTCTCCAGAACTATCTTGGTTCGACATCCACCGACGGCGTCTTGAAAGAGATTGTGTCGCGATTTCCACATGACGATCGAAAAATGAGCGAAGTCCGGATCAGCATCAATAGCACCGGCGCGAGCTCAGTCTCCGGTGAATTCGGGCTTGCGGAAGCATGGCGAGTCAAGAAAGAGTCATTGACGCGCTGGCTGACAGACGAACGACAGGCGGTCAACGCGTTCGCCGAGCAGCACATGGCCGAGCTCGACCGAATGATCCTGGCAGAGCGGCGCCGTGTGGAGGCCGAACGGGAACTGCGAGAAAGGAGCCGACATGAGGACGAGTCAGGCCACGATCATGGGTACAGGGCGAAGCCCTTCTGAATAGCAGCAATAGACCGAAAGGGGTCGAATAGACAGAGCCTCCATGAGGAGCCCAGAACGATGGGAGCTAGATCTTGTAATCCATCACCCCAGCAGACACAACACCCTGCTACCGAATTTGCTCGCGGTTGAACTTCTCTGCAATGCCTATCGGGTAAGTCACGCCACGAGAGTGATTGAGCTTCCTCCGATCGCTATTTCCTTCATTTCCTCAGAACGGCCAGAGTCAGAAGCCCTTGCGTTGAGCATATTCCGAGCGATACGTTACCCGGAGATGCAACTCAACTATGACGGGAGAGGAAGTAGATGAAGACAACCATATTCGCGAGCTTGTTACTCTGTTGCGCAACGATGGTTTCGGCCAGTCATGCCGAGGAAATTGGCAGTGTCGACACGGCATTCAAATTCTTTGGGCCGGATCACAAAATCGTGGTGGAAGCCTTTGACGACCCGAAGATTGAAGGTATTACCTGTCACCTAAGTCGATCAAGAAAAGGTGGGTTCAAAGGGATGGTTGGATTGGCAGAGGAAACCTCGGATGCCTCCATTGCCTGTCGGCAAGTCGGACCCATTCGTGTTGTAGCTGAGCTGAAAGAAGGGGAACGGGTATTCAGTGAGAGTCGATCTCTGATTTTCAAGAAACTCCAAGTGGTCCGATTTTTCGACAAGAAACGCCAGACCTACATTTATCTCGTCTATAGCGATCGAGTGATCGAGGGCTCGCCACACAATGCCATCTCTACCGTGCCGATCCAATCCTGGCCAAGCCGATAAGGGCCAGGAGACACCTTTATGACACGGATAGCGGATTGGGTGCAGATGACGATTGACGTATTTGGCAGCACTTGCTCCTACAACCATCATAATGTGCGACTTTTCTGAAACCTTCGACACCCGCTCGCTCCTCACGATCCCTCTCCTCTTCAAATTCATAGACCCGCCGGACTCCACACAGTAAAATACGCTATTCTCTGTTTTTCTTGTGAGCGTTGAGGCAGTGCCCCTCTGTTGTGATTGGTCCTGGCGAAAGGATGGTGTCGATGTGGCGTCGTGTTTTTATACTGCTTTGCGTTCTGGCCTGCACGTCAGGGGCGGAACCAGAATCCGTTGTTGCAGCACAGTCCATTGAGGAGGCGGAATTTGCGTATGAGCGTGGCAATTATACGCAGGCGGCCCGTCTCTTCAGTCCCCTGGCGGAGCAAGGAGTGGCATCGGCCCAGTTCCATCTTGGCCTGATGCATGAAAAAGGACAAGGCGTCCGGCAGGACCACTCCACAGCCCTGACATGGTTTCGCAAGGCAGCGGCGCAGGGCTATGCCGGCCCGCAGACCAATCTGGGCCTGATCTATGAGAGGGGACGAGGCGTCCGGAAAGATATTGTTCGCGCGCTGATGTGGTACACCCTCGCTGCCGCGATGGTGCATGGCAATGAGGGGAAGACAGCCATACAGCGTCGAGACCAACTGACTTCACAAATGACCGCCGCGCAGACTGAGCAGGCGCAGGAAATGGCACGGCGTTGCCAGCGGTCACAGTTTAAAGAATGCGACTAGAAACGCGGAAATCTTGCCTATCATATCTTCACTGCTGCCTTCGTCTGAGCCCGGACGGGCCGACAGGCGTGCGGCACAATGCCATCGTGGCCACCCATCGACGAATCACGGACGAACCCGGCCGAGGCCTCCTACGGGTTAGGCTAGGACTGCCGGCTATTGATTGTCCCCAAAAAACTCTTCCGGCACGGCGCGTCAATCCGGTTGATTGGATGGTGGCGTCGGTGGCGCAACAGAAGGGGCGCGGCCTGCTCCAGATTCCTTGATAACGGCACGGCGGCTTGTCACTACTCCTTGCATTGTTAACGCGATTGCATCAAGACTTTCGAGAAGAGCCGTGAAGTGATCTGAAGCAACTGTCGGTGACGCAGAGCTTTGGGTCCGAGGCGAGGGATCGGTAAATCTGACACGCCCAACGGCAGGGGGATTTACCGTCTCAACCACCGCGATCAGAGGAATGCGGCTGAGGTCGAACTGACACCCCTCCGCGCCCTCCCTCCCCTGCTCATCATCAACCCTCACGACTGGACGTAGAGGATAGCGACTGTTCACCTTGGCCACAATGCCGACGTCTCCGGTCGTCAATCGGACCATTGTCCCAAGCGGGTACACCGACAATTGCTCGACGAGCGCCTTGAGGATCTCTCGTGGAAACGTCGCTCGCTCGGTAACCAAAAGCTCTTTAACGGCTTCATGGGGAAGTAAGCGGCGTCGATACGGGCGTTCGCTGACCAATGCGTCGAAGACGTCCACGACTCCACAGATCTGAGCCATCTCGTTGATCTCTCGACCCTTGAGTCGCTTGGGATATCCCTGACCGTTGAATCGTTCATGAACCTGGCGTATCACTCGTGCGAGCCAGTGATAGTCAGAACCACATTGCTCCATCACTCGATAGCCGAACTCCGGATGTTGTTCGATCACGGCTCGCTCTTCCTGAGTCAACCGGCCATTCTTGGTGATCAGCGTATGCGGCACCACAAACAACCCGATATCATGAACAAGCCCCGCGAATGCCAATCGCTGCAGCTCTTCGCCGTAATACCCGAGCCCTATTCCGACCTTCGTTCCAAAAATGGCCACATTGATCAAGTTTGTAATCAATGGCGATCCTGACCGTCCGGATAAGGCTTCGACGACAAGTTCATCATTCCACTGTAAGGACGCGACGAGATCTGCTGCAAGCCGCTCAAGCGAGGACAGCACCAAAGGACGGCGGTCTTGCACGGCAACCGCCGTCTCGCTCAAGGCCTGTTCTGCCTGATGGTACCACTCGCTCACGAGAACGCCCCCACTCCGCTGGTATCGTGTACACGCATCATTCTTCCTGCAACCCGTTCAACCAACGTGCGCTCACTGAATGGCAGACATCCTCAGACGCCGCTTTACCGAGAGACACCGTCCCACCTCATTCTTTTCACACACACGGACTCTTGATGGGTCGGCGCACAATTCAGCTTCGCAAGGCACTTTGTATGGCTGCACGCTCTGCATGTCCGCCTTGCCCCCATTCTTCAAGACTGCTGACAGTCTGAACCAGGCGCGAATGGACTGCCGCGTATCGGTTGGCGCCAACCATCACCCGTCGCTCCATCACGATTGTGAGAAAGCTATGGAGTCCCATAAAAAAAGTCATGGCATGGGAGGCATTAACCTGCTGGGCTGCAGACCACAGCTGCGCGACACGTTCCACCCCGTTCTGTAGGGACGATGATGCTGCACCACCGTTCCTGAGCGCCTGGAAGACGGTGAATAGATGGGGGACGTCTTGACGAACAAGGTCCAGAAAACCCTGTTCCGCCTCGGCTAATCGGTCGAGAAACTCTTGGATCGAGGCAAGGTTACACTGCTCCATCCCACGATTCATAAGTCCCTCTGCCTGAACCATCATGGTCTGGACTAAATTGCGAGAGAAGGTGCCGGGCGCTGAACTTTGCTTGTGGAGGGCATGGAGACGGACCAGTAGCTCTTTCGTGCCAATCACCCTCGGCGCACTGTCGAAAGAAGTTTGGTCGGGATCAAGCTCAAACGTGACACCGGTCGCCCGTGTCAGCGCTCCATGAATATGTCCTAATTGTTTACAGAGTGCGAGAAAATCATCAGCTGAAATACGCGCCCCCGGTTCCTGAACAGCTTCGACAAAGGGCAGGGCTGAAAAACTCGCTCGTTCGACATCATTCAGGTTAATGGTCGCCGCGGATCCACCGAGATTCGTGATGCCGACCTTAATGGTCTGAACCAAGGATCGATAGCGCTCGGCGGGAGGGGCCTGTTGAAGTTCATCGAGAGCCACATGAATCTGCTGAAGCCACTCCTGTGCTTCTTGAACGAACAGTTCAATCAGTTCTTTCTGGAACGCATCTTCGGTATCAGCAGACATCGTTTTCGGCCAATCACCAGGAGCACAGCCATCTCGCAGTTCCGACTGGCTACATCAGGACTGTCCTCTCTCACTTCCGAGTTGAGAGGCCAACCCCGCGATTTCGCCCAGCTTACGAGCCATCTCTTCAAGCCGTCTTGTCGCATTTTCAGCCGCCTGCTCAGTTTCCACAACCCGCCGGGAAAGGACTCCGTTACGATCACGTTCGGCCACGAGAAGACCTTCCAATTCCTGAACTTTCGTCCCGGTTTTCTCCACCTCCTGCAATCGGCCTGTTGTTTCGGTGTGTTTCTGCCGTTCAGCCGTGAGTTCGGTTTCCAGCATCTTGACTCGCTGCTGGAGTTCAGCCACTTGTTGTTGCTCACCAAGGAGTCGCTCTTCTGCATCTTGAGCCCTTGCTGAAGTCTTTTCCAAATCAGTAATCTGTTGGACCAGCTGCTCGGCGGCCTCCCGTTCCGCATTGAGCGCAGATTCCAATTCCGCAATGCGTCCTGACGTCTTCTGCACAGCGAGAACCTCTTCCTTGAACGTTTCTACTCGATCCTGCTCTGTCTTAAGCGCCGCTTCCAGCTCTGGAACTCTCAAGACCTGGAGCTCAAGCGTCGTGACTTTTGTTTCAAGCTCGCTGGCACGCTGACGTTCGGTGGCCAACTGTGCTTCAATCTCCGTGGCTCTTCCTAGCTGCTCTATTGCTTCGGACAGCCGTTTAGTCAAATCTTCTGATCGCGCTCGTTCTGTCTGAAGCTGCTGTTCCATCTCCTTGAGCGTACCGACGTCCTGCTGCATGCTGTCGTGCTCGCGGTTCGATATCGGGGGAACTCTTTCAACAGATATTGCCGTTTGATCTGATGCCGATTGACTCGCTGGGGCATGCTCTGGCGGCACTTCCTGCTGTTTTGCGATCAGTTCGAGTACACGATCTTTCAACGATGTACCCTGGAACGGTTTTTTCAATACACCATCCGCCCGACAGGACTCAGCCTGCCTGGTCACTTCATCATTCACGATGCCGGAGATCAAAAGCACGGGAGTTGTTGCGAGGGTGGGATTTCCTCTGACAAACGCGCAGACTTCATACCCGCTCCTATCGGGCATAATCACGTCGGAGACGATGAGATCCGGCCGCTCTTTTGCCAAATAGGCCAACGCTTCTTCGCCGTTTGCCGCGAGCGTGACACCGAGTCCCGCCTCGGTTAACAGTCGTTCGGCTACTTTTCGAACAGCGATGCTGTCATCGGCTATGAGAATCTTCGGCATGCCCGCACCTTTCATCTTTCTCCGTATCTTGAGGAATCACTCCATGCACGATCCGAGCTGCGCGATTGACAGAATCGGTATCTCATCCAGCCCGCTGGTATAACTTCCTTCGGTTGGCATATCTTTTTCTCGATAGGTCTGGATCGCCGCAGGTTCTAACGTCTGAAGGATCGGCATCTCCTCATCGATACACATCACCATATCTCCCAAAGGGTGCTTTATCCTGAGGCACAAGGGGTTCCTTCCCTCCACACAAAGATGCAGAGCTGAAGCCAAATCGAACACTGGGAGAACGGCCTGATTCTGACGAACAACCGCCGTAATGAAAGGGGTGCGGCTGCCGACCGGAATGGGCGAATTCCAGTGAGAAATGCCCGCGACTTCTGATGTCTTCACCGCCAAGCGCCTGCCACCAACTGAAAAGACCAAAAGCATCCACGATGGATGCGTGGCTTGTCTCTGCTGTTTTCCCCCCCTCCTCAGCATGTTCGCCCCTCACGTGCGGCACTGTCCCAAGCACCCATCGAAGAACGAGGGGTTCCCGGCTCATGACCGGCATTGGACTCGGCATGCTCCCCGAGAATCCAAGTTGGATTGAGGATGAGTGCAATGCTTTGTTCGAATAGGATCATGCCTCGATACCAATGCCGTTCCGGTCCACGGAACTGCATCGGAAGCGGCAAGATTTGAGACGGCTGGAGTTCAAGAAAGCCCTCCACAGTGGTGACTCGGATACTCCCACGCACTCCGTGCTCAGAAAGCAGTATGACGCGTGCATCCGCTCCATTCCAATCATGCGACACGCTCAGTCGATCGGCTAGATCGACTGCTCTGTACTCCATGCCATGCAGGATGGGATTGGTGACGCGTCCGGCTTCTTCAAGAGTCAACAACCCACCAATCGATTCGGCATCTAACGCTAGATACCGTCCCTCCAATGTCACGATGAGAAACCGCGATGGAGAAGCTGGCGACGAGGTTCCCGTCATCGATTCCCAGGTGCCTATACCACAATCTTTCCACCCATTCTCTGTAACAAATCCGATTTCGTCAAATGATACGAGTATTTCGACCAAGTTACTTGCGTAAAGCCGGAGCCTTTCCAAGCCACTGCTCAACCTCATGCAACAACATCCGTTCTTCCACCGGTTTGGGAATATACGAATTCGCGCCGAGATTCAATGCCATCTGCCGATGTTTGTCTCGAGCCCTTGTCGTCATGACCACGACCGGTGTATGTCGGGTTTCCGGACGACTTCTGAGCGCTTGAATGACTTCGAATCCGTTGAGTTTTGGCATTTCGAGATCGGTGAGGATCATCCGGTAATTGGTCGTCGAGGTCTTTCGGAGTCCGTCTTCGCCGTCGACCGCTGTGTCGAACGGATATCCAGCAGACTCCAGCATTCTTCCGAGAAACTTGCGGATGCTCAACGAATCATCTATCAACAGCAGCCGCGGCTCATTCGGATCATTCACCGACGCACGTTGCACGGGCTGTCCCGGCAGAGGGTGGGCCTTGACCAAGACGCTGCGTGCACCGGATTCCTTCTTGTCTCTCGGCGTCAAACGGCTTGGATCGATCACAAGAACAACACGTCCTTCTGGATCAATGGTCGCGCCTCCGAAAAAGGATTGGTTCAGAGATTGGAGTGATCCTAGCGGCTTCATGACGATCTCTTGACGGCCCAACAATTCATCAACCGCCAGTCCCATCGAGGCTCCGGCCGTCCGAACGATCACCACCGGCATGGTCCACACGATGCTCCCTGATTCTCGATGGAGAATGTGATGGAGGGATTGCACTTCAATAAGTTTGTCGTCGACCTGTAAGAATGTACGCCCACCATCCTCTCGCATCGAAGAAGGCGTCGGCATCGTGACTTCTTGGATACTCAACAACGGGATGGCATATCGGTCGGTACCCACTCGCACGAGCAGTGCGGTGGCAATGAGGAGCGTGAGGGGGAGATTCAGGGTAAATTTGGTGCCAACGCCGGGTTCAGAGTCCACGTCGATATGCCCGTTCATGCCTTCGATGGCTCGTTTGACCACATCCAATCCTACGCCTCGACCTGCTTGATCCCCTATCTTGTCGGCCGTGGAAAAACCGGGTAAAAAAATCATCTGAAGAACGTCCGTATCAGACACGGCTTGGATCTGGTGTGCTGGAGCAAGTTCCATCTTGGAGGCTTTGGCTCGTATTTTTTCCAAATCTAACCCGGTTCCATCGTCCTCCACTGCGATGATGATCGAATTTCCCCGATGGGTTGCGTGGAGAGAGACAGTTCCGACGGCTGGTTTGCCCTTTGCGATTCGGTCAGCCGCCGGTTCGATACCGTGATACACGGCGTTTCTCACCAAATGCACCAAAGGATCCACCAATCGTTCCACGATCCCGGTGTCAACTTCCGTCTGCTCACCCGAGGTGACGAGGGACACTTCTTTGTTTGAGGCTCGGGCGATTTCTCTGACCGCTCGACGAAACCTGGTGAACGATGTACCGATTGGAACCATGCGGGCCCGGGCGATTTCGTCTCGCATCAACAGCGTCAAATGTTGCAGTTGAGTCATCTCGTTCTGGGCGTTCTTGATGGATCCATCCAACTGGGCCATCGACTCACCGATATCGGCGGTGACTTCGCCGATGCGACGAGCCAAGATATTGAAATCGTCGTACTTGTCCAGCTCGAGGTTGCCAAAATCGCCGAGTAGGGGGAGTCCTTGCCCCGCGGGCGCTGTCGAGCTGCTCGGAGCTTCCTGATAAGTAAATGTATGTTTGTCGGCAAAGGATTGGATCGAATCCACCAAACGGCTGTTGAATGCCAAGACCTGTCGCGACAATTGCTCCAAGCCCTGCAGCCGTTGTTCTAATCGGCCGCGTCCTGTGACCAAATCTCCGACGAGGTTCATGAGTCGCTCTAATCGCGCATGGCTGACACGAATAACCTCGTGATCTTCAGCAGCCTTCGCATCCTGAGGTTTGCCCTGAGAATGAAGATCATCTTGTCGACTTTGTGAGAGAGCGACACCCTCGGACACATCAGCCGAGCCCGGTGCCAAGGTCGACTCAACGGGTGTACCTTGTTCCAATCTTTTCAGTTCCGAACGCGCCGCGTGGAACCGTTGCCGCGTCTCGACGACCACGCTGTGATCTCTCCGCATCAGGATCCGGATGACATCGATTGCTCGTAACATCAGATCCGTATGAGCGGACGACACGTTGAGACGACCGTCCCGTACCGCTCCCATGAAGTCCTCAACATAATGGACGAGATCGCCTATAGATCGAATCCCTACGGTATACGCGGATCCTTTCAGGGTATGCGCGGTGCGAAAGAGCTGGTTGATCAATTCCCTGTCTTGAGGGTCCTTCTCCAACCTCAAGAGATCCGCCTCCAATAGCTCAAGATATTCTTGGGTTTCAGGAACGAAGTAAGACTGTACTTCCGGATCGAGATCCGGGATCAAGTATTCATCGGGCAAGTCCGTGACGGGCATTTCTATACTGACAACGGCCTCGCTCTGATCCGAGCTTAAACCGCCCGCTTCAGTACTCGGAGGCACGGCCTCTTCCGAAGCGACCACGATGGCACTCTCACATATTTGAGTCAGTCGTTGCACAAGAACCGGCACATCGTGTTGCAGTTGCGGCACGTCCGCCGAGTCTCTTCGCAGAATGAGTCGGATCAATTCTGCCGCACTCGTCAACAGGTCAAGGAGGCCATCACTGAGAGGGCAACGCTTGTCGTGGACCGCGACCATGCAATCTTCCATCGGATGCGCAACGTCGCCGATCACACGGAAGCCTACGGTGTACGCCGAGCCTTTTAACGTATGCGCCGTACGAAACAGCCGAAATATTGAATCCTCATCATCCCGCTTGTTTCTCAGGAGGCGGATCAATCCATCGATAGCGCCGAGATACTCCTCAGCTTCTGGAATGAAATACGATAAGATTTCGGCATCCAGTCCGGGATGCACGTACTCTTCAGTCGTAATGATAGACGTTGCCGAGGTGTCTGTTTTCTCTCCTTCTTGTTGTTTGATCGAAGCCCAACAGCGTTCTACGGCCTCCGCATCCTCAACGCCGCCTTGCCCGATGACGCGAACGATGACCTGAAGGCGTTGCGCAATATTCCGCATGACGTCGACCGCTCCGCCCCATTGCGCAGCGGGAGTCGGCGTGGCTTGTTCCAGCAAAGTCTCCAAGTATTCAGCGAGCTGAGCAACTCCGCTGAAGCCATAGAGGGCGGCGGCTCCGGAAATACGATGGGCGACGATGTATTGGTCAGACAGTTCCTGAGGAGTGGGAATTGCCCCGTTGGGAGGATGCAACGCCTTCGTCAGGGCATCCAGCCCATCCGATGCTTCGAGGACAAAAATGCTGATGAGGTTCTGCCTGTCGAACTCCGAACTCATCAATCCCTCTTGGCGCCAGAATGCTCTCTTCGCTCAGTGGATGAGGGGGGATTCTCAGGTCAGCTTGAACTGTGACACCGAAGTGGTCAGACCTTCAGCTAGCGTCGCCATATCCTCTACCGTCGCACGCGCCGAGTCTGTGGCCTTTTGCGTCGCCACGGCGCCTCCGGTAAAGTCCTTGATCGAACGTCCCACCTGATCGGTTGAAACGGTTTGGTCCACCGCCGCCGCCGCGATGCTTTGAGCCAGTTCGGCAGACCGTTGCGCGATGGTCGAAATTTCCTTGAACACGTCACCTGTGCGCAAAGCTGAAGCCGATCCATCCTCGACCGCCTGAGTTTCATGTTCCATGGCCACGACCGCGTGCTGCGTTTCGCTCTGGATAACTTTCACCAGATCTGCGATCTCACGCGTGGCCTGCGTCGAGCTCTCCGCGAGCTTCCGCACTTGTTCAGCGACCACGGCGAAGCGTGCTCCGGCCTCACCGGCCCCAGCGGCCTCGATCGCAGCGTTGAGAGCCAAGAGATTGGTCTGGTTGGCGATATCCCGAATCGTGGAAACGATTTGTGAAATTTCCAATGAACGGTCACCGAGCCCCTTGACTTGTTTCGACATTCGTTGAACCGCCAATTGAATGCGCTGCATGTCTTGGACGGTTTGTTGCACCGCAAGTCGGCCGTCTTCAGTGGCCTTCAAAACCTGGCGGGCCGCTTCAGAAGATGCTCCGGCGGTGTCCGTCACTTGGTGCATCGATGACGCTAACTGTTCGACTGCGCTGAGCGCCTTGATGGATTCCTCCGCTTGATGTCTGGCGGTTCCGGCCATTTGTCCGGCATTGTCTTTCAATTTGCTCGCCGCCGTATGGACACGTTCTGCGGCTTGGCGCACTTGTTTCATCAACTGTGAAAAGCGCTGGATCATGAGGTTGAATCCGTCCGCCAGGTTTCCAAACATGTCGGCCGTCACTTCACCGCGCTTCGTCAAATCGCCTTTCCCAACATCGGACACCAACACGAGGAATTGCATGAGTTGTTTTTGCATCCTGTCCCGCTCTTCTTCCGTCGAGACGAGAACGGTGATCCGATCCAACATGATGTTGAACGCCTTGGCCATATGACCGACTTCGTCGTCGCTTTCCAGACTTGCGCGAGCCTGCAGGTTGCCTGCGGCGGCCTGTGTCGCGACATCGGCCACATGGATGATGTCTCTCACAATGCTGCGCGCGAGGAAGTATCCGATCGCGATGGCCAAGAGCAGGGCCACGCCTGCTCCGCCAAGCATGACATTCGTGAGATAGACGGCCATGCGCTGCCCGCTCTCATTCAATTCACTGGCCAGGTCTCGAATGAGTTGCGCGACCCATTGGAAGCGCCATGTTGATCGGCCATGCCACAACGCCACTTCCGTGGACAGCACCGTGGTCCCTAACTCCCTCATCGACTGCCGTTGCTCGTCCGAAAGCGAGGGGTCAAAGCTGTCGTTCAACGCTCCCACGGTGATTTCCGCGGATGCGAAATATTCTCTCAGCGTAAAAAGAAGGACGTCCAATTCTTGTCCGTCGCGACGGCCATCCACGGTTTCGTGTGTTGCGGATGGTCGATACGCCTCAAGCGGCGCCATGGTGCGCCGCTTCAATTCGGCAAGGGGGATGATGGCGTCGTCAAAGGCTTCCTTGTCTTTCTGGTCCGCCGCACTCAACAACGCATTGTGATAGAGACTGAGGTAGGTGCTGCTGACCGCGACTTGCGAGACGCCTACCGTGGATTCATCATAAATGGAACGCAGCTGGCTCGTCAGGGTAGTCAGCCCCATCAAACCGATGAAACCAATTGCCATCATGCCGACCACGATGGCGGAAAACCCTAGAAGGATTTTATGCAGCGCTTTTAGGTTCTTAAACCAAGCACGAGGCGACCGTTTCCAGGTTTTCCTAAACTCCGCCATGATTGTCCTCCTGCTCGCGACTCGTGATCGGACTTATCCGTGTCGACATAAACGCTTTCCCGCGTGTGTTATAAGCTCTGACCGGTAGCCGTCTCCTCTATGGACGACAACAGTCGCGACATTTCCAATATGGCGCTCGGTTTGCTCTCGGTTTTGAAGAGCAGAGAAATCATAGGGTGGCGCTTGGCCGTGGGATACGCCGAGGGTGCCATCAGATCATGCGAATGGATGATGCGGATTGTGGGTACATCTTCCACTAGAATACCGACCTGGTGAGTGCCATGACGGACAACCACCGCATATTTGGGCATGGCGGACGCGGATACGCCCAACGCTCTCCTCACATCTGCAAGGGGAATGATGGTTCCGCGTAGATTCGTGACACCGACTAGCACATCCGGCATTCCCGGCACAGGTGTGACCGACTCGGGTTCGAAGACTTCGCGGACTTGGCGTAAGTCGATGGCGAACCTTTCTTGACCCAATTTGATCAGACACACTCGCAAGGCATCGGTGGATTTGGGCTGTTCCGGAATCGAATCTGAATGAAGCAGGGGTAACTCACCCATGGAAATCATCGCTCGTTGCCCAAGTAAAATCGGCGCTCTCAGCTCAATGCGAGTTTCACAGCGTGCAACAGATCCTCCGACTTGAACGGTTTCACCACATGACCGTTGGCCCCCTGTTGTTGTCCCCAGAACTTGTCGCTTTCCTGCCCCTTTGAGGTGCAGAGCACGATCGGGATGCTCTTGAATCGAGCATCGGTTTTCAAATCTCTGCATACTTGAAATCCATTCCGTCCTGGCATCACCACATCCAGAACGATAAGATCCGGTTTTTCCGTGACGATCTTGTCCTCCAGCCCATCCGCGGTTGAGAACGATACAACAGTATGTTGGGCAGCCTTTAGATAGGACTCGATCAGTTGCAGCTCTGCGTACGAGTCGTCAACAACCATGATTTTGCTCATAAACCCGGTCCTCTCCCTCTTGTAAAGGCAGTTCTCCTTATCCTCGCAAAGCGATTCGTTCTAGTCTCATGTAGTGTAGCGACTTGTTGATGGTTGGCAAGGAAAACGATACATATCGACATCCCCTTCGGACATGGTAGATGTCGACACCTGTCCAAAACCGATGGGAAACCGTATGAAAGCTGTCGGAAAAACGACTTTATCGGAGAAGACAAGAGAGATCGATGTTCTTGAAAAGGTGATCAGCCCACCGATCAAGTTCACCCTGCAATCGAGAGGAAACCGACTTTGAGACACAACAGTCAAGAGGTGGCAGCCCTTTCCTTACACGAGCACGATTGATCCAGGCACGGCGAAAGCGAGGCTCATCAAAGACTCCATGGATGTATGTCCCCCACACGAGACCATCCTCACGAATCGCCCCGTCACACTCTTCCTCTGTCATGGACGCCAAGGGATGGTCTCCTTCAATCTGGGCGAGGCAACGTTGCAGTTTAAAACATGGGTATTCGTTCGTACGCACAGTGACGCCCATATGAATCTGATAGCCACGAATGGTGCTCTGATCATGCACAAGTGTATCTACGGGCTTGGCTTCCACCTGTGCCGTGCGCTTTGTTTGCCTGAGCTCAGTCTCAACCTGTAAGTAGCCTAGCCCACAGCTCATCCCCCCTTGTTCTACTGTATAGGGGTCCGAGATCGTTTGCCCGAGCATTTGATAGCCGCCACAGATCCCGACAAGCTCTTGGCGACCATCGACGTGGTCCTGCAACGCAGGTGGATATCCCTGTTCCTTCAAGTAGGAGAGATCGGCTAGGGTATTCTTGCTCCCGGGAATGATGACGATATCGGGGTCATTGAGAGCCGCAGGGGAGCTTACATATTTCAACGCCACATCGTCTTCAGCTGCCAATGCGTTAAAATCGGTAAAGTTGCTCATGTGGGGTAAAAGAATGATGGCAACGTTGATTCGGTCGGACGTAAAATTCTTCTGTCGGTAGCAGGTCAGATCCAAACTGTCTTCTTGGTCCAGATTCAGGTCGTAAAGGAAAGGCACCACGCCCAACACCGGGATCCCAGTCCGAGCTTCCAAGAACTGCACCCCATCGGCGAATAGTGCGGCATCACCCCTGAACCTATTGACGATGATGCCACGCACCCGGGCGCGTTCAGCCGGTTCCAACAGATCAAGAGTTCCAATGACTTGAGCAAAGACACCGCCTCGGTCGATATCGGCGACTAACAGGACCTGCGCGTTTGCCAATGTGACGACGGGCCAGTTGACAAGATCCTGCTGCCTGAGGTTCACCTCTGCCGCGCTGCCGGCTCCTTCAATCACAATCATCTCGTACTGACTCGCCAGTCGCCTGTAACTCGCAGTCACTACGGACCAGAGTGTTCGTCGACTATCGAAATAGGTCTTCGCGTCCTGTTTTCCGAATACCTCGCCAAGCACCACGACTTGGGATCGATTGTCCGATTCAGGCTTCAGGAGAATTGGGTTCATATCGACGTGTGGAGGAATCCCACAGGCTTCGGCCTGCAAGGCTTGGGCTCTTCCGATTTCACGACCATCAGGAGTCGCGAACGAATTCAGGGACATATTCTGAGCTTTGAACGGAGCCACTCGCACCCCGGTACGGTGCAGCAGTCGGCAGATTCCCGCTGTGATCAGACTTTTGCCAACATCCGATCCGGTTCCAAGAACCGCAAGTGCCCGCGCCGTCATTGATGTAACTCCTGCCAAACCTTCGCCTTCGCTAAGCCGCGAGTGACACAGTCGGCAACGACTCGTCCGACCAACGTACCCATGATCGTATGAGTTCCACTATAGACATGCGACGGTCCCATCCCGCGCAATCGACACGCAATCACGACCGCATCCGTACCTGTCCCGGTCGCGCCGGATTCACCGTTCCAGGTCGGCACCCCGCGATCTCGCAGGACACCGGTCTTGGCTTCTGTGGCGACCTGCACTGCGCCGACCATGGCGGCGCCTGAAAGACTCCCGTTCGTGACGATGATGAGATTGATCGTTCCGGGTATAAGTGTCTCCATTCGATGAACGTGGCGCAGCGGCCAGTCTCCGGCCCGGACTGCATTCGTCACTCCAACGGTGGCAAAACACTCCACCCAGAGCCGTTCCACAGAAGCTCGAGCCATAACCAATTGTGTCATCGAGACCGCGGTCATGAGTCCGATGGTGTCCGTAGTGACCCTCAGTTGAGAAGCCAGTTTTCGCAGATAGCGAGCCGGGTCGGGAAAGCGCCCGTTCGAACCAGGCCTCGATTCAACTTGGTGATTGATAATGTAGGAAGCCGAGCTGAATCCTCCGCCCTGCGGGGCAGACGACAGCACACGCCTTCGGCTTCCGAGGCTGATCACAAGCGTGCGGCCAATCACTTGATACCGGGTATGAACGCGTGTCGACGTTCCCTTCATCGCAACTCTTCTTTGCAAAGCAGCTTCGACAAGGTTTGGATGAGCCGGTCATTCTCGCTTCGAGAGCGTACGGCCAATCGGATGGAACGGGAGTTCATCCCAGGGACGGATGAACAATCACGAACCAACAGCCCTTCGACCCGCAACTGTTCGGCCATTTCACGCGAACGCCATCCACGTGGTAATTCCATAAGGAAGTAATTGGCGTACGTGGGCATGACCACACAACTCGGGAGGGCAGCCAGCATTGATCCGAACCGCTCTCGTTCTCTGGCCATGAACCGAACACTCTTCCGCGCATAGGTCGAATCATTTACCGCCGCCACAGCCGCCATCTGTCCCATGACATTCACCGACCACGGCGGCATCAGCCGACGGAGCGCTTCGATCGCGGCAGGTTTTGCGACGGCATACCCGACCCGAAGCCCGGGTAATGCATAAAACTTGGTCAAGCTCCGCAACACCACGACACGCGACCACGAGGCAGCCGAGGGAAGAAACGACCTGTCCGAGCAATAATCGGCAAATGCCTCATCAATGATGACCCACATCCCCCGCCGTCGCGCGATGTCGGCCAATCGCAAGAGATCCTCGACGGTGCATGCTTGCCCGGTCGGGCTATTGGGATTGCACAGCAGGACTCCGTCGATGGGATCGGAGTTCCCGCCTCGTTTCTCCAACAGATGACAGAGGCCCTCAATCGGTTGCGCGTACTGTTCCCTTCGCTTCGCGGAGACGGTGGTGACCCACCCTCCGGCGCGCGCCATGGACCTCGCATACTCCGAGAAGGTGGGTTGCACGATCGCAAGATGGTGAATCTTGAGCGCACGAGGAAGGACATC